>JAQBZB010000282.1 GCA_027622275.1 Planctomycetota bacterium | reverse complement strand
GTCTACACCCTCCTCAGCCCAAAACACGGCTCACCTTAAATTCCGCTCAGGTCAGGAGTTCTGAGTCTCCGCAGTTTCTCGGCCAGGAAACAGTACTTCGGGCACCATGAAGGGATTGCTAGCAACGACTGCCGCGACGTCAAAGCTAGGCCAAGGTCTGTCAGAACGCCTGACCTCCGTTGGCGCGGCAGTCTGGTCCGGCGAACTTGTCGCCGCCGATTTCTCCGCCGCCGTTTGTTTGCCGCGGGGTTGTAGCTCCTCGCTCTTCTGGCCGCCGAACTGCGTGACAATCACCACCAGCAGGACAACAGCCAGGATGCCGATGGCGATGGATTTGCCGGGCGTCAAACCGCCACGGGGTGCATTCGATCGTTTAGCCACGGTCGCCTCCTTGCGGTGCCTGCGCGCCAAAATACAAGGTCAATGTCATGTCGAGCGGATAAATCTCCGAGTTTTCGGGGGCGCTCAAATTCATCTGGCTGACCGTGGCGACCCGCGAGAAGGTCCCCATCCTTTCAAAGAAGCCGCAAATGCTCGCGTAGTCTCCTTCGCCGGTTAAGCGAATCTGCAGCTGCGAGTGGGTCGGCAACACCGTCACGGAACCGCGTGTGAAGTTTTGAATCGCCAAACCGTGCTCGTTGGCTGCTTCGGAAATCTGTGCGAGGAACTCCGATTCCTGTGGCGTCTCTGGAATGCGTTGGCGGGCTGCTTCGGCGCTGGTTTCGAGTCGTGCCAGTTCCGCTTGAAGACGGGAATACTCACGCCCGGTGTCGCGTTCCGTTTCGAGAAGCGCTTCAAGCTGTTCGATCTCTGCTTCGTTGGCACCTCGCTGGTGCGTGATCAAACCAGAGACGATGAACTCATAAACGAACGCGCCAAGAACTAGGGTGATCAATCCTCCCAGATGGAAGAGCCACCCCAGTACCATCAACTTTCGATCATTGGAGTCGGTGGACATGTTTGTTCTCAGAAAGTGCATTCCATCGTGTAGGTACGGGCTGGCATGTCGCCCACGGTCGCGTTTCCGGTCGATTTCAAGTCGATGCCGATGAATGCCTTCGCCTCCCGAAGCGCGGTGGTGAACCGGGCCACGGCCAGGTCGTCGACGGCCACACCGGACAAGGTCAGGACGCTCATTGCCGATTGACTCTCGCCGCTTCGATTCAGACTCAACGACCCTATCGAAACACGGCCATCGCACGCTTGTCGGGCTTGGCTGAGCAAGCCGACGAGCCCTAGCATGGATCGTTCGTCAGCCAGCGACAGGGCGAGTGACTCGCGCCGCTGCAACGCGCCGATCTTTTCCTGGAGTCCAGACACATCTTCTTTCATGGCTTCGAGGGGCTCGTAATGAACCCGCAAGGAGGCGAGCTTCGCAGCGCCGGCTTGGTACTGTGACCATTGCGTCCAGCCCAGCAAAACGGTGCATCCGGCCGCCAGCAGCCACCACACCGACCACTGCTTCAAGCGACGGCGGATCAATTGTCCGCGTCGATAGCGCATCGGCATCAAGTTGAGGTGCGTCTTCATCGTGAAGCCCAAGCCAGCGCGGAAAGTGCGATTGCAGGTCCAAACATTTCGATCGGGAGCCCGCGTTCTTGCCAGGCCGTCGACGCCGCGGCGTCAAGGTGCCACGTCTCGACGGGCAACTCCATCCGGTCATCGAGATAACTTGCCATGTTCTTGACGGCGGCTCCCCCACCGAGCAGAACGATCTTTGCCGGGGCGAGGCTGCGACGTTGTTGTGACAAGTAAGTTGTTGTCCGTGTCAGCTCGTCGATGAAGCGATCGAGCGGATCACGCGCGACTTCCTCGATCACTTCTTGCAGGTCCGACACGGCTCCGCGCGTGCGATTCGGCAGGCCATGATCGTGAAGCAGCTTCTGCGCCTCGTCGGCCGTCACGGACAGCGCTTTGCAAAGGGCGTTCGTGACCGACCGGAATCCGCAGTCGCGCAGCGAGCGTACGAACAGCGGTCGACCGCCCTTGACCGAGCATAGTGTCGCGCGGTGATGGCCCCAATCAACCGCGGCAACGGGATTGGTGGCACCCGGCATACTCAACGCGATCGCCCGCGCCGTGGCCAGCGGCAAGCCATCCAGAACGTGGCCCACCAATCCCGCTTCACGCATATCCTGGGCAATTCGCGAAGCCCAAGACGAGGCGATGGATAAAGCGATGGTGTTGTCGGCGGCGGGCTCGTGGTCAGCCGGCAGTTCCACGGACCAGTGATCGAATTCACGAGTCGTTGGCGTGTCCGGATAGACCGTGTCGAGTTCCCGCAACACGGCGGCTCGCCGCTCGGGATCCGTGTCGCCTTTGATATTGCACGTCCTCACGTCGCACACCGCCATGGGCAGCGTGATGGCGGCGTCACGGCCTCGGAACCGCGTTCCCAACGAGAGCGCGGCTTGTATTTCGAGACTTGACGCGATGTCAGCGGCTCCGTCGTTGGTGTCCAACCACGGCTCTTGTCGCGGAATGCTCAGCGCTTCCAGCAACTCGACGCGCGAGCCATGGCGCTCCACCTGGGCCAGCTTTACCATGTGCGTCCCAATGTCGACGCCGATCCAGCCTCTTGTCCGTGAGAAGATCATCGTGGGCGAGTTTCCCCCGGCAATGGCTGGCCGTTGTGGTTGACAAACTGCGTTGCCAGCTTCTCCATCCGCTCGATTCGCGCGTCCATCTTGCCGAGCGTCGCCGAGATCTCACGCAGCACGACCTCGCAACGCTGATCGCCGGTTTGAAAGGGCTCTTGTTGGGGTTCGTCGCGGCGGACGTCGGCTTGCACCGTCGCATCGCGCGATGTGACACCGGCCAGATAGCCCGCGGCGAGCAAGATGACAACGGCGAGGAACCGACCGCCGCCCGTGACCTGGGTTTCGTGCTTTGACATTCGTTTAGCCCTTTGCGGCAGATGACAAATCGAACAGTGGCAACATGACCGACATGACGATGATGGCGACGAGAAATCCCATCACCACCGTGATGACCGGCTCGAGAAAGGCCACGAATTCCTTCAGCCGGGCTTCGCCTTCCTGTTCGTAGTGCAGGCCGATCATCGCCGTCACCATCCCCAGCGTTCCCGTCTTCTCGGCCGTCACGACCATTTCGCCCGCCGAACCGGGAATGAACTCACTCGCGAGCAAAGCCTTCGACAATCCGCGGCCGTTCATGACGTCCTCTTCCAACTCGACGAACAACTCTTTGTAAAGCGAGTTCTTGACGGAGGAGCGGGCCAGCCGCAGACTGTCCAGCAGCGGCACGCCGCTGTCGATCATGATGCCCAACAGCCGGCAAACGCGTCCGATCAACAGCGCCCGCGTCACTTTCGAGATGATCGGGCCGTTGAGCGAGAAGCGGTCCCACATCAAGCTCCCACTCGAACTGCGTTTGAAGGCATAAGCAGCGGCGAGACAACTCAGAATCAGCGGCCCCCACAGCCAAAGACGCGTGCGGAGTTCGGACGACACGGTGATCAGGAACTGAGTGATGACTGGCAGTGGTGCGTCGAAGTCCGCAAAGATATCGGCGAACTTCGGCAACACAAACAGAATCAAGGCCAACAGCACAATGCCGGAAACGGCCGATAACATGATGGGATAGGCGAGCATCGTGCGAACCGAGTTTCGCAACCGCATGTCGTTACGAAGCAGATCGGCCAGCTGGCCTAACACATCGGGAAGGCGTCCGGAAGCTTCACCGGCCGCCACGGCGGCCACATAGGTTTCGTCAAACACATGGCTATACTGAGCCATCGCTTCAGAAACCGATTTTCCGCCGAGTACGCTCTCGTGGACTTCTTCCAGGATCGATCGCAATGGGGGTGACGTGCATTGACGGACGAGGGACTCCAAGGCCGACGCGATGTCGACGCCGGCCCGCGTCATGATCGCCATTTGAGACGTCATGTCGACCAGCTCGACGCGCTTCACCTTGGGACCACGCCGCGAACTCCTGACGGGCGCCGCTTGCGCCGCCTTGATTGCGGTCTTCCCCACACTGTTTGCACCAATAACCATATCTTTACTCGGCAAATGCGATTCGCATGACTTCTTCCAGACTCGTCAGCTCTTGCTCAGCCATTCGCAGCCCCTCGTCCAACAGCGTGCTGCCGCCGTTCGCCCGAAACCACTTGCGAATATCTTCGACGTTGGCATTCGCGGAAATCATTTCCCGCAACGCCGGTGCGATGACCAACACTTCGTAGATACCAAGACGACCTCGGAATCCGGTGTCATAGCAGTCGCGACATCCTTCGCCGCGAGCGAACGAGCGCCGCTTGTCGCCCTTGTAATGAATGCTGTCCAAGAAGTCGGCGGGCGGATAATACGAGGCCCGGCATTTCGGGCAGATCGTCCGGACAAGCCGCTGGGCGATCACACCAATCACCGCGGCCGAGATCTTGAACGCTTCCACATCCATGTCGCGCAGCCGGGTCACCGCGCCGGACGAGTCGTTGGTGTGCAACGTACTCAACACGAGATGCCCCGTGAGCGCCGCTTGCACGGCAACTTGCGCCGTTTCGCCATCGCGGATCTCGCCGACCATGATGATATCCGGGTCTTGGCGCAAGATCGCGCGTAAGGCCGTCGCAAACGTCAACTGCCGCGACTTCTCGGCCTGAACCTGGTTGATCAATTCGAGTTGATACTCGACGGGATCTTCCACCGTAATGATATTGCGATGGACCGACTTGATCAGCTCCAGCGCCGAGTACAGCGTGGTCGTCTTGCCACTGCCCGTCGGTCCCGTCACCAGCAGCAGGCCGTACGGACGGGCGAGGAGCATTTTGACGTTGGCCAGCGATTCCTGGGGCATTCCCAGCTTGTCGAGGTTGAATGTCACTCGCCGCCGATCGAGCACACGCAGCACGACCTTTTCGCCGAGCACGGTGGGGAGCGTCGAGATACGCAAGTCGACCTCTTTGCCTTCGACGATGACCTGGCAGCGGCCATCCTGCGGGACGCGATGTTCCGCGATGTCCATCTTGCCCATGACTTTGATGCGCGACACGATGGCGGGATGAATGTCATGACGTGGGCGGAGCACTTCGACCAGCTGGCCGTCGACACGAAAGCGGACGATGGTGTGCTTCCGGGTCGGTTCGATGTGGATGTCGCTCGCTCCCTTGCGAAGCGACTGTAGAATCAGATAGTTCACCAGATTGATCACCGGGCTGCCATCGACCATCGACTCGACCGACGACAAATCGATCTCGGCCGCGTCGTTCTGTAACTCGACGGCCGACTCGTCCATGTCCGCCGTGACGGAATCTACCGCGAAGTCGTCTTCGTAGGCGCGGAGAATCATCCGTTGGATGTTGCTGGCGAAAGCAAAGACCGGACGTACTTTCAGGGCGGTGACCCGTTCCAGCTCGTCCAACTGTTCGAGGTTCATCGGCTCGGGCGTCGCGACCGTCAAGACACCACGCACTTTGAACAGGGCCAGCGCCGTCAACCGCTCCGCGGCTTCACGAGGAAGGATTCGGACAACGGTCGGGTCGATGACGCCTTCACGCAACTTGACCGAGGGGATGCCCAGCTGCCTGTGGATGAAGGGCAGCATCTGATCTTCCGTGATGACTCCCAGTTCCAGCAGGATCTCGCCGAGCTTCTGGCCTTTCGAGGCTTGCAGTTTGAGCGCGTCCTCCAACTCGTCACGAGTGAGCAGCTCTGCCTCGACCAACTGCTCGCCGAGCGGTGTACGGCGTCGACGCGACGGACGCGCCACGGCAGCCGCGGGCGGCGTGAGAACCACCGGAGTCGCCGAGGACTCGCTGGGTGCCGGAAGGTCGGTCGCCGTGCTCATTAAATGAAGCTCCCGACGGCTTGATTGACTTCCGGAAAGATTTCAAAGTACGCCGCGACACCGGTAATCGAGAGGATGTCTTGACATAAGGGATTGGCCCCCGCGAGCTTCAAGACTCCCGTCTTCTGCTGAAACCGGTCCCGCAAATCGAGCAGCTGCTCCAACCCGGCGCTGTCGATCAGCGGTACGCTCCGCAGGTCGAGCACGGCGTGTGGCTGACCTTCGCGGAAGCACTCGGCGAACGCACTGTCCAACAGATCCAAAGATTCACTGTTCAGCGGCAGGGTGGCGCTAATCACGTTGATGGCGCCTTGCTTCGATTGCTTGAACATCGGTCTCTTGTCACTCCAGAGGCAGCGTCGTGATAAAGGTCGTTCCCTCGCCGAGCTGGCTTTGAACGGTCATCGCGCCGCCGTGCAGCTTGATCACTTCGTGAGCCATCGACAGCCCCAGCCCCGTCCCAGTGACCTCCTGGACCAATGGATTCGAGCTACGGAAGAACTTGTCGTAGATCCGCGGCAACTCTTCTTCCGAGATTCCCACGCCGCTATCTTCGACTTCGATCCTGATTTCGCTATTCGTAATCTTGACCTCGAAACGCACGCGCCCCGCCTCGGGCGTGTATTTGGCGGCGTTGCCCAGCAGATTCACCAAGGCGACATTGATTTTATCTTTGTCGAGCCTCGCCTGCGGATACTTGGCCGGGAAGATCGTTTCAAATTTGAGCCGCTTCTGGTCCATCTGCGGCTTGACCTTGCCGATCACTTCCGAGAATATCCGCTCCAAGTCCACACCCTGCTTGTTCAGCGTGAGCGAGCCCGCTTCCATGCTGCTGACGCTGAGTAAATCGTCGATGAAGCGGGCCAGCCGCGTCGCTTCGGAGTTGATTGTGTTGCAGAATTCTTTCTGCGACTCGACATCCAGGCTGTCGCCCATCGAGAGCGTTTCGGCATACGCCTTGATGTTGGCCAACGGAGTCCGCAGTTCGTGCGTGGCGTTGTCGAGAAACTCGTCGCGCATGGCGTCCGCGAGTTTCTGCTGCGTGACATCCCGGACCGTCCACACGTGCCCCGGACTGCCCGCTCCGTCCGCGGCACGAATGGGAGTCCGCGCAATTCGCAAGAACTGCTTGGCTTCATCGGCTCCCCGCTCCAACTCTTCGACAACATGCCGCGCGAAGAGGTCCGGATCGAACAACGCGGAACGAACCTCTTCCTCCGCGTCGAGACCGAGACAACTCGCGACGTCTTTGCCGCACAAACTGTCCGGTTGCGAGCCGCTTGCAAACATGGCTGCCATGGACTGGTTCGCGAACGTGATGGTTCCGTCCTGATCGCTCACCGCAACTCCGTCGGTCAGACTGTTCAACACATCGTCGGACTTCGTCTGACGAAGCGATTGCACCGCATCACTCAATCGCTGACCGAGAGCGGTCGGCGTACTCTCGTGCGGGAAATTGTGAACGATTCGATTCCACCCCAAGACACTGGGACTGCGCGAATTAATCGGCGATAATTCGACATCGGCGAGCGTCGGCGCGAGCGCGGCCTGGCGCAGCTGAGAATCGACGGCCGCCATCGGGCTGACCAGGCGGTAGAGGGTGAAACCGCACAACGCGACGATCAACGGCGGACCACACAGGACGACAAAGGCGTGTCGCGAAGTCACTTCAAGCGTTTCGTCAACGGACGGTTCGGCCCGCGCGACGATCAGCCTCCCGGCCAGTTCGTCGATTTGAATCGGAGTGCGATACTCGCGGATCCTTAGCGAGCCACTGGAGTACCGCACCAACTCGATCTCGTCGTGGCGCGTCGTGATGCCGTTGTCGATGCGATGCGGCTGCCCGACCCGGCGTTTCAGCGAGTGGGCCACGTAGGTATGGTCGCCGCCGACAAACCCACAAAACAACAGCTGCCGTTCGCGCGCGAAGCGTTCCACTAGCGACTGCAGATTGACATCGCCGTTGACCGCCAGGTCAATCGTCGTCTGCGCGGCGGCATGTCGGAGATACGAGATTAGCTCGTCTTCAGCATGGTGAGCAATCATCGACTTCGTGACGGAGACGGCACTAGCGACCAGCCAGAGCAACGCCACGAGTGAGCAGAGCAGATAGAAGGCGACTACCCGCCGCGGCAGTTCGACTTTGACGGATCTTGCTAACATTCACTCGCCTGATCTTTCAGCCTCCGTTACGGCGAAACGAGTTCGCGAACCGCTTCCAAATGGTCTTCCACCGCCTTGACGATCTCGCGGGGGCTGAAAGGCTTTAAGAACGTGGCGGCAATCCCTAATTCGGCCTTCAATCGCGGCAGTTCAAGCTCCATGCCTTTGGCCGTCAGCATGATGACCGGCAGGTGACGGAATTCATCGACCGCCCGGAGCTTCTCGCAAAACTCGCAGCCTGTCATCTCGGGCATTTGCTGATCGGTCACGATCAGGTCAAAGGCTTCTTCCTGAACGGCTTCCCAGGCAGCGCGGCCGTTGTGCGCGACGGTTACCCGAAAGCCAGCTCGTTCCAAGTTAAAGCGAACGACGCTGGCCAACGCCGCGTTGTCCTCGGCCACCAGGATATGTTTGTCTGCGTTGCTCATGTCTAGCCATTTCCCAGGGTGCCGGCCGGAATGTCACTACGCCGCCCTGTGACGGCGGCGCAAGTGATCGATCCGGACTAATTCATCGGGCCGTTCCGACCCGCGACTTCGTCATTCATGAAACGGTCGTTCTGATCCGGTTCTGACCTACGACCGTCAGAACCGGAACAGTTTGCCAACGCCGCCAATTTCGCTGCGGCGAGCGGCCGTTGCTGATTTGCCCGTAGGATGGACTTCCAGTCCGTCCTTCAACGCCTTTCCGCATGGCTGGACGGACTGAAAGTCCATTCTACGCGGCTGCGGCTGCGCCGCGCTACGGCAGGTAAGAACTTTTCTGCCGTTCGCCTTACAGGTCCGAGTACTTAATTCCAGCGCCGTTGAGAGCGTCGGAGTTGATAACGATTTCGCCGGTCGTCGGATCGTAAGCCCAGCCCTCGGTGCCAGTGGCGACCGCCGGCAACGGCGTGACAGGCTTGATGACATTGCTGTTCAATACGCCGACTCTTGCGCTCGGGAACACTTTCCCACGAAGAGCGGGAAGGAGCTGCGCTTGAATTTGGTCGGTGGTTCCGTTCGGATAAACCCCCTTCGAACTTGGCAGCGTCCGGTAGAGTTCGATCGCATCACGAATCGATGAGAGCGTTTGCGCCACGCCGGAATCCTTCGCGTCCTCACCGTTGTTAAGGATTTTGGGAACGGCGATGGCCGCCAAGATCCCGAGAATCAAAACGACCACCACAAGCTCAACCAACGTAAAACCACTTTTGCGTGACATGACTGGAATTCTCCTCTTTTGTGTTTGCCCGAACTTTTGTGTAATTGTTTGCCCGAATATCGGGAAACCCGTGCTGTACCCTACTTCCAGGAACTTCAGACGAGGTTCCGGTAAACCATAGGTTACGTAACGTGCGGGGCAAATTCTTTCGGGGTTTTTTTTCTGGCGACGGGCGGGGGCGAGACGTTTTGGGAGGGCGAAGCTCCCGCTGAGCCGGTTCGGCAGGAGCCTCACCCTCCCGATCACCCGCTCGCCTCAATTGCGGTCACGCGATTGACTGCCCTTCTTTCTGACCTACGTTTTGATGAGACGTGCCCTGCGCAGTGACCGTCGAGGTCGTTGTCGAGTAGCGATCCGCAACCACTCTCGATGCCCATAGGCTCACGATCAGAAGCTAAATCCCATGGCAGCCGAACTGACAAGCCCGATTCGATTCGATCAACAAGCGCTGGCCGACCTGCATGCCGCGCTGGTCGAAACGTTTAATGGAGAGTTTCAGTTTTGGTTGCAGGGCGACCACTGGCATCGCCTGACGGGCGACGGCGTGTCCGATCATGTTTTATCGGAGACAGCTGACGAGGCCGAATTCCACCTCCTGCTGACCGAAGCGGCGCACACCAAGTCGCCTGTAACGGCCGCAACGAATGGTGGAGTGCTGCTGGCAATTCCAATTCCTCGGGCGAGCCGCAAAGCGCTCGTCGCGGTACGGACCTTCGAGTCGGGCGACATCGAATGCCTCCAGAAGCTGGCCGAGTTGTTTCAGCGTGATCTTCGGAGTCAAGCCGAGCTGACGTCACTCCGTCACGAGCACCAGGCGTTTCTCCGCCAGGTGACCAACGACTTCGAGGAGCTGACGTTCCTCCGCAGCATGGCGGAACTGTTGGAAATCTCGGATCTGTCGTTCGACTTCACGGCGATGGCCGAAACAGTGCTGCCGACGTTAAAGCCGCTGCTCGAAGCCGATGGGCTGGTGCTTGTCGTGGCCGAGAAGCAAGCTGCTGGAGAAGTCGAGTCACCGGTTCGAGTTGGTTTGCCGTCTGTTTGGGCAGGCAGCAGGTGCATCGACCCGCGGGATTGCCAACGATTGGTCGAACACTATCACGACCAGTGCGAAATCCAGCCCATCGTGAAGAACAACTTTGACGGTACTGCGGAGGCCCAGGACTTTCCTGGCGTCAACAGCTTTATCATTGTCCCGATCGTGAACGGCGCGGAGTTGATTGGGTGGCTGGTCGCGTTGAATCGAAACAACGAGCGGAACATCAATACCGGGGGAGAGGTTCCTTGGGAATTGAGCTACCTCGAATTCGGCACGCACGAAGCCACCTTGATGAGTTCGTCGGCCGCGATTCTGGCGACGCACGCCCGGAACGTGGAGCTGTTCCGCGAGCGGGAAGAGTTGCTCGTCAGCGTGGTCCGGGCATTGGTCTCCGCGGTGGAAGCCAAGGACGAATACACTCGCGGTCATAGCGAACGGGTCGCCTTGTACGGCAAGCGCTTGGCGGAAGAGCTGGGTCTCGGCGAAGACTACTGCGAACGCTTGTACCTGACCGGACTGTTGCACGACATCGGCAAGATCGGCGTCCGCGACGCGGTCCTTCGCAAACCCGATGCACTGACGGACGCCGAGTTCGAAGAGATCAAGCAGCATCCGGACAAGGGCTGGGCCATTCTCCAGGATCTGGAAGCACTGAATTACGTTCTGCCTGGAGTCTTGCACCACCACGAGAGTCTTGACGGTCGCGGTTATCCCGATGGCCTGGCGGGCCATCAAATCCCGCTCGACGGACGGATTCTGGCCGTGGCGGACGCCTTCGACGCCATGACCAGCGACCGTCCTTACCGCAATGGCATGCCTCTGGAAAGAGCCGAAGCGATCCTCAAGGACGGCGCGGGCAAGCAATGGGATGCGGACATGATCGAAGCGTTCTTCCGGGCGCTGCCGGATATTCTCGACATCAAGAGAACGTATCAGCTACGGGTGCAGCCCAGCCGGCAAGCCTCGCAGCTGGTTTAGCCCGGATTATTCACGACACGCGTAGGGTGGGACAAGGAAACGGTGTTTTGGTGGGCCGGCGCGTGCTGTCCCTCGTTTGGTTGCCTTAACACGTTGATATCGCTAAGTCTGCCGTTTCCGCCGGCCCACCATGAACCTACGCACGCTTGTCCCACCCGACGTGAATTATCCGCGCTGGCGATTACCAGATCATCCCGCCGCCGTGGTAGGGGAAATACGTTTGCCGCGGCCCGCCGAAATGCACTTCGACGCCAACGCTGAATGACAAGTTGTGCATCGTCTCGAGTCCTTGAGAGCCGATCGACAGGTTGTCCGTCAGGGTCGTCCGCAATGCCAACCACGGGCGGTAGTAGTGCTTGACTCCCACGCCCAGCGGAATCGTCCACAAGTTGTCGTCGACGAGCAGTTGATTGGCGCGCTCGGAGCGAAAGCTCGCCACGCCGAGTCCCACGCTGGCAAACGGACGCCATTGGGCATCGCCCCACGGATAATACAGCAAATTCAGATCCCAGAATTTGTCGGTGCCCGTCGGCAGCGAGGTCATCGCTTGCAGATCGACCAGCTCCGGCTTGGCGAAGGCATATCGCAGCTCGGTGCCCCAATAATGGTCAAAGTCCCAACCGAGCCGATAGCCGCCGATCAGGCCTTGATGCTGGTCGATCGCGTCGGCGATCAGGCGATCACCGTCCATCCCACCGAACATCCAGCCGATATGAAACGGGCGATTCCGCCAACTCGTTCCCTTCAGCGGCTTGCCGATCCCCGTGCTGCGGACGGGATCGTTCGGCTCCGTGTGCAGCCAATGCAGTGGCCGCAACACGTCCGGCAGCGCCGGCACGCCTGTCCGCGGTTGCGCGGCCGGCAGGGCCATCGCGGGTGACGCGATTTCCTCCGCACGAATCGACGAAGCGGAGAGCGCACACCCCCACCACGCTAGCAGAGAAATCATCGCGGAACATTTTGAGCGCATAGGATTGGTGCCGCCAAAGACATCATCGAAAGGGGCGGGATTATCTCGGTGAGGTTGGTCAGTGTCAATGCGAACCTGACTGCAACCGCCTGGGGGCCTTTGCCCGGATTATTCATGAACCGGTCAGCATTGTTCAAAATATACGTTTGTGAAAAGAGTTACGGCTATCT
>JAQBZB010000281.1 GCA_027622275.1 Planctomycetota bacterium | reverse complement strand
CTCCCACGTCTCGCTTCGCCCTCCCACGTCTCGCCTCGCCCGTTGGTTCGCTGCTCCCACACTACCGAACGAACCAGCGCATCGCGTGGTGCGACACGTGGTCGGAGAACTGGAGCGTGTAAGGATCGCAGCGGCGGTACACCACGCGCCCGTCGCTCCGCACCATCAGCCAGCCGAAGTCCCAATTGCAGCTCGCGTATCGCAGCGGCACGTTCGGCTGGACCCGCACAACCGGATGCGAACCGATGATGAACAGCTGCTGGTCCGTGTAGTAATACGCGGAGCCGCCTTGCACGAAGACTTCATGATCCGGCGCGCTGTCCCGGTCGTCGCCAAGGTCCGCACAGAGATTGCCGACACCGAGCTTGATCGCGCAGCCTGACGAAAACGCGTCGACCAGTTCGTCGATCGATCCGGAAACAACCTCGCCGCTGGCCGAGTGCCGCAACACTTCACGCCACGAGTCGTTGACGAAGTAGCGAAACCGATCGAAGTCGTACACGAAGTTCTGGCTGGGGGCGTTCGTCCCTGTGTCCCAGCAATCCAGCACGTGGTACTTGGGCATCATTGCCGGCGGTTGCGGCGGCGATGGCCCGGGTGCCGCCTCGGCCGTGCCGCCGTCGAGATACGGTCGCGCGATCGCCTGCGTGCCGTCCTGGTTGTACAGGAAGAAGGACAGCGAAGACCGGGGACCAAATCCGCTGGGCAACTCGATCGGCTGTCGTAAGTTCATGATTCCGGCGACCCAGCTCTGATCGATGCGGTACGTGACGCCAAATTCGGCGACCTCGCGGATCCGCTCGCCGTTGGGCGAGTCGACGTCGATATGTTCGTTATGCAGAAACTCGGTGTAGATCCGCAAGTCGGCCGCGTGCCCGATCGCGTCCGCTAAGTCCATTGTGCTGCCCGCGACCACATTTCGTTTCGCATCCAATTCCAAAGCACATCGCCAAGTCGTCATCGGTCATCTCGCATGAGTGTGGTCCGTCGGGTCTGGACAACGGCGAACTGCTTCGAGAACGATGAAGCAGAATGTTGCATCGGGGAAATTACTCCTGCGCCACGTGGCACAATACACAACTGGCGGTCAACGACTGACGATTGATGCGATGGTCGTCGTCCCGAAAGGGTGTCAGCTCACTGTGGCAATGCCGGCAATCGAGTCCGCGCTCCTCGGTCGCGCGGTGAACCTTTTCGAAGTGCCAGTACCCTTCGCGGGCTTGTGACAGCAACCTCGGAATGTCGTGGCAAGCCGTGCATCGAGACTCGCCTAAGTCCGCCGTGCGAGTTGGTACTTCGAGTTCCTTTAAGAGCGAACTCGCTGCGACGCGACCGGTGACGATGCACGGACCCAGGAATGTTCCTTCCAGCGCCGCCTTTCCGTTGATGCCTGCCAGGCCGGTCAGTTCTCCGACGGCGTACAAACCAGGAATGGGCTGTTTCTGCTTGTCCAGCACGCGGCATTGCAAGTCGATCGCCACGCCTCCCATGCTTTTGCGAGTCAGCGGAAATGTTTGCATGGCATAGAAGGGCGGCGTCGCGATCTTGCCGGACGCCCGGTTCGAAAACTCCCGTTTGCCGGGGCCGAAGCGGCCGAAGTCGGCGTCCTCGCCTTGCTCCACCAGTTCGTTGTAACGAGCCACGGTTTCCACCAGGTTATTCACCGGCAGGCCGGCCAGTTCCGCTAAACGTTCGAGCGTGTCGGCCTTCTGCACTAAGTCTGGATCTTGCAGGATGAGCTTCTCGACCTTCTTGAAGTCGCCCCAATCCGAGCCGGAGACGCTGAAGAACGGTTTGCCGACTTCGTCGAAAATGCACCAGCAAGTCGCGTCCTGCTGCTTGAGCAGAATCGGCATGACTTCCTTCGCCCAACCGTGGAAGTTGGCGAACCGCCGGCCCTCGGCGTTCACCAGGATGCCGTACAGATTCGTCGCATTCAGCCCCCGGTTGCTGCCAGGATAACGCGGGTCGGGCAACCCGGTGAAATAATTCCATTGGTAGTCCATGTGGACGAGTTCGCCGCCGACGGCTTGCGTCATTTGGTGTCCGAGCCCGATCGAGTTTCTGCCGGAGCCGGCCAGAATGCGTTCGGGAAAGCGAAACTCGGCGGGCCAGAACTCGCGGACCATGTCCAGATTGCTTTGAAACCCGCCAGTCGCCAGGATCACAGCCTTGCCTCGCAGTTCTCTTTCGCCGCCGGTCCGCATGTCGCGGACCAGCACGCCGACGACGCGGCCGTTATCCGTGAGCAACTGCTCGGCTTTGGTGTTCCAGGCGAAGTCGATGTTCGCCAGCTCGAGGCAAGCTCGATAGATCGGCGTGACCAGCCCAATGCCGCGCCCGATCGGCTGGTGCTCGCGGGGAACCGAGTTGCCGGACGACGCCACGACCTCCGAGAACCGCACGCCCAGTTCGTCCAGCCAGTCGTAGATGTCGCGCCGGGAATGGTCGACGTAATAGCGAACCCAGTCCGTCGCCGGGTCTTCGCCCCAGCGATGAAAATCCTGAAAGGCCAGGTCCGGGGAATCCTCGATGCCGGCTCGCTCTTGCGCCGGCGTTGCCACAATGCTGACGCTGCCCTGTGACATGACGGCATGTCCGCCAAACACGGACGACATATCAATCACCGTCACCTGCGCCCCGCCGCGACCGAGTTCGAGTGCCGCCGACAACCCGGAGATCCCGGCCCCGACCACGATCACGTCGGAAGACTGTCGCGACTCCGTCGGTGGCGAACGGTCCTCGGGTTGCTCCCGGTCCGACGGATCTGACACGGACGCGTTGGTGGCGGAGTTCGACTTCGTTGCCGGCGAGCATCCGCCCAGATACAGGCAGGCCGCCAAAAACGCGACCGCCACAAAAACGCCCAGCCCGTGACAGTGGGTGTGTCTATTCATGAGAGAATTCGATTTCGCTACGGCTGCTTGCCGAAGCGTACCGTGGTCGAGCGATTGATCTCGACGTTCTCGATTGTTTGGCTCCCGCTGTTGGGCCACAGGATATCAACGCGAACCGGCGTCGCGTGGTCGCCAAGTCCGAAATGCAAAACAAGATCATTTTGATTTCCCTCACCGGTCCCAGCCTCAACCTGTCGCGAAAGTATTTTGGTCGTCAACTGGATGCGGGCTTGCGCTCCGATCGCCGATCGATTGACGGCACTCCCGTCGCCTTCGAGCCTTAGTTCCAGCCAGTTCGCTGTGGGGGCCAGGTTTTCAAACAGCTTGCCGGCGGTGACGAGGTCGAGGTCACCGTCATGATCGAAGTCCGCCCAGGCCGCCTGGTAGGTAGCCGGCAGCGATGTCAACTTGGCCGTCGGCGTGGCATCGGCGAACGCGAAGCCGCCGTCATTGCGAAACAGGACAGGGTTGTTCTTGCGGCCGAACGACGCCGTTTCGTAGACCGTCGTGAAGAACAAATCGAGGTCGCCGTCGTTGTCGAAGTCGCCCGCGCTGGGACTGGCATAGGACTCTTGGTAGTAGACGCCGCACGGGCCGCGGTCTTCAAAGGTCGGCCCTTTCTCCGTGCTCTGGTTGCGGAGGAATCGCGATTTTGGCTGATCGCCGCGACCGTCCACGTGCGCGAAGTTGCCCGCGAACAAATCGAACTTCCCATCGTCGTCGAAGTCACCCCACGCCGCACCAATGGAATGGCCGCCGCCGAAACCGGGCGACGTGCCGAGAGCATTAGCGTCGGCAGTCGCATCCTTGAACTCTCCCTTGCCGTCGTTGAGCCACAGCACGTTCGGCTGCAGACGATAGTCCGAAACATACACGTCCAGATCGCCGTCTTGATCGAAATCGCATGTGGTCACGCCGCGAGCGCGGAACCGCGAGTCGCTCCAAGTCAACTTGAAGGACTTGCCCTGTTCGTTCATCAGCAACAAATCGGGATACGTGATCCCTGCGTCCCAGTCTTCGTAACCTCCGACATAAACATCGACGAAGCCATCGCCATTGAAGTCCCCCCAGCACGCACCGCGAGAAACACACTTCGGCAGCGTCGGCATCTCGACCGGCTCGAAGCCCTCGCCCGCCTTGTTGCGATACACGCGAACCGACGACCACGAAAACAAGTCCGCGAAGCCGTCGTTGTCGAAGTCGGCGGCGACCACCTCGCCGAACCCCTCGGCCAATTTAGTGAAACCTTTACCGGCGTTGTTCCGCCAAACGACGCCCCCGGCGCACAAGTCGGACCAGCCATCGTTGTCGGCATCGACCCAGCAGGCCTGCGAATTCGCCAGTTGCAGCCCCAGTTCGGCCGTCCGGTCCACGAAGCCCGGCGCGAGTTGCGGTTCCTGACCGATCGCCACGACTCCGCCGACGAAGACGCAGCCTAACGCCAGCAGGCAGAGGTGGTGACCACGGGCAAAAAATCTGTCGTAGCGTGCGATGGATTGCTGCACAAAAAACTCCCTTTAGCTTTCGAGGATGTTCAAGCGTTCGTTTAACCGCGCGACCTCTTGGCGGAGTTCAGCAATCTGCTCGCGTAGCGCCGCGACCACGTCTTCTGAAATCCTGGGTGCAGATGCCGGACGGGACGAGCTGCTGGCGAAAATCTCGCCGGCGCGGACGTTGACCTTCGGCATCTCGCTGGGTTGGTACAAGCCGTGAGTGACGACTTGGCCACGGCCTTCCGGCGTGAGCGAGATGACGAGCTTCTTGTCGATCAGCGAGTTGAGGACCGGACGCAACGCGTTAAGATCCGCGATCGCTTCCATGCGGCCCGCGCGACCTCGCAACTCACCGACTGTTTGCTCGCCGCGCAACATCAACTCGGCCATGACCGCCATCTCGACTTTGTCGACTCCCAGCCAGTCGTACAGACAATGTTTGAATTTGGCAACGCGCCCGTCGCCTTGAATCTCGACCACCGCGCCCATCTCACGAAGCTCTTCCAACGCCAACTCGACATCGCTCGGATCGAGATCCATCTGCGGGCTGCGGTTGCTCTTTTGGTTGCTGCCGGTCGTGATGGCATTCAACGAGAGCGGGTAATTCTCCGGCGTCGTCTTCGCTTTCTCGACCAACACGCCAGCAACTCGCCGCTGGATGCGGTCGAGCGGCCGCCAATTTGGTCCCTCGGTTGTGTCGCTGGTTGTCGTCGTGGGGCCGAACGTACTCATCGGTCATTCCGTGGTGAGAGGTAACGTCTGGGAGAAATCTACGTACAGAATTGCCGCCGTACAAGACCGAGGGCTTGATTACGCTTGCATCCAGCTGTTCGTATACATTAACATCAACAGTCATCGATATGTCGCACGTCGGTCAGTTCACCCCTCCCTTTGCACTCATGCCGCTCTATGCCCGGACAGCCTATTCCCGTATTGCTCTTGATTGCTTCTCTCGTCGTTGCCACGAGTGCATCGGCCGGTGAGTTGTCGCAGCGCCGTTACAATTTCGAAAACGACGTTGTTCCGATTTTGAGCAAGTTCGGCTGCAACGCGTCGGGCTGCCACGGCAAGGCGGAAGGACAGAACGGGTTTAAGCTGTCCGTGTTTGGCTTCGATCCGGAGCAAGACTTTCGAGCTTTGACGATGGAAGGCCGCGGGCGCCGCGTCTTCCCGGCATCTCCCGAGCGGAGCCTGATGCTGCTGAAAGCCAACGGCGGGATTCCACATGGAGGCGGAATACGGATCGATCCTAAACGTCCGGAGCACAAGACGCTTGTCAGCTGGATCAAGTCCGGCGCGCCGTTCGGTTCCCCGGAAGATCCAAAAATTGTCGCGATCGAAGTCACGCCGAGTGAGCGGCAGTTGTCGATGCGTGCTTCGCAGTCACTGCATGTGGAAGCGACCTGGAGCGACGGGCGGAAGATGGATGTGACTCGATTGGCAACCTACCAATCAAATAACGACACCATGGCAACCGTCGACGAAGATGGCGTGGTGACGGTCGGCGAAGCGGCAGGCGGTGTCGCGGTCCTCACAACTTACCTCGGCCATGTCGATGTCTTTCAAGCGATCGTTCCGCGCGGCGAACAAATCGAAAGCTATCCGGCGCTCGCGGAAGCCAACTTCATCGACCGACCGGTTCACGATCGACTGCAGAAGCTGAACATCATTCCTTCCGGTGCGTGTGACGATGCGACGTATCTGCGGAGGGTCTACCTCGACGTCATCGGAACCTTGCCGACCACCGAGGAAGCGCGCCGCTTTCTTTCGGACACACGCAACGACAAACGGGCCGCGATCGTCGACGAGTTGCTGCGCCGGCCGGAATACGCGGATTACTGGGCGCTGAAGTGGGCGGACCTGTTGCGTGTCGATCGGCTCAAGCTGGGACACAAACGGGCCTACTTGTACTACCAATGGATTCACGACAGCTTTGCAACGAACAAACCGCTCGATCAATTTGCGTCCGAGGTGGTCGCCGCCGAAGGGCCGCTGCTCGATTCGCCGGCGGGTCAGTTCTACAAAGCGGTCGACAAGCCAAACGAAATGGCCAGCACCATCTCGCAAGTTTTTCTCGGCGTGCGCATCGAGTGTGCCCAGTGTCATCATCACCCGTATGATCGCTGGACTCAGACGGACTATTACGGGATGCAGGCGTTCTTCACGCAGGTGGCGTTCAAAACTTCACCCCGAGGCGAGGTGTTGATTGGTTCAAATGGGGCCAAGACGAACCATCCGCGCACGGGCGAAGAGGTGTTCGCTCACGCGCTGCTGCAACCGCCTTCGCAAGAAACTCCGGCGGGAGATCGGCGCAAGCTGCTGGCCGCGTGGATGACGTCGCGCGAAAACCAATGGTTCGCTCGCAACCTCGCCAACCGCTACTGGGCGCATTTCACGGGACGGGGCTTAGTCGAGCCGGTCGATGATTTTCGTCTGGCAAATCCGCCGTCGAATCCGCAGCTGTTGGACCAGCTTGCCGAACAGCTCGCTTCCAGCAATTTCGATATTCACCAGCTGATTCGTGCGATTGCCGCATCCCATACTTATCAACGATCGTCGCACCCCAACGATACAAATCAACTCGACGAACTGAACTACTCGCGTTACCTGTTCAAGCGTCTCGACGCGGAAGTGCTGTTCGACGCCGTCTGTCAAACGACGGGCGTCGACGAGAAGTTCGACGGCGTTCCCAACGGCAGCCGCGCGATCCAGCTGTGGGACAGCCAGGTTCCGCATTACTTCCTGAAACTGTTCGGTCGACCGATGCGGGCCACGGCCTGTGACTGTGAACGCGTGACCGAACCAACCACCGCACAAGTGCTGCACGTGTTGAATTCGCCCGAGATTCAGGAGAAGCTGTCCCATTCAGGCGGCCGGCTGGCGAGACTACTGGCCGAATTGCCGGGCGACGAAATGCTCGCTGAGGAACTCTATTTGACATGCTTCAGCCGCTTTCCGACCGATGAAGAGAAACAGGTTGCAACCGTTTATCTCAAAGAGAATGACAGCCGTCGACAAGCGGCGGAAGATCTGGTCTGGAGCATGATGAACTCGCTGGAGTTCTTGTTCAATCACTAAAGCAATGCCAAACAGTCGTAGGGTGGGCTGTGCCCACCAAGTCAATCGAGCTTAACGGTGGGCAGAGCCCACCCTACGAGGAGAACTGCGGATTATGAAGAGTCAATTTTGCGACGGTATCCAGCGTCGAGACATGTTGCGTGTCGGAGCCGCTGGCCTGTTCGGGATGGGTGTCTCGTTGCCGCAGATCATGGCCGGACGGGCTGCGGCCGCCGAGGCCGGAGCGCCGACGAAAGATGTCTCGCTGATCATCGTCTTTCTACAGGGCGGTTTGTCAACCATCGACACGTGGGACATGAAGCCGAATGCGCCGGCGGAGTTTCGCGGCGAGTTCAATCCGATCAGCACGAATGTTCCCGAAATCCAGCTGTGCGAACATCTTCCCCAGCTGGCGAAGCAAGCCGACAAGTTCTCGCTGGTCCGTTCGTTCGGGCACAGCGACTCAGGACACGGACCGGCCGATCACTTTATGTTGACCGGCTATTTGCCCACCGCCGGCTTCAACGGCGGACTGAAACCAAACAATCAACGCCCGGCCCACGGCGCGATCATCGCCAAGCAGCAAGGTCCGCGCGGGTCGGTGCCGCCGTATGTGTGTCTGCCAAAGATGCAGAACAGCGGCGGCTCGTCGTACCTGGGTTCGTCGGCCGCTCCGTTTGTTGTCGAGGCAGATCCGAACTCGCCGAGCTTTGTGGTTCCCGATCTCGCCCCGCCGCTGGAGATATCGACTAATCGCTTGGACAACCGGCGGGCCTTGCTCAGTCGCGTGAATCGTTTCGAACAAGCAGCCGAAGTCCGCGCCAACACGAACGCCAAGGCAATGAACACGTTCCAGCAAAAGGCGTTCGACTTGATGACCTCGACGGCGACCAAATCGGCCTTCGACATCGCGCAAGAACCGGAACAGCTTCGCGATGCGTATGGCCGACATTCGCTCGGGCAATCGTGTTTGATGGCCCGGCGGCTTGTCGAGGCAGGCGTACGTTGTGTGCTGATCGATCATACGAACTGGGACACGCACTACGACAATTTTAAGGTACTCAAGAACGACTTGCTGCCGCACCTCGATTCTGCATTGCCGACGATGCTGCAAGATTTGTCGGATCGCGGCATGCTCGAATCGACGCTCGTGCTGGTCACAGGCGAGTTCGGACGGACGCCGCGAATCAACAAGGACGCGGGGCGTGACCATTGGGGGCCGAGCACGGCGATCGCGATGGCAGGTGGCGGGATACGCGGCGGGACCGTAGTCGGAGCATCGAACGAACGAGCCGAGAAACCGGCGACCGAGCCCACAGGCCCCGCGGACTTAGCCGCCACGATCTATCACTGCCTCGGTATCAATCCAAAGACGACGTTCCACACGCCCGAAGGTCGACCGATTCCGATCGTACCGGGCGACGGAAAAGTGATGTACGATTTGTTTTCGTAAGGATCTACAGCAGTTGAACAGAAGGTAACAAAGGAAACGAAGACGTCGATCATCCCTTCGCTAGCTTCGTTTCCTTCTGTTCAAGTCTTCCGCGGCCACAATCTGGTGAATGTTGCGATGCGAACGATTACTTTAGCTGCCGGCGCATGCTTGTTGTTTTGTGCTGGACTCTCCTACGCGGATGCTCCCAGCGTCTCGTACATCTTTCCGGCGGGTGGCCAACGCGGAACGAACGTCGACTTTCACGTCGGCGGTCACTATCTGCACGACGCTTGCCCCTTCGAGATGCTCGGGCCAGGAGTCGGCACACCGAGCGAACTCAGACGGGCTGAGAAGACGTTGTGGTTCGAGGGGCCGGTGATTCCTTTGCCGGATTCGCAGCAGCAGGAAGATTACCCGTGGGCTCAGCATGGAACCGTGTCGATCGCGTCGGACGCACCGTTGGGTATTCGCCGTTGGCGAGTCTGGACGTCTCAAGGTGTGACCGAGTCGAGGAAGTTCGTCGTCGGCGACTTGCCAGAGATCATCGAACAAGAAATCGACGGCGATCCGATTCCGACACGAGTCAACTTGCCGGTCACGATCAATGGCCGGATGTTTCCTCGCGAAGACGTCGACATCTGGACGTTCCGTGCCGCGGCAGGAACCAGCTACACGTGTGAAGTGATGGCGAATCGGCTCGGCTCGCCGCTCGATTCACGACTCGCGGTGCTCGATCCCGTTGGCCAACTCGTTGCCGAGAATGTCGATGGTAAAGGAGTCGATTCATTCCTGAGATTCACGGCGAAACAAGACGGTGTCTACGGGGTCCACATCCACGACGTGAACTTTGCCGGATTGCAGCATTTCGTTTATCGATTGACGATCACGGACAAACCGTATGTTGATCAGGTGTATCCGCTGGGCGGGCGACGAGGCACATCGGCCGAGTTCCAGTTGCTGGGCCAGGCCACGCCCGACGAGCCGGTGCAGATCAACCTGGACGAGGCGGTCGAGCCGTCGTACCGCAAACAACTGGTCATCGCTGGCAGCATGACGAACGAGGTTTCGATCGAACTGAGCGATCATCCGGAAGTACTCGAAGGCAAATTGAGCGCTACGGACGCCGTCTTGGTGCCGGTCGTGATGAATGGCCGCATCGAGAAGCCGGGCGAAGTCGACTCGTGGTGGATCGAACTCGCCAAAGACGAACCGATCTCGCTTGCCGTTCACTCCGCCAGCTTGGGCTCGATGCTCGACTCGGTGCTCCGCATCCACGACGCGGCGGGCGCGGAAGTCGCCAGCAATGATGATGTGGGTAACGGCAAGACTGATTCCGCGCTGAACTTCAAAGCTCCGGCCGATGGACGGTATCGGATCACTATCGAGGACACGTTCGCTTCGCGCGGCGGAGACCGCTTCGCGTATCGACTGTATGCCGAGCGGCCTGCCGATCCCGAGCCTGACTTTGAAATCCAACTGCCCGTCGACGCAGTGACCCTGGCCCGCGGAGCGGAAGTCAAGTTGAAGGTGACGGCGACGCGAAAGGGCAACTTCCAAGGAGCCATTACACTGGAAGCCGGCCTGTTGCCAGCAGGTGTGTCGATTACCAGCAACATGATCGCGGAGAACAAGAACGAGACACAACTGACCTTCAAAGCGAACGAAACCGCCAGCCTTGAGCTGGCCAGGCTTCCGGTTTTCGGAGTTGCCATGATCGGCGGTTCAACGGTCAGGAACCGTGCGACCAAGCCCGCCGAGTCGGCCGACGACCTCGAAGTCGATCATCTCTTGCTGGCCATTGCGATTCCGACACCATTCAAAGTGGTCGGCGATTTCGAGACCCGTTATGCCGCGCGCGGTTCGACGTTTCTGCGGCACTTCGTGATCGATCGCGGCGGTTATGAAGGACCGATCACAGTCCGGATGGCGGAGCACCAAGTCCGGCATCTGCAAGGTGTGACTGGCCCCACGATTCTCGTTCCGCCCGGCGAAACAGAATTCGACTATCCGATCAAGCTGCCGCCTTGGATGGAGATTGGCCGCACCAGCCGCACGGCGGTTATGGCCGTGGCCGTGGTGAAAGACACCGATGGATCAACACATCACGTCAGCTACACGTCGCACGCTCAAAACGATCAAGTGATCGTGCTGGTCGATCCCGGCCAACTCGACTTGCGGCTCGGCGACAAGTCGCTTGTCGCAGCACCTAAGTCAAAGCACGCGATTCCGTTCCACCTTGGTCGCGGCCAGGGTATCGAAGGCCCGGTCGAAGTCCGCTTGGTCATGCCGGAACATATGAAGGGCTTGACCTCCGAGCCCGTGGTGCTCGCCGCGAACGAATCGGAAGGCGAGTTGCAACTCAGCTTCGCGGACGGCTCGCTCGGCCCTTGGAACATGCCGCTGACGGTCCAGGCGACAGCAATGCCTGACGGAAGTCCTTATACGGCTGAAGCGACACTTGCCGTGGTGCAGCACGAGCCACAATCCACTGGGTCCACCGACGTAGCGCGATCCAATTAGGTGGCGCGGCCCTTGGTGCCCATCTTCGGATGTTCTGGCTCAACGTTTCCCGATCGTCACCTCGATTCCGAGTACCTGTTCGAGCAATGAGATCGGTTGCGGAGTAAATAGGTCCGGCGCAACTTCCAGTGTCTTGAGCCTTGGCAGTCCGTTGTTGACGAGACCGATAAACGTGATTTGCGTGTCTCGGATGTCTAACCCGGATTATTCATCAGCCGCCTGGCGCGAGCGTGCGGTTCTCGCGAACTTCGCGAGAACCGGACGCTAGGAAAACGCCGGGATAAACCGGTTTGAAGTAGGGAATGAAAGAGTCTTACAGCGAAATTCTAGCCAGATACGCTGGCCCCGAGTCGTACGCCGACGATGGTAACACCGTGGGTGTGGTAACGGCAGGGGTACACCCAGGCCCAGAAAGTGAACTCCGAAAGCAGGTCGTTCCGATGTGCCGACACCCTCTAGCCCGTGGAAGGCAACACCAACCAAGTCGTGATTGGCAAGACTTGGCTGGACGCGGCGGAGTCGAAGGCCTGGGAGGTCGTGCGGTTTTTAAGTTACTTGTTTTCAACGGTTTGAGTTCGCTAGCAGAATTGGTTTTGCTGGAACATGACTCGGACGATGCTTGCATCTTCATTGCTAGCTGCTGGAATCCAAAGCGTTTTGCGCGAGATGCTCACAAATCCAATTCACGACAGCACTTAAAAACCGCACGACCTCCGAGGAGGTCGTGCGGTTTTTAAGTCTTGTTTTTGCTTGGGTTTGTGGCGGTGCGTTGGAGGCGGTCGAGCAGTTGAAGGTTTTGGGCCAGGACAAGCAAGCCGGTTTCGGTGCGCGCTCGCGACAGACCCCGGCCGTGGAAACGCTCTAGCCGGCGGTTGCCTTTCGCGTCTCCAAAACTTCGTTCCACCGTTTGACCTCGCAACGCGTAGCGAGCCTTCACGTCGTCGCGTTCCATCTTCGTTCGCTGAGCCTCTAACAAC
>JAQBZB010000280.1 GCA_027622275.1 Planctomycetota bacterium | reverse complement strand
ACCGCGCTACCCCAAGTTGCCTAAAGTGCGCGTTGGCCGTGGGTGTTACGCGGATCGGGCAAGGGAACGGTTGGAGTGAGTATGCCGTCCGATTCGATCCACTCGGTTCGACGGGCGAATACCAACTGACCGTCATGCCCACCGTCCAAGACGAGGAAGGAGGCTTCTTAGATCAGGATCTTGACAATACGCCTGGCGAATTGGACGACGATCGATACGTCGCTGCTTGGTCACTGACCGGACCCAGGGTCGAGTCGCACGAGCCGAGTGGAGCATTGCTGGCATTCACGCCGCTTGCTCATTTTGACATTGTCTTTAGTGCCGCGATGGACCAAGGCTCGTTCTCGCTTGGCGATATCAAGGCGTTGACCGGCCCGGACGGGGCCATCTTGCCGACCGGATACGAGTGGCGAGACGACCGGACGCTTCGAGTAAAGTACGAGCCAGTTTTCGAACCTGGCACCGTATCCATCACCATTGGGACCGATGTATACGACCAGTGGGGCAACGCGCTGGACCAAAACCAAAACGCGGTGGCTGGCGAAGCCGGTGACACGTGGACCGGATCGGTCACCCGCACTAGTGCCACAACGATCGACCAAGACACGGTCATTCCGTCGAACGCAGGCACTGTAGTACTCGACAGCACCGTGACGGTCGCAGTCGGGGCAACGCTCACAATCGAGCCTGGCGTGACGCTTCAGTTTGGTTCAGGGGCTGGGTTGACGGTCAACGGCAAATTGATCGTCCTGGGGACGGTCGACCGACCGGTGGTGTTCACCTCGTCCGCCGCGTCGCCCGGCTCCAATGCTTGGACAGGTATTAAAGTGACGGGCACCGGCTCGATCAATCTGAATCATGCGGAGGTTCGTCATGCCGCCAAAGCTGTGGACGCGAATTCAAATGGCGCTCGTGCCGTGCTTAACAACACGACGCTTCGTGATGGTGAGTTCGGCGTTTACGTCTATAGCCCGTTCGCCGAAGTAACCGCAGAGAACCTGCTAGTTGTTAACAATGCCAAGACCGGCATTTTCGTCCGGGCTGACTCCAGGCACACGTTCAAGAACTGTACGATCGTTGGCAACGGATTCGGAGGCAGCGGCTGGTATGGTGCGGGAATCCACTTGGGTGGCGCTGCGATTACGTTGGAGAACTGCATTGTTGCGTTTAATAATACGGGGCTGAACCATTCCGGCGATCCTCCGACTGTTACTGTCCGCAACAGCATCTTTTACAATCCGGCAGGCCAAGAGATCGTCTGGGACGGCGATCCCGGCATGCCGGACCTTGCCGCGGATGGCAACATGACAGTCGATCCGCTGTTTGTGGATGGCGACAACGGTAACTATGAACTCGCCGCGAGTTCACCGGCAATCGATGCGGGCACCGGTATTCACGCACCGGCAGCGGATCTCTTGGGCCGCTCTCGCTATGACGACCAGGGCATGCTCAACGTAGGCAACGGCTATCCCTCTTTTGTTGACATAGGAGTCTACGAACGGCAAGATGATAGCCCCGTGGCCGACCTGATGGTGAGCTACGTCTCCGATCCCACGCCCGAATTTGTCAACGTTGGTGATTCATTCAACCTGGAGTGGACCGTCAGCAATATCGGCGTTGTAGAAGTGACCGGAAGTTGGCAGGACCTGGTCTACCTGTCCGACGACCCGTATCTCGGCGGCGACGAGTTGCTGGCTACGGTCGATCACACCGGCCCGCTGGCCGCCGGGGCAAGCTACACGGAAACTCTTACAGCCAACGTACCGGCCACGTCCGGTCCGAAGTACATCCTGGTGCATACTCAATTAGACGGAATCGCCCAACAAGAAGCAGTTGAGACAAACAACCTGGGCGTCTCCGCTCACGTAGTGGCCGTGGATGTCCCGCTTTTGGAAGTCGGCGCGCCGCTTGCGACAACGGCTTCCCAAGAGCAATGGAGATACTACCGGTTCGAGGGCCAGCCGGGCCGAACGGTACTCTTCTCGCTCGACGGCGAGGCGGGCAATGCCGAGCTGTTCCTTCGACAGACATTGCCACCCACACTTTCCGACTACGATGTCGCCGGCAATGTCCCCAATCTGCCCGATCAGGAGCTTCGCCTCTTGGATCCTGTCGCGGGCACGTACTACGTCGGAGTCTTCACAAGATCGTTAGGCGGCGGCTCGGGCTCGTACACCCTCTCGGCCGATCTGACGACGCTCGGCATTCGAGAAGTAGCGCCCAACGAAGCCGGCAACACAGGCAGCGCCACGATCGAGATCTTGGGCGACAGCTTCAGCGCAGATGCCCAGGTCCAACTGATTGCGCCGGACGGCGCCATTGTCGAAGGCAACGTATTCCGTCAGGACTCGTCCACACTGTTTGCCACGTTCGATCTGGCCGCCGCAGGCGCGGCACCCGGCTTGTACGACGTGGTGGTGATCAACCCAAGCACGGAATCAGTCACGGCCTATGATGCCGTTTCGGTTGTCGATGGCGGCGTACCGGCGTTCAGCGCCAACCTCTCGATGCCCGGGGTGACTCGGCCGGGGCGTGTCATCGATGTTCGGATCGATTATACGAACACCAGTACAGTTGACGTGTTTAGCCCAGTCTTAACACTCGACAGCGGTGTTGCGGACACAGAGTGGAGTCTTCCTTGGCGCGACGAATGGATCGTGGGTTCAGACTTCCGAGTAATGGGACTAAGCTCGCAGGGCCCGCCGACCATCCTGCGTCCGGGGCAAACTGAGACCATCGTCGTGCAACTACGCGTACCGTTTCGACCGGAACGGGTTACAGTTTCTCTCTCGTCAGTGGGTGCTGTTCCCACCGACGGATCGAACGAGCCGATCGATTGGGCCAAATTTGAAGCCGAAGTCCGGCCCGAAGGCATTGACGATGGAACGTGGGATCTAGCCTTCGCAGAACTTCAGAACCAGACTGGCAACACCTGGGGTGAATACGCCGCAACCCTGCGCGAGAACGTTGAGCGCTGGAATGCTGCAGGCAGGCAAGTGTATTCCGTTCGTGAGCTTTTCGGAATGGAGTTGGACGAGGCCTATGGCTTCCCGACAGGCATCCTGGCGGGACGCCTCAAAGACGCCGACTCCGGGCTGCCAATCGGAAACGTCAAAGTAGAGGCCTGGGGTGTCGCACCAGGCAGCTATGCGACAGCAGTGGCCCACGAAGCTGGTTCATTCTTTCTGTACGGACTCACTCCGGGACAGTTGGAACTTGCGGTAAGCGAGCATCTAGTCTCTGAATCGCAAAGCTTCGAATTACCCACCGGCGAAGATCTGTTGGATGTGGAGGTCCTCGCCACAGAGGCGGGACACCTTGCGGGCGCGATCGTCACCGATGTGGGCGCTCAACCGATCGAGGGCGCGACCCTTTGGGCATTCAGTTCGACAGGCGAGTTCGTAGGTGCGGCTTCCACTGACAAGTATGGTAGTTATCGCTTCGGTGAACTGCCTGCCGACACGTATGTGATCAAGTTTTCCGCGGAAGGGTACGCCACTACGACGATAGACGAGGTCGAAGTGGCATTGGGAAGCACCACCGTTGTTGACCTTGCCCTCGCGGATGCCGGAATGATTTCAGGAACCGTAGTTTTGGCCGCTGAGGGGATCGCGGCGCAAGGCGCCGAAATCCTCGCCAGGGGCCAAACTACGAACCATGTTGCCATTGGTCATACTAATTCAGAGGGCATCTATGAACTCTCTGAGTTGCCCACGGATGAGTATACGGTCACGGTCTCGCTGCCAGGCTACGTGCCTGTGGAGGCACAGGCAATCTCGGTTACGGCAGGTTTGGACTTTGCACTTCAGTTGGGCGCCACGATCGAAGGCGTGGTGGTTGGTCCTGGAGGAATCGCCTTGGAAGGGGCGCGAGTAGTATACACGTCAGCCACCTACTTGAGTCCTGTCACGTATAGCGATGCCGAGGGTCGCTTCACGATGGCCGGGCTGCCGGGCACAGACTACGAACTATGGGCATTCTCCGCTGGACTGGCTCAACAGTCGTCTGTTGCAGTGACGGTCAGCCTGGAAGAAGTGGTTTCCGGAGTTGTAATCTCTTTGGTGACGGCAGGTGCGGTGGACGGAGCGGCCGTCTCCTCAACTGACGGTGCCGCCGTCGCCAACGTTACTGCGCACTTGGCGTCGGACGCGCTAACCTATCACGATGATCTTCCCGCTGAAGATGGAACCTTCTCCGTTCCCGATATCGCTCCCGGAACCTATGAGTTGACCCTTTCGGCTCCCGGGTTCGCGGATTCGACAATCACGGGCGTAATCGTGGCTTCCGGCCAGATCGAGTCTTACGACATTGTGCTCGACCCAACCGGAAAAATCGTTGGGCGAGTCACAAGCTCATTTTCAGGTACAGCGGTCTCCCGTGTCAAAGTGCAGGCGTGGCACGACGGCGTGTATATCGGGTCCGCGATTACCGAAGCCGATGGCAGCTATGGAATCGAGTTTCTGTCCCCAGGGGCTTATCGCGTCATGGTTTGGGGAACTGGAGGCACCGGTAGCGCCGGAGCCGAGATCCTCGTCACGCCTGGAGAGCAAGTCACCGCGGATTTGTCGGTACCGGTCGTTGGCAGTATCTCGGGCAATGTATTCCAATCCGACGGTTCCACGCCAATGGCAGATGTTGGTGTCTATCTCCTCCACGATTCCTCGATTATCACGCACGCGCGGACCGATTCGGGGGGATATTACGCCTTCTATATCACCACCCCTGGAGTTTTCGCCATCGTGGCAGCAGGGAGCGACACTTCCTTCCCGGCAATAGCAGGTGTGAGTGTTTCGGCGGGAGACGGCATTTCCGGTTTGGATTTTGTGGGTGGCAATGAGGTAATCTCAGCGATCGTAGTTTCCGTAGCTACGGGTGATCCGATACCCGACGCGAGCGTCTTCGTCGAAATGGTTGGCAATGCAGGAAACGATTTTCAGGTGGGCTACTTGTCTACCGATGAATTGGGAGCATTTGAGTATCCCTACGCTATTCCCGGCCAATATCGCCTGACTGCCGTAACTGAAGGCTTTGCCAGTGAATCCGCCGAAGTCACGGTGAGTGAAGGAGTACCCCTGGAAGCTCAAATCGTTATGGAGACCGCGGCCCGTATTTCGGGAATTGTCTCAGATGGGGGCACCGGCGACGTGCTGGGAGGGACCGTGGTCTACGTCAACGCTGACGCCTCGGAAGGCGAGTGGGTGGCAATCACGGACATGTCTGGCCATTGGGCGGTTGATACTCTGCCTCCAGGAACTTACGACCTGTTCTTTCTTTGCAACGGCTATCGGCGAGCTGTGGCGCAAAATGTGGTAGTCCAACCCGGTGAAACGGTCCAAGATGCCTCGCTAGATCCAGCGGATACGCGGCTGAGTGGAGTCGTCGTGGACGCTGATGATAATCCCATTGCCGGCGCGTTCCTAACCGTGTCCGACGCGCAAGGAGACCCGGCCGGCAATGCGATTTCTGCGCAATCTGGCGCCTACGAGCTCAACCAGCTTACCGACGGCACGTATGATATTCTCGTGGAAATTGAAGGTTATCTGCCTACCGAATTCAGCGGCATAACGATTCAGGACGGTGAAACGTTGGGCGTCGCAGACCTAGTGGTGGTATCGTATGCGATCCCAGACCCGCCACCGACGCAGGGCTCTCTGAATGAGCGTATCCGCCGGGCACTGGACTTTGTTAAGGGCTTGCCGCCGCTACCGGGATCGCTCGAACTCCCGCACCCCAGCAATCCAAACTGCACTTACGTCATAATCAACGGGGAGATGAAGCTCCTTAGATACGGTTATCTCAAGAGACTAAGGCGCGATATTGTCAGCGTTGAAGGAGATGCAGACGTCGTCCTGTCTGAGATAAACATGCTGGCCAACAACCTACGACTGGAGCTAGAAAACCATAAGTTCAACGCAAAACTTGAGCTGACGGCGGGGCTTGCCGTTCTGGTGCCACTCGACATCAACGGCTACATCGCTGCAGACAGCCCCAGGGAATACATTAAGACGGCAGCAATAGATTTTTCCTTGCTCCCATTTAAACTGGTGGGCTATGTGATTACCTTGGGAGTGAATCTCGATTCGTGGGCTGATAGAGTAGTACCAAAGATCGAGGCACACCTCAGCACGATCGCATATCACGCCGACAGATTGCTTGAGTTGAAAGGGCAATACGAAGGGATGATCGGGCAACTTGCTGGCGATCTCTATGACTATGTGGAGGGACTCAAGGAATACGAAAGACTGAACCAACTATGTGAAGACGAGGAGCCTGAACCAAAGAGCAAGAAACAAGACGAAAAAGGAACGGACGTCGAGACCTCGCGCACGCCCGAGGACAAATTCGGACCTGCTGGCTACGACGCCGTCGGCACTCTCGTCGGCAGCGAACAGCGTTTCATCCTCCCCGGCCAGCCGTTTGACTATCGAGTCGACTTTTGGAACAAACCCGACGCCGAAGTGCCGACACAGGATGCGATCATCATCGATCGTCTCGACCCGGCGGTCTTCGACGTCAGCACTTTGGATGTTACTCGCGTCGGGTTCCTGAACTGGGACTTGGAAGTTTCCAGCGGGCAGGTGGTTGATACGCGAATCGACTTGATGCCCGAGATGAACATCGCTGTGGAGATTCGGGCCGGGCTCGGCATGCAGATTCCAGGCTTCGCCAACAACGCAGACATCGACGAGAACACGCTCGTCTTCTGGTTTCACACGATCGACCCGGAAACCGGCGAGTATCCCGACGACCCGATGGCAGGCTTCCTGCCGCCCTACAACCCCGACACCGGCTTCGAGATTGGCTGGATCGAGTACACAGTCGACCCCGTCGACGGATTAGCGTCTGGCACGCAGCTGGCCAACGTCGCCTATGTTGAGTTCGATTTCGCCGGCGACATCTACGATCACCCAGCGCCAAAGGTCGACCCAGACGTTGAACCGGCCGTAGCGGCTCCCTGGATCAACACGATCGACAGGGCCGGTCCCACTAGCCAAGTTGCATCTCTCCCCGCAACCACTAACAACGAAGTGGTCACGATCCACTGGAGTGGCCAGGACGACAACGACGGCAGCGGCATCGCCAGCTATGATATCTACGTCGCAACCGACAACGAACCCTTCGAGCTTTGGCTGAACGACACAACCGACACCGAGGTTCTTTTCAAGGGCAGCAAAGGCCATTCGTACGCTTTCTACAGCGTTGCGAGAGACAACGTTGGCCATGAAGAACCTCCGCCACTAATGGCCGACACCGGAATCGAGGTCAACGCTCCCCCGGAAATCGATGACCAGACGCTCTCCATCGACGAGAACAGTCCCAACGAGACCATCGTCGGCACAGTGTATGCGACCGACCTGAACGCAGGCGACACGCTCACGTACTCGATCCTTTCCGGTAACGACACCGGTGCGATCGCCCTCGACAGTGAGACCGGAGAGATCACCGTAGCCGATAGGAGTCAGTTTGATCATGAGACGCGACTAAGATTCTCGTTTAGCATCGCCGTCACGGATAAATCTGGCCTCTCCGACAACGCCACTGTCACGATTGACGTGAACGATATCAACGAACCACCAGTATTGACCACCATCGGTAACAAGTCCGTGGACGAAGGGAGCCTGCTCACCTTCACGGCCAGTGCCAGCGATCCAGACATGCCGGCCAACACGCTAACGTTCAGCTTGGTTGCAGGTGCTCCAGCGGGAACGAGCATCGATCCCGGTAGCGGTGTGTTCACGTGGGCGCCGACCGAGTCTCAGGGCCCAGGGACATTCAACGTCACCGTGCGAGTCACTGACGACGGTACGCCGAACTTGGACGACTTCGAGACGATTGAAGTGACAGTCGGTGAAGTCAACGAACCACCAGTGTTAGCTTCCATCGGTAACAAGTCCGTGGACGAAGGATGCCTTCTCACCTTCGCGCCCAGTGCGACTGATCCAGACACGCCAGCCAACACGCTGACGTTCATCTTGGATGCAGGTGCTCCAGCCGGAGCGAGCATCAATCTAACGACCGGTGTCTTTAGCTGGACGCCAACGGAGGCTCAGGGACCCGGAATATTCAACGTCACGGTGCGGGTCACCGATGACGGTACGCCGAACCTCGATGACTTCGAAACGATCGAAGTCATGGTCGGTGAAGTGAACGAGGCTCCGGTGTTGGCCACGATTGGCAACAAGTCCGTGAACGAAGGGGGGCTGCTGACGTTTGCGGTCAGTGCCAGCGATCTGGACACGCCTGCCAACACGTTGACGTTCAGCTTAGATGCGGGTGCTCCTGCGGGAGCGAGCATTGATCCGAACTCTGGCGTCTTCACCTGGACGCCGAGTGAAGCTCAAGGTCCGGGGACGCTCGATGTCACCGTCCGAGTCACCGACGGCGGTGCGCCTAACCTCGATGACTTCGAGACGATCAGCATTGTGGTCGCGGAAGTGAATGATGCACCCGTGTTGACTGCCATCGGCAACCAGTCGGTGGATGAAGGGAACCAGCTGACCTTCACGGCGAGTGCATCTGATCCCGATGTCCCCACCAACACGCTGACGTTCAGCCTGGATTCGGGTGCGCCCAGTGGAGCCAGCATCGATGCCAACAGTGGCGTCTTCACCTGGACGCCAAGTGAAGCTCAAGGTCCGGGGACGTTCGATGTCACGGTGCGGGTAACTGACAACGGGGCACCGAACTTGAATGACTTCGAGACAATCGAAGTCACGATTAACGAAGTGAACGACTTTGCTCCTCAGATTGTGGACAACACATTTAACCTGGATGAAAACAGTCAAACAGCGACTGTCGTGGGCCAGGTTGGGGCTAGCGATCAAGATGCTCCCTCAGACTTAACCTTCGAAATCGTCACGGCTGCCCCCAGTAATCCATTTGCCATCAATGCGGCAACGGGCATTATTTCAGTCATCAATCCGACGTTGCTGGATCGAGAGAATACTGCCGCGTTCACCGTGCAAGTGCGAGTTACTGACAACGGTGTACCGGCCAAGTCTGGTACAGGCACAATTACCGTGCAGTTAAACGACCTGAACGAGTCTGCACCACACGCCGCGGACGACGGATACGAAACAGATGAGGATACGGTCCTGGTTATCGATCCTCTCAGCTTGCTAGAGAATGATTCGCGCGGAGATTCAACTGAAACGCTCACGGTCACCATGTTCGAAGGTGTGAGCCAACTTGGTGCTGCGGTCACGATTGATTCCGTGGGGGGATTCCGCTACGACCCGCGTATCCCCGCGCTGCAAGGGATAGGGCGCGGCGAAACTTTCATCGATACGTTCACATATCAACTCGAAGACGGTCAGGGGAGTACGGCGACCGCGCTAGTGACGATTACCGTCCAGGGGGTCAATGATTGGCACAATCCGACGATACCCTTGGACGTTAACCATAACGGTAGCATCGAGCCGCTCGATGGGCTAATCATCATTAACTACTTGAACTCGAAGGGGCCGGGGCCTCTGCCGGGCGGTGTGGATGCGCCTGAGTTCTACGTTGACACGGATGACGATGGATTCGTCGCCCCGCTGGACGTGTTGCTGATCTTTAACAAACTGAACAATCCATTCGGCAGTGGCGAAGGTGCGAAGTCTGTAACTGGAATCGCGATTTCACAGAGGATTGGTTTCGTACAACCGCACTCCGCCCAAACGGAAGCGATCAACAATATCAGAGTCCCGGCGGATCTTCCGCGAGCGTCGGAACCTGTTTGGCTTTCAAGTCCAGGCTACTTCCGTCAAACGGAAGCGGTGTCTGGACAAGAGTGGCGCGCCGCGAGTCTGCTGGACGTGGTGTTCGCCGACGAAGAATCTCTCTTAGATGCTCTCGATGACCTCATCCTATCGGAATTGGCAGAAATGCGCGGGTGATGGTGCAGTCGACATATCCCGAGTGCACTTTCAGGCAGTCAAAAAAAAGGGGCGAAGCATGCAGTTGCTGTCGTCAGATTGACGGTGCGACATGACGTTGCTTGTCCCGGCTTTCGGTTGTCGTTGCGTGCGTCGGTCGACAACTCTGTGGCAAATACTCCGACGTCATTGCGCGCTCATGAGTATCCGTCCTGAGGCAGTAAGTGCGAGTTGCCTGCGCGCTCGGGGATCGCGACAGAGCATCGAACCGTAATCGCTAACCTGCGGCGGTCGCCCCCCACCGCCTGCACGAACCCCGTATCCGTTGCGTGCGTCGGTGTTCACGACCGAAAGCAGTTTCGGCCGAAAAGGTCCCGGCCGCACGTGTATCAGCATGATGGCGCGCCGAGCAGCTTCTCCGACCAGACCGGCTGGCATCCCAAACGACCACTGACGACAACTCCTGAGTCAGATGCGCCGACGTCCGGGCGCGCGGTCTAACCCGACATGAGTCAGCAAATTCGCCTTGCTGCGCGCTGGCGAGATCGCGACAGACGCATCGAACCGCACTGCGAAAGTCGCCTCTGTCACGCGCTAAGGAAGTGGCGAACCGGTGCGATCATCCTGCTTGTCACCCCACAACGCTGAGCCGATAATCAGCGGCACCAATTCTTACAAGTCGGGGCAAATGTATCGACCTGTTACAGGCAGGCCTGAAGGCAAGTTGGTACGCGATTCGTGAACTTCACGACACGTGGACGGATTGATCACCTTGAGGCCACCCACGTTTTTTGAGATGCGTGAACAATCCGCTGGGCGTGACAAGACAGTACCTGTTGCTCGCGAGCCGCGGATCTGCACCAGTCCGAAGCCACCGGTCAGGGTTGTCGATAGGTGTAGGTCACATCGTCGATATACACCGATTGGGCGTTGCCATCGATCCAAGTGGAGACGATCCCGAAGCGGTTGAGGCGAGCGATTGACTCACGCTGGCGCGGTGCCAGGTCGAGTGCAACGGATTGTCCGCCGTAGGTCACGGTCAATCGGCCCGCTCCGCGAGTTGCCGGAGGGTCGTACGCGAGCGACCATTCGGCGGATCGGCCGTCGGGCAGAATATGCGGCGCGTCGGGATCGCGGGTATAACCTTGCGAACCATCAGCCAAACGATAGGCCGGGTAGAATTGGAAACCTTCTCGGCTGGGACCTTCGATGGCGATGCCGAGGAAGTTGATGGGAAACCCCGACGACTGGGATTGCGAGACGGCAATACTATCTTCGCAGTGGAAGAATCCCAGCAGCACCGTGCTGTCGCTGACGCCTCGCCGCATGGCAACTTTGCCCGCCGCCCGCAACGGTTTGTCGAGCGTAACCGTCTCCAGTCGGTCACCGTAGTACGCCAGCCGATCGCTGTAGCGGCAGTCCCCGCGGAAGATCACGCCGCCGAGTTCGCCCGCCCGTTCGCCGCCAGCGAAGCGAGTGGGGCTGAAGCCAAAGTCGAAACGGGGCCGAACGTGTTCGGTCGTGTAGGTCCTCCGATTGCCAACTGCCTCCCAACTCGGATCGGCATTGAAGTTCTCCTGCTGTCCGTTGATCGAGACGTCATCGATCCAGACTTCGCCGCCTTGGTCGTAGCTTTTGGGGATGTTGAGCAAGCCGAATCGGTCGAAGGTTGCGCCGTCCTGTTTGTGGTTCGGGTCGAGCAGACAGACGGCCGTTTGGTCGTCGATGGTGACCGTGAGGCTACCGCCGCCCGCATTGCCATTGGGATCGTAGGTCAGCGACCAAGTGTGCGGCTTTCCCCGCGCGGCGAAGCCCTGGAGTTGCGATTTGCCGGTGGCGGGGTCGTTCGTCGTTGCAAAACCGCCGGGACTGTCCCCGCCAGCTCGCCATCTTGCGGTCGCATACTCGACGTAGGCATAGAACACCTCTCCTCGACCATAAAGACGGAGGACGAGTGAATTCGGGGTTCGCCATTCGTTGACCGTCTTCGAGTTGAAGAACCCCAGCAGTACGTGGAACTGACTTCCGACGCATGCGAGCGTACCGCTCGCCTGGAGTCGATCGTTGAATGTTGCACTCGCAATCGGTTTTGCGTAGTAGGCGGATTCTGCGGCGGGTGTCAGGAATCCGCCGACCTCACCGGCCGACGCGCCACCCGCGTGCTGAGTCTTGCTGTATCCGAAATCCTGCCGTACGCGTTGAGGCTCGGGAACGCTCGCACGATTGTTGTGACCTTCCCACGCCGGCTCCCGGTCGAAGTTTTCGTGTCGCTCCTCGGCCAAACACACCAGTGTTGACGCGACCACGACGGATACCGGCAGCAAGAGAAAGTGGAAACGCATTGCAGGGCTCCTCGGGATTCACAGCGTCATCACCGCCACCCGTCGGCACGTTCGTTGGCAGGTGACGGTGAACCGACCGTTAGCCCGGATTATTCATCAGCCGCCTGGCGCTAGACTGCGGTTCTCGCGAACTTCGAGAGAACCGCACGCTATCGCGTGGCGGCTGATTTGCGCGGTGTTTTGG
>JAQBZB010000279.1 GCA_027622275.1 Planctomycetota bacterium | reverse complement strand
CCTCGCCCTCCCGAAACTCAAATCGGGAAGTTGTTGATAATCACTTTCTTAGTGTTTCGTTGAACGTCCATAGTAATCAAAACGCTGACTGCTGAGAGCTGACTGCTCACAGCTCCCCCATTTCCCGTTTGTCTTTTGCCCGGTGCATGATATCCTACGTGGACGGATGACCACTTCGGTACGAAGCATCATGGATGGGAGACAAGGATGGGAATTCAATCCGTTGTGGATTTCATGGAGCGGAAGTTCGCTCCGCAGATCGCCGCGCGATCAGTGCTCGAACCGTCCGATGGCGAATTCGAGCCGCTTCCAGAAGATCTCGATCCGCGCTTGGCGGAGGCTTTGCGTGGCAGCGGCTTGAACCAGCTGTACTCTCATCAGCGCGAAGCGTTTGACTCGATCCGGCAAGGCCACGACACGGTCCTTGTCTCGCGGACGGCCAGTGGCAAGACGCTGTCGTTCCTGCTGCCCATTCTGCACGACTATCTGCAAGCCGACGCACCGTTCGGCGTGATGTTGCTGTATCCGACGAAAGCCCTTTCGCGCGACCAGGAAGGAACGCTCGGCAAGCTGCTCGCAGCCAGCGGCGCGGATCTGCGGCTCGGCACGTTCGATGGCGACACGCCGCGCGAAGAACGAACGCGCATCCAATCGCAAGCCGATTTCATGATCACGAATCCCGACATGCTGCACTCGGGGATTCTGCCCAATCACAATCGTCGCTGGCGGACGTTTCTGTCTCGATTGAAGTACATCGTCATCGACGAAGTGCATACCTACCGCGGTGCCTTCGGGTCGCACGTGGCGAATGTGATGCGTCGGTTGTTGCGAGTCTGCGAGATGCACGGCAGCCAGCCGACGTTTGTGTGTTCCTCCGCGACGATCGGCAATCCCCGAGAACATGTCGAAGCATTGTTCCAGCGTCCGTTCCAGGTGATCACACGCGACGGAGCCCCTCGGCCGCAACGCGACTTGTACATGGTCAATCCGCCCGTCGTGCAAAGCCACGGCCACGCGCTCTATCGCAAAGGACCGGGCTCGGTCAGCATCCCGCTGATTCGGGAAGCGACGCGACGCGGCGTGCGGACGATTTGTTTTTGCCGCGCACGACAACAAGTGGAACGCCTGTGCCGAGCCGTCACCGACGGGCATCCCGAGTTGCAGAGCAAAGTAAAACCGTATCGTGGCGGACTGCTGCCGAACGAGCGCCGCCAGCTGGAACGCGATCTGGCCAGCGGCCGGGTGACCACGATCATCAGCACCAACGCGCTGGAGTTGGGCATCGATATCGGCGATCTCGATCTGTGCATCCTGAGCGGTTATCCCGGTTCGATGGCCAGCTTCTGGCAACAGGCGGGTCGCGTGGGACGTCGCGGTACTCGAGCGGTCATCGTCTACGTCGCGCGAGACACTCCGATCGATCAATACTTTGTGCATCATCCTGAATTCGTCACTTCGGCTCCAATCGAACGAGCGTGGCTGAACGCCGACAATCCGTACATCTTGCTTCAGCATCTGCCATGTGCGGCTCACGAGCATCCGCTGCGCGAGGACGAACCGACGTTCTCCGAGCCCGCTTATCCAGCCGCCATGCAGGTGCTGAAAGACGACGGCAGCTTGACCGAGTATCACGGCAATTATCGATACGCGCTGCGCGACTATCCGGCCAAGGGCGTCAATCTTCGTGGCATGACGGATTACAACGTCGAGATTTATTGCGGCACGGAAGTCATCGGCGAACTCGATCCAATCGGGGCTCGCGGCACGTTGTACAAAGATGCGATCTATCAACATCTCGGCCGGCGCTATATGTCGATGGATCTCGATCTGGAGAAGAAGCTCTGCCGCGTCGAGCCGGTGGACGTTGATTACTACACCGAAGCGGTCTGGGAAAGTCGCGTGACCTTGACCGAGTCGCTTGATCGCTCGGCATTGCACGGCGCGGACCTGGAGTTCGGTTACGTCAACGTGAACCGGCAGCCGAAGCTTTACAAAAAGATCCGCGAGCGAACGCTCGAAAACATCGGCTACGGTCCGATCACGCTGAATCCGTTCGTGTACGATACGACCGGCTTCAGTCTCCACCCGCCGGAAGATTGGCGTCGCGCGGCCGAGGCGGTCGACAAGCGGCACGTCGGCGCGGCGCTGTACGGTTTAAGCTACATCCTGAAACGAACCGCTCCAAGTCTGTGTCTGGGCGACATCGAAAACATCGAGACGGATGTGTCGCTCAAGGAGCTGGAAGGCAACAAGTGGCACAGCGCCTTGTACTTGTACGACACGATCGAAGGTGGCGTTGGCTATTCCGAAAAGATTTTTGAAGTATTCGATGAGGCTTTGAAGTTGTGCAGCGCCATCATCGGCGAGTGTTCGTGTGCCGCCGGTTGTCCGTCGTGTGTCACGTCGCTCCCGCCAGGCGTAGCGGACGAGGATCTCGAACAGTTGCTTGTCGAATCCAACGCGTCGGTCGCCTGCACACGCAGCTTGCTCATTGCTCTGCTCACCGGCGAAGTTGTTCTTCCGCACGTCACCTATCACGAGGTCGCCCCGAGCGCGCCGGTCACTCCGCCCGACCTTGATCCTGAGCTGGAGCGATTGAAGCAGCGACTGGGCAAAGCGAGCAAGATCCTGCAAGACAAACGGGCGCGAATCCATTGATCACCGAAGCGCTATTACACTGCACCGGGATTGGACCTGTACGGCTCGCACAGCTTCACGAGGCCGGTGTCCGTTCGTGGAGCGACGTCGTGAGTAGCGTCGAGCAACTCACCATCGGCCGTTCAAGTTCACTGGTCGAAGAATGCCGGCGTTGCCTCGACGCACTCGAAGTGAAAGACATCCGCTACTTCGTCGATCGATTCTCGCCACTCGACAAATGGCGCATCGTAGCTGAATTTCTGGACGAGACGTCGTTCTTCGACATCGAGACGACGGGCCTGGAACACAACTCGCCGATCACCGTCATTGCCTGCTGGCATCGCGGCCAGCTGCGGACGTTTGTCGAGCATGAGAACCTGGACGATTTTTTGCATTTGCTGGACGATGTCACCTTACTCGCCTCGTTCAACGGCAGTTCGTTTGACGTGCCGCGAGTTCTCGACACGTTTCACGTTCCTGCGCTGCCGTGTCCGCACCTCGACCTCCGCTGGCCTTGTTATCACAAAGGTTTCAAGGGAAGCCTCAAGAGCATCACGTCGCGGCTCGGATTCACTCGGCCCGTGGATCTGCAAGACGCCGACGGGGAATTGGCGGTTCATCTTTGGAATCGTTGGACGCTCGATCGCGATCACGGTGCCCGCGAATTGCTGCTTCGTTACTGTGCGTCCGATGTCGTGCTGCTTATGATGTTAGCGCACCAGCTCGCCGAACGAGACGTCACTTCGCACGCGGCTTGGTGGCGGCATCTGCCTTCGCCTGCGCGGACAGAGCTGCCGCGCGAAGCGATTCGGGACACGCCGCCATTGATTCGCAGTACCTTTGGCGATGGCAGCCCGTCGAAACTGAGAGCACGGCGCAAGATAACTGCTTGAGGTGACGATGACGCTGCTCCGTCGAAGTACGGCTTTGCGTTGACAGCCGAAGAGTCTCACCATTAGTGCCCAGTTACTGCCCCCAACGAGCTTGTCTCGTTGGAGCAGAAGATTTGTAAGTTAGAATCGAACCGGATGAAATTCGAGACCCCAACGGGCTTGTCCCGTTTGGTGAATGAGATTTGCAGCAACCGCCGAGTCGCCAGGCAAGGCGGCCTCCCAGAATCTGATTCACCCACGAGACGAGCTCGCGGGGGTCTTCCCGACGCCAGCGCTGTCGTTTTAACCGGCTAATCTTTGATTCCACTGGGGCAAGCCCAGTGGGGATCTGTGGATGCAGCGCGTCTCATAAACACGCCCTTGAACCTCCGATGGACTTACGGTCGACGATGACCATGCTCTACTACGATCCGATCTTCCTGGAACATGACACCGGCCGTCATCCCGAAAACGCCGGACGTCTTCGCCCGGTGATCAAGCATCTCGATGAATGCGGTTTGACATCGCGCTGCGAGCGAGTTGAATGGGAGCCGATTTCGATCGAGCGGCTTTGTCGAGTCCACTCGCTGAAACACGTCGACGCGGTGAAAGCGTTCGCCGCACGAGGCGGCGGACAGATGGAAGCCGATACCGTTGTGTCGCCCAAGTCGTACGATGTCGCCTTGATGGCGGCGGGGGCGGTTTGCGATGCGGTGACGCGCGTGGTTCGCGGTGACCAGCAGCGGGCGTTGTGTCTCGTGCGGCCGCCCGGTCATCACGCACTGGCCGGCAACCCGATGGGATTCTGCTTGTTCAACAACGTCGCGACCGGCGCGCGACTGGCGATCGATGAATTCGAATTGCAGCGCGTCCTGATCGTTGACTGGGACGTCCATCACGGCAATGGAACACAGGCCATGTTTTGGGAGGACTCGCAAGTCGGATTCTTTTCGGCGCATCGGTATCCCTTCTATCCGGGCACCGGCGCGGCGGATGAGATTGGTGCGGGAGCAGGACTTGGAACGACGTGTAATCTGCCGATCAAATTCGGTATCTCGCGCGAAGATTATCTCGCCGGCTTTCGCGCTCAACTGGAGCGATTCGCGGATCAGCTCAAACCTCAGTTGGTGATCATCAGTGCCGGCTTCGACAGCCATCGCACCGATCCGATCGGATCACTTGGATTGGAGAGCGAAGATTTCGCGCCGCTGACCCAATTGGTTCTGGACATTGCGGACACGCACGCGGACAGCCGAGTCGTGAGTGTCCTGGAGGGCGGATACAACCCCTCCGCGCTGACAGCTTGTGTCGCCGTGCATCTCGAGGGGCTATTGTAGACTGTTATGAACAGAAGGTAACGAAGGAAACAAAGTAGTTGCTGACGGATTTCCTTCGTTTGCTTCTGTTCGTTAGGGGGCACTGTGCGCTTCGCGCATGATTGCAGCTAACTTGGCAACTACTTCCAGATGCTGATCCGCGATGTTGTAAGCTTCTTCGATGTCCTTCGAGATGTCATACAGCTCGATCGGTCCGTCGGGAGTGTTGTCCGTGTTTTGACGGACTCCCTTCCAGTGGCCCTGCAATACGGCTCGTCGGCCGCCTTGTTCCAAGAACTCCCAAGACAAGTGATCGTGTTGTAGTTGATCGCCTTTGCCGAGTAATGTCGGCACCATCGAGAGGCCATCGCCGGCGGGCGCTTCCGCGCCGGCCAACTGAGACAGCGTCGGCAGCATGTCCTGGAATCCCGAGATGTGCTGTGATACGGCTCCGGCTTGGATGTGTCCTGGCCAACGGGCGATCATCGGCACGCGGATGCCGCCTTCGTACAGATCCCGCTGCATCCCTTGCAGCCGGCCGTTCGAATCGAAGAAGGGCATCTAATGGCCGCGTTCCAGTCGCGGGCCGCGACTCGCTTCGTTGTTGGCGTGAGGCACATTCATCGCGAAGTACAGAAAGAACGGTTCGTCGCGATTGCGTTCGATGAACGAAAGTGCTTCGGCAGCGACGAGATCCGGCACGTAATCGACGCGCTTCGTCGCAATGCCGCGGCCGTCACCGTCTTTCCACGGCGGTTCGACGTCGTCAAACAGGCCTGGTTCCGGGTCGTGTCCTCATGGTGTGGTGATGCCAAAGATACAAGCTCGACTTCCGCTCGCCGTCTGCTACAATGTCCCTCGCAAGGCGTTCCACGGGGTTGGCTATCGTACAGCAAGCCCTTCACCATCGTCCGTACTTCTGGAAGCCAACTGAAACCTTGCTCTCTTCGGGTAGCTCATCCGACACAAATGCCAACTTCGTGCTGCGCGCCGAGTGCTCGACGCAACCGATGCAACCATCGACCTACACCCCAGGATCACCTCATGTCCGAAACCGTGATGTCACAAGATTCGGCGGCAGCGCCGAAGAAACTCAGCGATAACGACGTTCAAGCGATCGATGAGCTACGCGAAGTGTACGGGCGGCTGAAGAAGGAACTGGCGCGCGTGATCGTCGGCCAGCACGGCGTGATCGAACAGTTGTCCATCTGCTTGTTCGCCCGCGGACATGCCTTGTTGATGGGTGTGCCGGGTCTGGCCAAGACGCTGTTGGTCAGCAAGGTCGCCGAGACAATGTCGCTGAAGTTCAGCCGCATTCAGTTCACGCCCGACCTGATGCCGATGGACATTACCGGCACCGACATCTTGCAAGACACGCCGGACGGCCGGCGCGAGTTTCAATTCGTGCATGGACCGGTCTTCGCCAACATCGTGCTGGCCGACGAGATCAACCGGGCTCCGCCAAAGACGCAAGCCGCGATGCTGGAAGCGATGCAGGAATGCAGGGTCACGGCGGTCGGCAAGCCGTTCGACCTGGCTCCGCCGTTTGTGGTTCTCGCCACACAGAACCCCGTCGAGCAAGAGGGTACGTACCCGCTGCCCGAAGCGCAACTCGATCGCTTCATGTTCCTGATCGAACTCGACTACCCATCCGAAGCGGAAGAAGTGATGATCGCACGGACGACGACTGGCGATGCGTTGCCCGAACTCAATCATCTGCTCCACGCCGAAGATATCATCCGCCACCAGCATCTCGTGCGGCGCGTGCCGGTTCCGGATCACATCTATACCTATGCGGCCCGCCTGGTTCGCAAGACACGCCCCGACGGCGAGACGGCTCCGGCGTGGATCAAGCCGCTGATCTCGTGGGGAGCCGGTCCGCGGGCGGTACAGAACCTGATCCTCGGCGCGAAAGCACGCGCGGCGCTGCTGGGCAGTTACATGGTGCGATTGGAAGACGTCCAGGAAGTCGCCGCGCCGGTGTTGACTCATCGCGTCATCACGACGTTCGCCGCCCAGGCCGAGGGAATCGGGGCGAAGGACATCGTCAAGCGACTGTTGGAAGAGACGAATTCGGAATAGTAGCCATCACGCTCCGCCGTGATGAGCCCTGTCAGAGCGAAGCATGACTCTCAGTTAAACTCAACGACCCAAACCCCAACGTGGAAGGCTCATCTCGCGGAGCGAGATGGCTACACTACATGATCCCCGACCGACGGCGACGCAGCTTTCTCGATCCTCTGGCGTTATCGCGTCTGAGCGGGCTGCCGTTGTTTGCGCGGCGGCCGATGTTGGGAAGCGTTTCGGGGCGTCATGCCAGTCCGCATCGCGGAGCCAGCGTCGAGTTCGCCGAGTATCGCAAGTACGTCCCCGGCGACGACCTGCGGCGGCTGGACTGGCGGGCCTACGGACGCTCCGACCGTTTTTACGTCAAAGAATTCGAAGCCGATACGAACCTGCGCTGCTGCATCGTGCTCGACACTAGCGGCTCGATGAACTTTGGCACGACCGGCACGACCAAAATCGAATACGCCCGCCAAATCGCGGGGGCCTTGAGCTATCTGGCCGTCCAGCAAGGCGACGCGGTCGGGTTGTCTTGCGTCGCGAAAGGAGTCGTCACCAGCATCCCGCCGCGCCGCAACCCAGGCCACTTGCTGCACGTGCTGGATGCGATCGAGCACGCCCAGCCGCGCGGCGAGACGCAGCTGGTGCCCGTGTTGCACGAACTGGCCGAGACGATTCGCCAGCGGGCGCTGATCGTGATCATCTCGGATTTCTTTGTCGAGCCGGAGGAGCTTCGCGGCTGCTTCGAGCACCTTCGTTTTCGCAAACACGATGTGACGGCGTTCCACTTGCTCGATCCGTTGGAAGTCGGTTTCAACTTCCTTCGCCCGATGCGGTTCCTCGACATGGAAGGCGGAGCGGCGGTGTTTGCCGAACCGAACGAGATCGCGGATCGTTATCACAAGGCCTTGCAGGGTTATCTCGAAGACCTGCGGCAAGTCGTGCTGCGAACGGCGATCGATTACCACCGCATCAGCATCGACGAAGACTATGAGAAGGTCTTGATGCAGTTTCTGGTCGGACGCAGCCGAGGGAAGGGTGTACGATGAGTTTCCTGCAACCACTCATGCTCGCCGCGCTGCCGCTGATCAGTTTGCCGATCATCATTCACCTGATCAATCAGCGTCGTTTCCAAACGATGCAATGGGCGGCGATGATGTTCCTGCTGGCGGCGAACCGGATGTCGCGAGGTTATGCGAAGCTGCGGCAATGGCTGATTCTGCTCTTTCGTGCGCTGGTGATCGCCGGGCTGGTCTTCGCGATCAGCCGACCGCTGGCGAGCGGTTGGCTCGGCATCACGGCGGGCGGACGAGCGGACACAACGATCATTCTGCTCGATCGATCGCCGAGTATGCAGCAGCAAGGCGCGGGCGGCGTCGTTTCGAAACTGGCGACCGGGCGCGAGCAGCTGGTTCGGGCACTCAACACGCTCGGCTCGTCGCGTTGGGTGTTGATCGAGAGCACAACGAACTCGCCTAACGAATTGGAATCGCCCGACGCACTGCTCCGTTTGCCGAGCGCCGAATTGACGAGTGCGGCGGCCGATCTCCCGGCGATGCTGCAATCGGCTCGTGAGTACATCGAAGCGAATCAGACGGGTCGCACAGAGATTTGGATTTGCTCCGACCTCCGCGAGAACGATTGGAACGCGGCCAGCGGACGCTGGAAATCGCTGCGCGACGAATTCGTACAGTTCACGCAGGGCGTCCGTTTTCATCTGCTCGCCTACTCGCAAACCGCGCCCGATAACTTGGCCATCCGCGTGACCGATGTGAAACGGCAAACGACCGGCGAGGGCGCGGAGCTGCTGGTGTCGCTGGTGATGACGCGTCAGACCGACACGGACGATATCGTTAGCGTGCCGATCGCGTTCGAGATCGAAGGAGCCCGGTCGGTGCTCAACGTCGAGATGGTGGGTCCGACTTACGAGTTGAAGGATCATCAGATTGGCTTGGAGCAAGGGCATGAGATCGGTTGGGGACGCGTGTCGGTACCGGCGGATGCGAACTCGGCCGACAACGACTTCTATTTCGCGTTCTCAAAGCCGACGGCTCGCCGCACGATCATCGTCGCCGACGAACCGACCGTCGTTCGGCCGCTGCAACTGGCGGCCGGCATTTCGCCCGACCCGACGTTTGAGCACGGAGCTGAAGTTTTAACCAGCGAACAACTCGCGACCGTCGAATGGGAAAAGATCGCGCTGGTCCTGTGGCACGACTCGCTCCCCGAGGGCCCTGCCGCCGACCTCGTCCGCGCCTTCATCGATCGCGGCGGCCAGATCGTATACTTTCCGCCACGCGATCCCGACCGCAGCGAGTTTGCCGACATGAGCTGGAACGGCTGGGCCGAGACAACCGCAGAGCTGGCCGTCGAGACCTGGCGCGGTGATCAAGACTTATTGGCAAACACCTTGAGCGGTGCCTCGCTGCCGGTCGGCCAGTTAAAGATCCGTCGGCATTGTGAGTTGACGGGCGAAGCGACGGTGCTCGCTTCCTTGAGCGGCGGCGATCCGCTGTTGGTTCGCGTGTCGACCGATCGCGGCGGCATCTATCTCTGCACGACGACTCCGGCAGCCAGCGACTCGTCGCTCGCCCGCGATGGCGTCGTGCTGTACGTAGCCGTGCAACGCGCGTTGGCGGCCGGTGTGGAAACACTTGGCGACACGCAACAGCTTGTCGCTGGCGACTCGCAACAGCAGACCGATCCGTGGCAGCGGCTGGCCGGAGCCGAAGCAGCGCTCTCGACCGACTATCCTTATCACAGCGGAGTCTACTCGTCCGACAACCGGTTGCTCGCCGTGAATCGGCCCGCGGCGGAAGACTTGGCCAAGCCGCTGGAAGACGCGCAGCTCGCTGAGTTGTTCCAAGGTCTCGACATGGTGCGCGTGGACGATCGCGCCGGCAGCATCGATGCGCTGATTCAAGAGATCTGGCGGCTGTTCCTGGCGACAATGATGGTCGCCATGGTTGTGGAGGCGGCATTGTGTTTGCCCAAGCTCCGTCGCGCGGAAGGAGCCGCCGCATGAACGCTACGCGAGCGCTGACATTCCTGTGGACGCCGTGGTCGATGTTCGTGTCGATCGTGATTGTCGCGGTCACGATCGTGTTTTCGCTGATCGCCTGGCGGCGGAGCGGCTATCGTCGTTGGTTCGGGTTGTTGGAGTTGCTGCGAGTCGCGTTGGTGATCGGGGCGGCGGTGATGTTCAATCAACCGGAGTGGATCGAGGAGTTCCGTCCCGAGGAGAAGCCGACCGTGGTGGTCTTCTGGGATGCTTCGCCGAGTATGAACACGCGAGACGTCGTGCTCGATCAGGCTCAGCCGGTCTCGCGCAGCGAAGCCATCAAGCCGTTGCTGGACGAAGCATCTTGGAGCTTGATCCACGAGCGGGTGAATGTCGTCATGCAACCGGTGGCCGAAGCGGCGGCGGGACGCGGCAGCGACTTGCATGCTCCGCTGGCCGACGCCACCAACAAGTTCAAGAATCTGATCGGCATCGTGCTGGCTTCGGACGGTGATTGGAACGAAGGCCCGCCGCCGGTGGAAGCGGCTTCCCAGTTGCGGCTGAAGGGCGTGCCGATCTTCTGCGTGCCCGTTGGCAGTTCGGCGCGGCTGCCCGATGTCGAGCTGCTCAGCCTCGACGCGCCGACGTTCGGCATCGTCAACAAAGCCGTGCGGATTCCGTTCACGATCGAAAGCTCGCTGCCTCGTGATTTTGTGACCACCGTCTCGATGAAGACGGCGCGGGGCGACGAAGTCAGCAAGGAGATTCGCGTCGCGGCGATGGGCCGAACCACCGACGCGATCACCTGGCAGCCGGCAGAGATCGGCGATTATACGCTGACCATGAACGTCCCTCGGCACCAGGACGAACGATTGACTGACAACAACGAACTGCTGGCACCGATCTCGATTCGCGAAGAGAAGCTGAAGGTGCTGGTCATCGAATCGTATCCGCGCTGGGAGTATCGGTATCTGCGAAACGCCTTGTCGCGCGATCCGGGAGTCGACGTGGCGTGCCTGCTGTTCCATCCCGGCTTGAGCAAAGTTGGCGGCGGCAACAAGGACTACATTCAGAAGTTTCCCGACGGCTTGGACGAGCTGGCCAAGTTCGATGTCGTCTTCCTAGGCGATGTCGGCCTCGACGACAATCAATTGACGGTCGAGCAATGTCGATTGCTGAAGGGTCTGGTCGAACAGCAAGCCAGCGGTTTGGTCTTCATGCCGGGCTGGCAAGGCCGCCAGTTCTCGCTGCTCGATACGGAGTTAGCCGACTTGTATCCGGTCACCCTCGACGACACGCAACACGGCGGCTGGGGATCGCGGTCACCTAGTCACTTCGAATTGACCGAGCTTGGCCGCCGCAGCTTGCTCACCAAACTGGCCGACACGCAAGAGGACAACATCCAAGTCTGGGAAGGCTTGCCGGGCTTCCAGTGGCACGCGCCGGCGGTGCGAGCCCGCGCGGGGAGCGAAGTGCTGGCCGTCCACAAGGACGCCGCCAACGAATATGGACGCTTGCCGCTGCTGGCGACACGGACGTTCGGGGCGGGCAAGGTGCTGTTCATGGGGACGGACGGCGCGTGGCGTTGGCGGAAGGGTGTCGAAGACAAATACCACTACCGGTTTTGGGGACAGGTCGTCCGCTGGATGGCTTATCAACGGAACATGGCCAAGGGCGAGACGATGCGGCTGTTCTATTCGCCCGATCAACCGCAGATGCGACAGACGCTCTCATTGAACGCCAACGTAATGGAACCCAGCGGCGAGCCGTTACAAAAGGGCGACGTGCTCGCCCGCATCGTGGCTCCGTCGGGGAAAGCCGAGACGGTGCGGTTTACGTCGGCGGGAGACGAGTGGGGACTCTTTTCCGGTCGATTCACGACCGACGAGCCCGGCACGCACCAAGTTACGCTCTCCTGTAAACAAACCAACGCCACCTTGGAGGCGTCGTTCTTCGTGCAGGGCGTGGCCACCGAGCGGATCGGCCGGCCCGCCCGGCCGGAAGTGCTCGAAGAGCTGGCTCGTGTGACGCGCGGCAAAGTGAGTGCAGTGAACCGATTGGACGAAATCGTAAATTCCCTGGCGACGCTGCCCGATCCGCCCCCGGCGATCCGGCGCGTGCAACTGTGGAATCACCCAGTCATCGCCGGGCTGTTGGTTTTTATGCTGGGCGTCTTTTGGGTAGGCCGGAAGGTCGTGGGACTGATATGATGATGATCGTACGATGGCCTTCCAAGGCCGTCGTACGGTATTTTGAAAGCCGCGCGGTATAAGCAAAGAAGAACAGGAACACCAAAATGAGTCTGGCACATTCGCATCACCGGCTCGAGTTGCCGCCGACACTCGAAACGCAATTGCACGGGTTCCGTCGGCGGGTGTGGACGATCAAGATTCTGGAGGCGGTCGCCGCGGCCACGTTCGGAGTTGTCCTCGCCTATCTGACTGTCTTCGGACTCGATCGGCTGTGGGACCACGGCAAACGCACACTAAGTCTTTTGTAGTCCAAGGACTCGGGCAAGATAATCGGTATTCCAAC
>JAQBZB010000278.1 GCA_027622275.1 Planctomycetota bacterium | reverse complement strand
ACTGGCACCAGCAGTGCGTCGATGGTCTGGCCGGCACATTCGAGGAGTTGCCGTGGGACGATGCGGAACAGTTGGTCGAGCAGCACTCGAAATCGCCGCAGAATGTGAAAATACACCTTGATTCTCACAGATACGACTGCGCTGTCCGCTGTATTTATTGCAACGCGGATAACTCGCCACGTTCGGTTGGCCGGAGTTTGGCAGCGCCGGGGTAGGCGGATGCACGGGTTGCTTGTTATCGGACGTTGGCGGGGATTCGAGCTGCCCGATCAACCGCCGTTCCCACCAGTACTCGGTGTTTTGAACAACGAGATGCGTTCTCCGGACTCCGTTGCCGAAGGCGTTGTTGGGGTTAGGCGAACGACTAACGCGACGCGTAAGCGGCCGGGCACTGAGCACTACCCGGTGCCTTACGGCCCACGGCTCACGTTCTCTACGTACCCGAAGATCAAGCTGCGACGGAACACTAGCCGACGGTCGCCACCTTGGCGAGGTTCGGGCCACCCTTCCAAGGACATACTAGATTTGCCGGTCCCTACGCATCGCGTTCCAGGGAATCGAGGCCGTCTCGCAACGGTATCACTTCCGAGAAGTCGATCGCCGGATCATAGCGGCACCAGAATTCATCCGAGAGCCGCTGGTCGCGGCGCGAAAGAGCTTGCGTTCGAGGCTCGTCAAACCGGCTGGTCGACGCGAGTTGCTGGCGATGAAAGTCCGGTCTGGCGAATCGCTCGTTCACCACAGCAACCGTCTCTCGCGCAGTGGCTTTCAACGCTCCCACTGCAAACTCCGGGGAAGGCACGTACAGTAATCCCGCCAGCGAGTGCAATGGTGCCGCTTCGCCCTCGCCAGACCCGGCACCGTTCAGGAAGTTGATCACCAGCAAGGCATCGATCGGAGAGAGAGTTCCGTCGCCGTTGGTGTCGTAAGAGAAGTCGCCGGTGCGCGGCGGTCGAAGCGGGCGGGCACCGCCATTGTTCAGCGCGTTGATGATCACGAGGACGTCCAGCGGACTGATCAAGTTGTCGCCCGTGACATCGAGTGGCATCGCTAAGTTATGCCATTGTGCAATTAACTCAGGAGCATCGACCTGCACAAAGTACGCGCTGCCGTTGACGGCGAAGAGCAGTTTCCCGTTGAGGATGTCTTCCGCAATCGCCACCACCGAGGTTGAGGCGGACGGCAAACTCGGATCGCCGGCCTCTCGCTTCGTTTCGAGCCAATCATCAAAGATCAGCGGTTCCGCAAAGCTCTCGTGCCAGATGAAGCCTTCGTTGTCTTTGGTCACTCCCACGGCATAACCGTGATTGCTGACGTCGGTCACAATGCCCTCGAAAGGTGCGCCGCTGGAATCTGTTAAACGAATGATATTTCGATCAGCATCCCAAACCACGGCTTGCAGTACCGAAGTCGATTGATCGGCGGCCAGATAAAAGATCCATCCCCCGATAAAGTTGCCGCTTGGCGATATGCCCTCCCCCTTGCTCTGGAGTCCCACAGAAGCGTCAAGCGGATGAATGCCTGTAGCGTCCCAGTAAACCGCATCCGCCCCAAGGTTGCCAAGAGTAGAGGATCCAACTTGAATAGTTCCGTCAGCGGACACATCAACAGCGTCCTGCAAATCGCCGGGATTCCCGGCAAGTATTTGAATGCCAACTGTTTCCGTCCAAGTAATCGCGCCATCTCCCCCATTAAATTGCCCAACCACACCACCTTGCCAGGCTCCAACTGCATTTGAAGCTTTAGGTTTCCCATCGACAAAGCCGATCCCTATCGGAGAATCAGGAGCGGTGCTTAACCAGATCGTTCCCTCACCGTCGATCGATTCGGGTGAGTCCGAGATTCCAGCGATCCGCGAGCCGTCGGAGGCAATGCCGAAGACTTGGGTATTCGGGCCGAGTCCGACCAAGGTGGCGGAGGCGAGGGAGTCGCGCGCGGCGTTCAGGTAAAACACTTTGGCGATCTGCTCGCCCGCTTCCTCTTCCGCTCCGACCAGCGTCACGGCCCCCGTCCGCGGATCGAGCCCCATATCGATCAACGCCACCCCATCCCCCGCCCCCACGATATCCACCGCCAACAGCACCCGCCCCTCCAACCGCTCGAACCCCAACCGCCACCCCCGCCCGCGACGATGTCGGCTGCGGGTTGTTGTACGAAAGAGCGGCATCACAGTTTGTCCCAGCGTGGCCATCGAAACCCCAAGCTCCCATTCTCAACCCCCGCCGCCAACTTCGCAAGCATTCCGCCCCCTCTCGTACCCAGGCTCCTGCCTGGGCACGCCCTGTCTTGGAGGCTCCGCCTCCCTCCCCGGCACTGCGCAACGACGCGAACGGCGACTGGACGGAAGCGAGGCGGAGCCTCGGGGGCCATGCGTTCCCAGGCGGGAGCCTGGGAACGAGAAGACTTATTGCCGGTCGGTGCAGACGTCAAGCAGGCACGGTTGCCGCTGGGTGGCCTAGTATTCCGTCGCAGCTCAGTTTTCGGTTGGCCGGAGTGATTCAGTGAGCCGCGACGCGTAAGCGGCCGGGCACTGAGCGCTACCCGGTGCCTTACGGCCCGCGGCTCACTTTCTCTACGTACCCGAAGATCAAGCTGCGACGGAATACTAGGCGGGCATGGATCGGGCTAAACGGAACCCGCTTAATCCAGGCCCTTGTGCTCGACCTTCGGCCAATACTTATCGAAGGCACCTTCCTTGTGGAAGTCGGGATCGTTGTCGAGGTCGTGGCACTCGCGGCATTTCTCCTCGGCCTTGTTCAACGGCAATCGCATCGCCGACCGAAGTGTCTTCAACATTTCGTCGGATGCTTCAACGTCGCCCAGTTCAGCGGCGACGTGAGCTGAACCGGGGCCGTGACAGTTCTCGCAGCCGTTGGCCACCAGCGCGGGAGTCTCTTCGAGGCTCAAATAGCCTGACTGATACGGAAAGAAGTTCTGCGGGTTCCAGCCGGTCACGTGACAGCTGAGACACTCGGGATCGAAGTGCCGCTCGATTTGCGAGCGCTCGCCGGGATGGACCAGCGTGTCGGTCGCGTGAGCGTGCGGCGTCTCTTGCCAGATGGCGAAGGCCTTCGTGTGGCAATCGGCGCAGGCTTGCGAGCCGACGAACTTGTTGCCGCTGGCGTGCGGCAGCGGCTTCACTCCGAGCCCGTCCAATCCGGTGTTCTTCAGTTGCTCCTGATACAACTTGAGCAAGTCGAGCATCTCGGGCGAGTCGGTGTAAGAAGCGTCCAACGGAACTCGCTGATAGCGCAGCGGCTTTTCGGCGTCGGCAAAGACGCCGATCACGCCCGCGAACATGCCTTTCACGCCGACCTGCACGAGAATCGCTTTGCTCCCTTCGATCGCTTCCGGCTCGTACGTCGGATCGCCCAAGCCGCCGCTCGACACGACGACGTCGAAGTCCGGGAACTGCCGAGCCAGTTCGCGAGATTCGTCGAGCGACGCATGGGCCAGCAAGACGTACAAGTCGCACTTTGCTTCGGTCAGTTGCGGTACGACTTCCTTCAGCGACTCGACCACCGGTTGCAACACAATCTCGCTGCTCGTCACTTCCTTTTGTTCAGCGGTCCCCAGAACGGACGTGACGCCAATCTTCTTGCCGCCCGCATCGAGGATGTGAAACCGCGGAGTCAGACTGCGATCCAAAACCGCTGCATTCGCACAGACAAACGGACTGCCTTGGTCATCGATCGCCATCGTGGCGGCGGCAACTTCGCCAACCGACAAGCCAAGATCATGCTCGCCGAACGCGATCGCGTCGTATCCGATCGTCTTCAGGCCCTCGACCGTAATTTGAAACTTGAGTTCCGGCTGGCGTCCGAAACGACGAACCTGATTGCCGGCATCCAGAGCGACCAATGGCCAACCCTTCGCCTTCAGCTCGCGAACGAGCGTGTGGCGCCGCGCCAAGCCGCCCTTCTGATTCGCCAAGCCCGCACACCCACACGGCTCGATGTAACCCTTTTGCTGCCCCGTGACGAAGAGCACAACATCGGGCCTGCCCCAGCCGTCAAACAGTTCCCGCTCCTTGACGAGCGGCGCGCTTGTTTCGGCTGTGTTGGCCGCTTCGTTCGCGCCGGTTTCAGCCAGCGGAGACTTCACGTCTGTTCGCTCGGAAGTCTCGTCGGGCACCTCGCGCACCGAATCCGGCGGTGTTGTTGACGTGGATTCCTCACGCGGGCCGCCGCTGGGCGGGGATGTTGAAGCGGAGTTCGATCTGCAGGCCGAAGCCAACGGCAAGAGAAGGAGCAGGCAAATCCCCCAGCTCGTCTTTGAGGATTCCATTCGTTTGTCCTTCCTTGCGAGACATCCAGGTGTTCCAACCGCTTCCGGCAGCGAAGGTGCGCCGGCTGGCGAGCCCGAAAATACTCGGGCGGCGGCTTTCATTCAACGGCAAAGCGAACAAACAAGATCACTTCCTTGGCCGTCGGATGCGTCGTATGAATGACGATTCTGCCGACAGCCGATCCAACACCGCCAAGCCGATTCATCGCAGGCGCACGCTTATCGAGTTCGACCGTGATTGGGAACAGGTATGTCTTGCCATCCTGAATCGCCTTCCGCTCCCCCACGGTCGCGGAGAGGTAATCGGCTGGATCGCACGTGCCAATCGTCAGTTGCACCTCGTCCCGATGCTCGCCTTTGACCATCATGTGCAACTTCGCCGCAGCCCCTTCGCCAACCAGAATTCGTCCAAGCGACAACAGACTCATCTCGGTACTGAACTTCGATCCTCCCAGCAACGATAGGTCGCCGGTCACTCGCCCCGTCACGGGCACGTTGATCGTGACCAGCTTGCCGGCACGAGCGATGATCGTGATGTTCTGTTCCAACGGGCCGACCGGCATTCCCGGCTTGATCGCAATTTTGATCTCCTTGGCGAAGTGTGCATGAGCCTGTCCCGCCTTGACCGCCTCCGGCGTCAACTCGCTGACTTCCCATTCAAAATAGTCCTGATTGTCGCGATCGCTCAGCTTGAAATTGACAATCTCCAGCGGCTCGTCGACGAAGCCATAAACGCGAAAGCTGGTCGCACCGCCCGTGTCGGTCGAGACGGTTCCCAACGCCAATTCGCTAACCGAAGCTCCGGCGGCTTCCGAGACGTAGGCGATCAAATCAAACCGAATTACATCGTGCGCCGTATCGCTCGTCCGCAGTTCCAAGCTTTCATTCAACGCGGGTTCCGGCTTGCGAGCTGTCAGAGTGACCGGAATCGTGACCTCTTCGCCGGGTTTCAAGGTCGCTTCCTCGAAAGTCGTTTCCACGCAGATTCCGCAACTGGCTTCCGGCTTTCCGACACGCAGGTCGGCGTCGCCGCGATTGCGGATGACGAAGGAATGCGAACGTGATGTATCACGTTCCATGACGCCAAAATCGTGGCTCGACGGGCCAACAACTTCCGCGCGCGGCGAGCCGGTTGTATTGGTAGGCGGCGGACTTGCCGTCATAGCATCAGCGATCGTGCCGCCATCGTCCGCTGCAACAGACCCCGGCAACTCCATCCGCTCCTCAAAACCCGAGAATTCTCGCCAGGTTTGAACAATACCCAGCGAACCACCAAGGACCAGCGCGAAGATCACAACGAGCAGCAAACGCATTCTAAAGGACTCCTTGAAACACACCGTTCAGGGTCGTGAAACCAAACTAGTTACCAAGCCTGCTACGCAGCTCCCGCATTAATTGTTCTGCATCCGTGTCAGGCGGGTTTGGCGATTGTAAATCGCCCGGCCGCGGCGCGTCGAAAACAGCACGCTTAACGAGCTTCTGCTCGCGGTGAGGGTTCAGACCGTCCAGCCGTAGCGCCTCTGCCGCCTCGACGCTCGACTCCGCCGATCGCCCGGCAATCTGCAAAGCCCACGCGAGTTGAGCATGACCCAGATTGTAGTTCGGATACAGTTCGGTTGCACGCCGGTAGCCAACGATCGCTTCCTCCAAGAAGCGTTCCTCGTTCGTCGCGCGAAAGGCACGCAGATACCAATCGCCATAGGACTGATGAGCGGCACTAGACCGCCGATGGTGATCCAGCGTGGCGCGAGCCGCTTCGGCAAACGCCGTTTCGCGCGACGCAGCTCCTCCGTCGAGCCACATCTCCAATCGTAACTGAGCCAATGCTTGCCAAGGCTCGACGCTGTAATGGTCGGCGGTGGTCGCGGCCACCAGCGTCTGTTCGGCTTCGAGCCGACGCCCCTGCGACTGCAAGTCGATGGCCCGCGCGAGTATCGTCGACAGGTTCAGAACCGGCGCAAACGTCGAGTACCAGAACAGCAGCGCGACCACGACGGTCGCCGCGGCGATGGCACCGGCAGTTCGGCCCGGGATCGTGCCGCCGCGGCGCGATTCTTCCGACAGATTCAGCGCCGTCGCCGACAACAGCCACAAAGTCAACGCTACGCCCGCGAAGCTGATGCCGCCGGCCGCCGAAAGATTGACCAACATCACACACGCCGCAGCGACCAAGACAATGATCGGCAAGCGCCCGTGAAGCACCCACGGATGCCAAGCGCAAACGACCGCGGCCGCAACAGGCAATCCCACCACGAACAACGCGAAATCAGGAACGTAGCCGACGGCCAGACCTGCGATGAATCCGAACGGCACACCCGCCAAGCCGCCCCAATAGACGGCCCGCACACACCCGGAATCTTCCGTCTCGCGCCGCGCCGACTCCGTCACGGATGCCGACAAGCCCGTTTGCAACTGAGATGCGAAGCAAACAAGTACGCCGAGGAAAGTCAACATCGCCGGCGTGCCGGCGGTCGACCAAATCTCCACTAGAAAGTTGTGAGGGTCGGAGACGGTCTCGCTCGCTTCGGGCAGCTTGTACACCTGGTAGGACTGTTGAAAGTTGCCGGGCCCGCAGCCAAACCAAGGAGCGTCGGCGATCATCGCGACCGATGCCTGCCAATACTGAACCCGGTACAGCAGCGACTTCGACGACTCGGTCAATACCAACAAGTCCAAGCCACCGACCGAACTGGCTAGAGCAATTAACACAGCGAGCAAAACGATGACGGCAACCACCGACTTCCAGCCGGGACGCCAACCGCTTCGTCTGCCGTAAACGATCAACAAGCCGGCACCAAACAGCACAGCCAACGTCGCACTGCGGCTCTTCGTGAGAATGAAACATCCCGCCACCAACAAACCGCTCACGCCCGCCGACACAGCCAGTGGACGTCGCAACTCGAGGTTCCGCCAATTCAGTACGGCGATGCCGACCGCACAGAGCAGCCACGGGGCGAGAAATCCGGCCAGCGAATTGGCCAGCGTGAAGGTTGCCATCGGCTCGGTGCTCTCCAGCCGGTTCTCGAATTGCTCGCGTTCGACGGAGCCTGCCTCAGCAACGACCCTCGCACGAGCCAGCTCTCCCTCCGGATCCGCCCAATATTCGCGTCGTGCCTGGGGCATGCTGTAAAAGTATTGATAATACCCGTGCATCGACAGGCAGACCGACAAGGCGATCATGACCGCGACCAAGGCACGCGACTCCCGCGGCGTTCGCACCACTTGCCGCACGAGCAGGAATGCGACCGCGAAACCGACCCACTGCCAAAGCATGTTTAGCGTCTGACGCGGCTGTCCGGCATCCGCAAGCACCAGAGCGCTGAGCGTGTGCAATGCGACAAACAGCAGCATGGCGATCTCGATCGCCCCGATGCGGAGGCGCAAATTACGCTGGACCGCCCCCGTCACGATGAAACCAGCGCACAGAACGAACCAGGCCATGAGCAAAGAAACACCGAGCCCCTTTGGCACCGCTTCACTAGGAATCAACGGTGTGGCAACGAACAACGCCGTGACACCGCTCAGCCATAACGGTCGCAGTCGCTCGCCAGCGTCCCCAACGCTCGCTTGTGCAGCCGACGAGGTTTTCAAAGGATAGCGACTTCGCTTTCTCACCGGCGGCCCGTCCCTTGACGCGTGGATTCCAGGATCGCAATCAGCAACAGAACAAAGACGATCAGCAACACAACGACCAACGCCCCGAACAGATCGACCTGATGCAACAATAATGCGCCAAGCCCACACGTGGCCGTCGTCAGGTAGATGGTCAACACGGCTTGCGTCTTGCTCAGGCCAAGCTCGACCAACCGATGCGAGAAGTGATTCTTATCGGCTTCGAACGGACTTCGCCCTTCGCGAAGCCGAATCCAAATCACGGTCGTCATGTCGTACAACGGGACTGCCATGACGCACAGCGGTGCCAAGACCGCATGAGGTCCGGGCGAAGTCTCGGAATAGCCGGCAAAGGTCGCCAACAACGTCGCGATCGCAATACAAAAGCCGACGAAATAGCTACCCGCGTCGCCCATGAAAATCTTCGCGGGTGGGCGATTGTGAACCAGGAACCCTAACAACGCCCCGACAAGTACGAACAAAAACCCAGCGACGAACAGCTGTGGTCGCGGCGCGGCTGGTGAAATCAACATCACGATCGCCAGGATCGACGCCGCAATCGCGGCTACTCCCGCGGAGAGGCCATCCATATTGTCGAGCATGTTGAATGAGTTAATCAGGGCAACAATCCAGATCACTGAAAGCACGACCGAGACGATCCATCCCAAGCGCGGTACGACAATGAACGCGGTCAGCTGCCATCCTTGCGTCACGACACAAACCGTCGCCACCGCAAACTGGACGAACAGTCGAATCCGCCAGTCGACGCCGCGTCGATCATCAATCAGCCCCAGCGTCATTAAGAGCAACGCCCCACCAAGCATGATCCACAAGCCGCCGAGCTGCTCGCGCAAGCCTCCCAAGTGCGGCACCGCAAAGTCGGGCAAGACCTTCGCCAAGGAAGCATCGTCCATCAGCAACAAGACGATCGTTCCGGCCGCAAACGGCAAAACCACGCCTAGCGAGATGGCCACTCCACCACCAAGCGGCACTGGCGAAACGTGCACCTTCCGATGATTGGGCTGGTCCACCAACCCCCAACGCGGCGCAATCCGCCGCATTGCAAGCGTGGCCAGCAGAGCAATCACGAAGCTTGGCAAGGCCGAACCAGCTACAAACGGGATGATGGATTCCAGAGTCATGCTGTTAAATCTTCAGCGGCGAAGCGGCGGGCACGTTGGCTTTCCCCTCCGATGATAACCTGCCACACGAACTTGAACACTCGGCGTACGGCACGGCAAGTCCGCCGCTGATTCGGCTAGCCAACAAAAAAACCTTCGGGGCGTAAGCGTTCATCCGCCGCTCACCCAAATGTCGAATCGCACCACGTGGAACGCCCTCGCGCCCGGTCCGCTTCTTGCCAAACGCAACTCGCGAAACTCTTGCCGGGAAATGCGTGAGATCGGTTCCTATTCGCCGCTGGCCTGGCGCGGCGGAGCGAATTTGATCTTTTCGACGAGCTTGACGACATTGCCCGAGCCGTCAATGTGGCCGGAGACGGCGGTAATTGCTTGAATCACGTGTTCGTAATTCAAGCCGTAATCACAATCCAGCTCGACTTCGGCCGTCTCCTGAATACTGCCCGGACCGCGATCATCACCGATAAACCCGATGATGTCCAGCCGCAGCGCGTCCATGTCCGTACCGAACCCTTTGTCGTTCAGCGACACTCCAGCCAACAGGCCGCCCGCACCGGCCCGCAATCGAACTTTCATCGGCGGAAGCTGCAAATCGTCGGGCGCGCCAGCCGCAGGAGCCGCCAGCGGCATCTTGACATTGAAGTCGCCTTCTTGCGAAACGATCTTGAACGTCATGATGAAGAAGACCAGCAGTTGAAACACGATGTCGATCATCGGCGTCATCTGCAACTCGATCTTGTCATCTCCGCCACTCCTGCCGTGTCGTACTTTCATAGTTTTAATGAATCCAATTTTGTCGGAGCGTCGTTGCCCGCTCCGCGAACAAACACCCTTTCGCGGAGCGAAAGGCGACTATTACCGCTTTAGTTGTTTCCAACGTCTTCCTTTGCACGAAGCGCGAACTTTTCGAAGTCGTTCTCCTGGCACTTTTGTATCAGCTCTTGTACCCGTCCCGTTTGTGCAAACTTGTGGGCGCGAATGATGATCGTCGCTTCGTTGGCACCGATTCCTTGGCTGGCGGCCACTTGTCTCTCTTTAATCAAGATGGGACCCAGCGCGGCGATCGGCAATTCCGAGGACCCGATGATCGCGGTCCCCTCGGTGGTCAGATGGATCGTTATCGGAAACTCCAGCGGACCTTCCGGCGGCTTGGCCAGTTGGCTATCGGGCAGTTGAATCTTCTCGTTCTGCTCGGCCTGCGAAAAATTGATCAGCACCATAAAGAATGCGATCAACTGAAAGGTCATGTCAATCATCGGAGTCAGATCTCCCTCGAGAATCCCTCCGGTCTTTTTCTTGGCTACGCGCATGATGAACCTCGCAGACGGCAGAAGGCAGACAGCGGTTACTCTTGTTCAGGTTTCTCGAAACGGCTCATCAATCCTTCGCTCAAGATGCCAACTTCCAACACGAGCCTTGCGATTCGGTTCTTGAGAATGTTATAGGCAGCCAAGGCGGGGATCGCGATCGCCAAACCGACCAGTGTCGTGAACAACGCCGTCGAAATACCCATCGCGAGATCTGACGCCTTCGGTGTCGTAGCAGTGGTCGCGATCACGCTGAACGCCCGAATCATACCGTCGACTGTCCCGAACAAACCAACCATGGGGCTCAACGTCCCAATCAACGCCATGTAGCTGAGGCGATGTTCGAGTTTCATGTTTTCTTCTTCACCGACTTCCTGCATCGCTTCGATCGCTTGAGCGTAGCCGGCGGACAGTTTGGCCAGCCCGGCCGAGAGGACTTGGCCGAGGAACGATTCGTCAGACTTTGCCAACTCGTAAGCCTCTTGGTACTGCTTCTCGTTCAGGTGGGCCTCGAATCCTTCAACCAAACTGACCGGGCAGACGTTTTCGCGTCGAGCCGCCAGCAAGTTCATGACGAGCAGCGCGACGAGCGTGAACGAGAGACTGAGAAAGACAATCAAGTAGAAGGGCCCCAGCGACTTATAGAGCCATGCCAGGGCGTTTAGTTTTTTGGCGGGCTCGTCGGCATTCCCACCGCCCGCTGCCGGTGCGGGAGCTGGCGCGGCCCCTTCTTCTTGGGCGACCGCGGTTTGACTGAGGATATTCGCCGTGTGAAATGCCCCATCAAGAAAGAGCAGGCCGATCACAGCCACTAGCGTTCCAAATAGCAAAGCACGATGACGCATTTTCGCCTCCGAGAACCGAATCTCTGAAAAAACTGTTTCTTAAGGGTGGTCTCGCCGCTGATCGGCGAGCTTACATTCTAATTCAGTCGCATTCTAATCGCACGTGGTCCCAGCGGTAAATGACCGGATGGCTACTGAGTCTTTGCCCACACGCTTCCGGCATATCGATCGGTGAGCAAATTTCGGGCGTTGTCGGCTCGATCCTGCTTTTTGAGTTGCAGCCACAACTTGCTCAGATTGTAAAGAGCCTCGGCGTGAACCTCTGGATTCGCGTAGAACAAGACATCGACATGCAGGTAGGCCATTAGCGCTTCCCTCGGCTTCCCAGACTTCAGGTAACAGGCTCCAAGTGCGTTGTAGGTTCTTCCAAAGAGTTCCGAATTGTCTTCCGGACTGTTTTTTGAAATGATCTCTTCAGCGATTGTGATGCCTTCCGCCGGCGCGCCAGTCCCGGCCAGACAGCTCGCTTTGCCGGCCTGAGCCAAGAGTTTTTGCTGTGTCGCGGCCGGCGTGTCGACGGGCGAACCGATCACTGCGTCAAACTCGGTCACCGCGCCCGCGAAATCACCTTTGCGCATCAGCGCCCGCGATTTGAGGACCGAACCCCGCAGTTGGTAATCGGGCCAAGGTGCCGTGGTGGCAATCGCGCCGTAATACTTGGCGGCGCCGTCGTAGCTTTCGAGCGAAACCGCCAAGTCGCCCAACAACTCAGCCGCCTCAAAAAAGTGGTAGCTTTCCGCGTTTGCACCAACAAACGCCAACATCGCCTTCGCGGCAGCCCCCTTGTCGCCGCCACCGGTCAGCGCGAGCTTGCCTTGGCAATACGCGAGATAGTACTGCAAGTCGGCCTTGGTCAGCGGACGCTTGATATCAGCGGCATTGACCTTGCGCAGATCGTCATAGCCCGATTCGATTTGTCCGCTGAGAATATCGTCGCGACCACGACGCAACTCCGGCGGATCGTCGGCAAGCGTAATGCGGCGGATTTCGTTCACGGGAATCGACCGCTGCGATCCCTGGACCTCGATCACCACTTCGGTCTTTGACGAGGTGTCCGCAATGACACCGTTCGTTGGCGACCCACGGAAAGGATAGACTTGATCGAACTGCGCCGCGGCGTCACCAGTCAAGCCGGTCGCCACGAGCAAGCAGCCTACTGATAACCACTGACTAGTCTTCATAGCAACTCCTTCGAGTTTTTTGTTTTAGCATTGCCCGATCAATTACCGTCGCCTTTTCACGTCGTGGTGGCTTCCAGCCGCCACGGAAATTGTGGCGGCTGGAAG
>JAQBZB010000016.1 GCA_027622275.1 Planctomycetota bacterium | reverse complement strand
AAACACACGGCCTACGAGGCCATGCTACTCAGGCGCACTCGCCACAGATTGAATAAAACAAAAGCCCTGCCATTACAAACTCTCGGCTTGCCTGTTCGTGTTTTACGAATAGGAAGAAGGTGATGCCTAAAAGTCAGACTATAACTAAGCGCGGGAAAGCTAAGCGAATCGCGTAGCAATTATTCCCGAATCTTGTCCCGAAGGGACTCGGGCAGATTGCCCCAGGTTTAAAACTGAGGATCGATTACCCATATCCCCCGATGAGTCCCGAAGGGACGATGGCGAACTGATGTCAAACCCGTCTCCGTCGTCCCTTCGGGACTCAAACTCGTTTTCTACAGTGCGGAGAAAGTTCTCGCCGTAAGCCGTTAGTGTGTAATACAGCGTCGAGTTGGAAGGTCGGGTTCCTGGTGCCACAGCTCGTTTCTCGCATTCACAAGTGGCGGGCGATTTGACGAAGTTCATGGTGGCTCACGCAAGGAGGTCGCCATGTTCTTTCGGCAGAAACGGTCCGGCAAGTACACCTACTTGCAAATCGTCGAGAATCGCTGGGAAGACGGTCGCTCCCAACAACGCGTCATCGTGACGCTAGGCCGCCTCGACGAACTGCGCGAACAAGACCAACTCGACGGCCTGTTGCACTCCGGCGCGAAGCTTTCGCACGCCGCCATGTTGCTGACTGCACAGCAGAAAGGAGAACTGCCGGTCGTTGCGACCAAACGGATTGGACCCGAGTTGATCTTCCAACGGCTGTGGAGTGAGCTGAAGATTCCGCAGGTGCTGACCTCATTGCTCGCCCCACGACGCTTCGAGTTTCCCATCGAGCGAATAGTCTTTCTAACCGTCCTGCATCGCTTGCTGCACGGCGGAAGCGACCGCAACTGCATGGCTTGGAAGGACGACTATCATCTGCCCGGAACGGAAACGCTGCAGTTGCACCCGATGTATCGCGCGATGGTCTGGTTGGGAGAACCGCTCGGCAAGGACGACCAAGACGGTGCCACACCGTTCGCTCCACGCTGCATCAAGGATCAAATCGAAGAAGGCATCTTTCATCGTCGCCGCGACTTGTTCGGCGAGTTGGCCTTAGAAAGTGTGGACAAACTAATTCCCGGAGATTGGGAGGGCGAGGCTCCCGCCGAGCCTCTCCCCGTATGGCTCGGCAGGAGCCTCGCCCTCCCAAAACTCAAATCGGGAAGTTGTTGATATTCACTTTCTTAGTCTTCTACGACACGACCAGCATCTATACCGCTCGCGGTTGAAAGTGGCACTTTCATAAAACCTGTACGATGGCCTTCCAAGGCCGTCGTGAAGCAATCGACGGCCTTGGAAGGCCATCGTATAAAAGCGTCAACGCCCTCCGCGAGCGGAATACTTCGAAGGCCGCAGTTACTTCGAAGACACGGCGGCGAGACGATCGGGCAATACGGCCACAGCAAGGACCATCGCCCCGATCGCGTGCAGATGGTGGTGGGCGTCGTGCTGGATGGGCAGGGACGTCCTTTGTGTTGTGAACTGTGGCCCGGCAACATCGCCGACGGAAAGCTGGCCGTCGAGCGTGTTCGCCAAATTGTTTCTGGAGGGCGGCCGGACGAGGTCCAGGCTCAGGCTCAGCGCTTGGAAGATGGTCAGGGCGTGCTCGACGCGGTGCGCGATCAGGCGAAGCGGCTGCAAACGAACGTCGGCATTGGCGACCGCGAAAGGCTCGACGAGTATTTCACCAGCGTCCGCGAATTGGAGCAGCGTCTGACCCAGTCCGCGGCCTGAGCCAAGAAGCCCAAGGTCGATGCCAAGCCGCCTCAGAACATCCAAAACAGCACCGACCTGATTGGCAAGACTCGGCTGTGGTTCAACCTGATTCACCTGGCGCTCCAAACCGACTCCAGCCGGCTGGTCACGCTGCAACTGATCGGGACCAGCGGCGTGCCGCCGATTCAAGGCGTGAGCCAGGGCCATCACGATCTGTCTCATCACGGCAAAGACCCGACCAAGATTGCCCAGCTAAAAATCCTCGAACTGGAGAAGATGAAGACGCTCCGCGACTTCCTGACCCAGTTGAAGCAAACGCAGGAAGAAGGCGAAAGCTTGCTCGATCGAACGATGGTGTTCTTCAGTAGCAATCTGGGCGATGCCAGTCAGCACAGCGTCAAGAACATGCCGATCCTGTTGGCCGGCGGCGGCTTCCAGCATGGCCAGCATCTGGTCTTCGACGAAGACATTCACCCGCCGCTATGCAATCTGTTTGTGAGCATGCTGCAGCGGATGGGCATCGAAGCCGACAGGTTCGGTTCCAGCACTGGCACGTTCTCAGGCTTTGAGACGAAAGGTTGAAGACCGTCTCACTCTGGCGCAAGGTGTCATCAATGCTTTGCTCCCCCAAGACGCTGTTGGCTGGCACGCTCAGCCTGCCGTTGTTGCTGGCTGCTGCGCTGGGCGCGGAAGGTTGGCCGCAGTGGCGTGGCATGAACCGCGATGGCGTGTGCGGTGAAACCGGCTTCCTGCAATCGTTCCCGGTCGAAGGATTGAAGGTCCGCTGGCGTGTCCCGGTCGGTTGGGGGTTTTCCAGTCTGGTGGTGGCTCAGGGCTACCTTGCACGAATCTTTGGGCGAAGCTCCCAAGTTGCCGGACATCGTCGTTCCTCCGGGCTTCGACGCGATCCACTTTACAGGCAGCATCGATGCCGAAAACACCGGCCCAGTTTTTATCGACATCGGTCTGACTATAAGAGATGATTGGGTCATCGCGACCTCAGGGGTTACTTCTCCGGTGTCGCAGAACGGCACGACGGATTACGGGGCGCTCATCGAAGGTCTTCCGTCACCGGCCAAATACTCGTTTCGTTTACACGCCCTCGTCCAACCTGGAAACCGCTTGATAAACAGGACGGACGAGGGCGTCCATCTTACGGATTCTTCAAACGGTATGACTACGTCCAAAGCGGGCTTGTCGCTCATTTGCCGCAACTCGGTTATCATGAGACGCATCTATTCGCTGGTGGAGAACGCGACTTTGTTTGTGCCGCCTACAGATCCATCCATGCTTGGCCGACGCCGACTGTTGCAGTTGGGCTCCTTGAGTTGCCTCGGATTGAACTTGGGCGGCTTGCTGCGGGCCCAGGCGGCACCGGCGACTTCTCAGCAGCCATCGGACAGCGTCTCGAAGATTCGGGCCTGCATTGTCGTTTTTTATTACGGCGGTCCCAGTCATCTCGATACGCTTGATATGAAGCCGAACGCTCCCAGCGAAGTGCGCGGCGAGTTTAAGCCAATCGCGACAAGCGTGCCGGGACTGACGATCTGCGAGCACATGCCTCACACGGCGAAGGTCATGCACCATGTGGCGCTCGTCCGCAGCATGCATCACACGAACCGCTTGCACGATTCGGCTTCGACGGAAGCGTTGACGGGCCGCCAGTCGCCGCAAGGAGATCGCGAGGAGTTCGCATCGATCCCGCAGTTTTACCCATGTCATGGCGCGACGCTCAACTACATGCGGCGGCACGAGAGCATCGATGTGCCGCACGCCGCGCTGCCGTGGGTCTTCCACAACGTGGTCGATGTGCCTTGCCAAGGCGGTGGGTTTCTGGGTGCCGCATTCGATCCGTTTCGGATTGCGGGCGATCCGGGCAAGGTGGATTTCAGCGCCGAGATGTTCGCGCGTCCGGCGGACTTGTCATTACAGCGACTCGCCGAACGAAGGGCCTTGGCCGAGCGACTAGCCGCCGATCCGACATTGAACGGTTTGCCCGCGTCGCGCGAGTTGAAGGCGCTCTACGGGAAAGCGATCGAGTTGATGCAATCGGAAGCCGTCGCCCGGGCCTTGCGCATCGACGACGAGCCGCAAGCGGTTCGCGATCGATACGGCTTGTACCCCGGCCCCGTTTCCGAAGGCGTGACCGACATCCACGGCCGACAATTGCGCGGCCAGAATCTGTTGCTGGCGCGTCGATTGGTCGAAGCCGGTGTGCCGTTTGTGAACGTGTACGATTATCGGCAGCAGGGCCAGAACTGGGACTCGCACGCCAACAATTTCAACGAACACAAGAATCGCTTGATTCCGCCCGCCGATCAGGCATTCGCGGCGTTGATCGAAGACCTGGACGCGCGCGGCTTGTTGGAGTCGACGTTGGTCGTGGCGATGGGAGAATTCGGTCGGACTCCGAAAATCAACGCGAACGCCGGTCGCGACCATTGGCCGGACTGCTACAGCATCGCGTTGGCCGGCGGCGGCATTCAGGGTGGTGCCGTGTTGGGGGCCAGCGATCACATGGGCGCTTATCCGGCCGTCGATCCAGTGACTCCGGCCGACTTGGCCGCCACGATCTTCTGGCGGTTCGGCATCGATCCGCGAGCCGAAATCCACGACGCGACGGGACGCCCGCACCGGCTGGCCGACGGAAAGCCATTCACAACACTGTTTGCATGAACGGACGGCAGCTTTAGGTCAACGACCTGTCGAGTTGTAATGACGGCGTCGCTAGCCCACAATAATCGCCAGCACCACTATCCACACGGAGTCGATCCTATGAAACGCTCGCTTACGTCGGCCACGACTTGGTTCGTCATCTTGGCAGCCTTCGCTTCGCCCGCCGCCGCTCATTACTTGTGGGTGACGATCGATGCCGAGACCGGCGAACACGGCACCGCGAACATCTACTTCGAAGGCGGCCCAGGTCCGGGCGACGGCCAATACCTTGATCGGTTTATCAAGAACGGCAAGACCTGGATTCGAACCAGCGGCGCGAGTAAGCCGACGGAACTGAAGGTCGACGACATTAAGAAGGACGATAAGCGCTGGCTCTCGGCAGGACTGACCGCCGCGGGCCCGCGCAGCATCGACAGCTATGGCAAGTTCGGCGTCTATCGATACGGCGAGACCGACGTGCTGCTGCATTACTATGCCAAGAATCTCGACATCGACGATCACGACGACTTGCACGAGCTTGGCCGCGCCGAGCAGTTGATGCTCGACATCGTTCCTCACGACGAAGAGGACGCGATGCAATTGACAGTGCTTTGGCAGGGCAAGCCGGCTGCCGGAAGAACCCTCAGCATTCGCGGTCCCGGCGGATTCAAAGAGAACCTGACGACGGATGCATCGGGGCGCGTCCGCTTTGAAGCGAAAGCGAAGGGACAGTATATCTTCCGCACCAACGTCGAAGAAAAGAAGGACGGCACCGACGACGGCGAGACGTTCCAGTTGATCCGCCACCACGGCACCTTGATCATGAACTTGCCGCTCTAGCCCGGATTATTCATGAACCGGTCAGCATTTTTAACATCTTACGATTGCAAAGAGAGTTACGGCTATTTTGCCCAATACACCGCGCAAATCAGCCGCTAGGCGATAGCCTGCGGTTCTCTCGAAGTTGGCGAGAACCGCAGGCTATCGCCAAGCGGCTGATGAATTATCCAGGCTAGCTATCCCGGCGTGATATCGGTCTTTGCCCCGGCGGCACGAGATGCGACGACACGGCAAACGTCCCGTGTATGGCCTCAGTCGGTAATCGTGGGACGCGCCGTCGTGCGCTGATGTCCACCCTTCAAACCGAGCGAAGATTTCAACACGCTGAAAACCAATGCTGGATGGAACAGTGCCGTTGGCTTCTTGATGAAGTGCAAGACTTCGAGAAACGTTTGCAGGGCACGCTTGTTGCAGGCACACAACTCGAACACGCGTACGACGTACCAATTCAGAAACGCGGTGCCCAGCGGACGATGCCCGGTCGTTTCTGGGTACAGGAAATCAGAGTTCGTGGCCAACAGCCACGGGTTGTCGATCAGTTTGGCGGCGTGCCGGAAAAAGTCGCGGGGCAAGCCGGTCAACCGTCCGGCAACGGCGTGGGCTTTTAGCAACTCTTGAAGAACCTCGACCTGCAAGGCACAGGAACTCATGCCTTGCCCATAGACCGGATTGAAACTGCAGACGGCGTCACCCAAGACAACCAATCCCTCCGGGAAACGTGACAATCGCTCGTAGCGCCGTCGAAGCTGAGCCGGATAGCGGTACGTGATCACCGGCGTCAGCGGCTTGGCGTCCTTGATCGCCTCGTAAAAGTCGGGCAGTTCCAGACTCTTGGCGAATGCCAAAAATTCTTCTTCGTCATCGGGTGGATGGTCGCCGAGATAGCCGACGGCACTGACAACCCACCGTTGCCCTTCGATCGGAAAGATGTAACCAACTCGCTTGTTGTGCGGCGGAGTTGGAAACAACCCCATCACGGTCCAGTCTCGCGTGCTGTCATCCGGCCGTTCATAGATCCGCGACGCATACGCGAGGTCGATTCCCACGGTCGTTTCTTCCGGCTTTTGATAACCGAGTTCTTCCAACCACGCCGGAGTCTTGCTGCCGCGTCCCGCTGCATCGACAACTAAATCAGCGGTCAATTCTTCCGATCGATTGCCGTCGTTGCGATGCGTGACGAGGATGCCGGTGACTTGTGATTTGTCCTCGTTCGTCAACAGCGACTCGGCGTCGCAGCATTCGACGATCTTCACATTCGGAATCTTCCGCACGTGACGGCGGACATGAGATTCCAGAAACGGCCGGCTCTGCCAGAACGACGTCAGCCCCGTGTCGACGCGCATCTTCCACACGCCCTGATGATACCAAACCAACCCCTTCGAGAAATCGCATTCGGTCGCGCCTTCACGGACCATCTGCTCGAAGAGTCCCGGCAGCATGCGTTCGATGACCCTGGCACCACCGCCGTAGATCGTATGAACGTGATTCCCCTGCGGAACGCTTTTCCGCGGCAGCGCCGAATCTCCAATTTCGTCACGTTCGACAATCGTCACGTTCTCGAAAAAATCTGAGAGGACGCGTCCCGCCAGCAGCCCGCCCATGCTGCCGCCGATGACGACGGCGTGAGTACCCAGGAATTTGTTCTCTGTCATACTATCCTAACTCGTCAAGCAAAGACTTGGCATCCGTTAAATCGGGCGTTTCTAAACCTTCGGTAAACCAGTTGTAGATTCCGGACAACACCTCCCGAGCTTCGTCGCATGTGTCCTGTTGCTGTAACAAGCGAGCCAGACTGGTTGCCGCGCGCAGCTCCCAGGAGCGAGCTTCGCGTTCTCGGGCAAATTCGATCGCTTGCCGGAATTCGCTTTCCGCGGCAGCCGCGTTGTCGGGCAACTGCAGCAGCAAGAATTCACCTCGCAGCCGATGCAGTTCCGGCAGCGTGTATTTCTCATTCGAGTCGTGGGCGTGCTGACGTTCGAACTCGAGATCGGCCAAGCCGTCGTCGATGCGGCCCAGTCCCGCTTTGATCTCGGCCCGATAATGAGCGAAATGTGGGAGGTTCAACTTCGATCCGAGAAACATAATTACGCCGGCTCCTTGTTCGACCGGCTCCAGAACTCCTTCCGTCTGACCTAGCTTGAACATCGCATATCCGTGGTCGCACATCGCCAGACACTTCCACAAGATGAAGCTCTGTTCGGTCGCCATGTTCAACGCTTCGGCCGCCAGCCGCTCGGCGGTTTCGTGGTCGCGGAGCAAATTGTACAGCCAGCTTCGATGCCACAGGGCAAAACAGTGGCTGAATGGATGCTTCAGATCGATCGCCGTTTCCATCGCATCTTCGCCGCGTCGCAATGCCTGGTCGGGGAATCCCAGATACCAAAGATTCAGCGATTCGTATAACTGATACGTGACGCCGCAATTCTGTCCGGTTGCCAGTGTCGTCACCAGTGACGTCTCACGGTCAAAACGCGAGAAGCCCAGCTTCATGTTCTCGATCGAGGCCTTGAACTCACCACGATAAAACTGAGTCAAAGCGGGGATCCACGGAGCCTCCATCAAGATCGCCGGATGTTGCAGCGATTCGGCCAGTTCGGTCGTGTACGCGGCGATCTCCATGCAGGTGTCGAACTCGCCCCGCAACACGTGCCAGCCCCACAAGCCCCACATCACATTGAACTCGTGGTCCTTGGCTCCCAGCCGCTCGCACACCTCTTTCGCACGTTGGAATGTGTTGCCAACGTCGTCGGAACTCCAGCCTTTCGTGGCCATGTAGACGACGCCCAACGGGACGAGAAATCCCAGTTCGATCTGATCGCGCTGCAATCCTTCGTCCAGCTTCGCGACCAGTTCCAATCCCCTCTTGAATTGAGTGATCGCTTCGGCGTGGGCCGACCGTTCCTGCGACCGTTTCCCGGCTTTCAAGCAATAGTCGATGCCCTTTTGAACGTCTCCGGCTTCACTGAAATGCTGCGCCAATAACTCGGGCTGCGTTTCGACAAGCTGCGGAAAATCAGATTCCAACACCTCGCCGATCTTTTGATGAAACGCTTGCCGCTTCTTCTTGACGAGCGACTGATACGCGGCGTCTTGAATCAACGCATGCTTGAACAGATAGCGTGCCCGCGGCGGACGCCCGCGCTGAAACAGAATCTCCGCACTGACCAGCTTGTTGATTTCTTCTTGCAAAGTCGCATCATCGACATCGATCACAGCGGCCAACAATTCATGACTGCACTCGCGGCCAATCGTCGCCGCAATCTGGACGACGTCGTGCAGACTCTCCATGCGATTCAATCGGGAGAGCAACAAGTCCTGCAACGTCGTCGGAATGGAACTCAAGTCGAAAGTCACCGAAACTTGTAGAGAACTTTCTCCGTCGATCGATTCCGCCGCCTCTTCGACAACCTTTGTAAACTCTTCCACAAACAGCGGCACACCGTCGGTGCGGTCAACCACCTGAGCAATCACCTCGGCGGGAAGATTGTTGATGCCGGTCTTCTTCCGCATCATTTCGGCAACTTGGTTCTTCGTCAGCTTGTTCAGGGCGACTTGAGTCTGATGAGCCTTGCTCGACCACGGTGTTTCAAACTCGGGCCGGAACGTGAGCAGCGTCATGATGCTGTCAGATGCCGACTCTTCGACCAACTTGCCGACGAATTCAAGCGACGTTGGATCGATCCAGTGCAGATCCTCGACGATGAACAAAACAGGTTGCTCGTACGAGTACTCCCGCAGCAGATCGTGCATCGCCTGCAAGGTCAGTTCCATGATTCGCTGCGGACTGACTTCCGGCGGCGAGTATCGGCCGTTTACCGGGATCGACAGCAAGGCGGCAAACAGCGGCACGACATCCGGTGTGTCCAAGTTGTATTCAGCCAGATGATCGACCAGCGTGTCGAGCTTTTCATTCGGCGGCGTTTCGGCAGTGAACGCAAGCTGCCGCTCGAAGAAATCGATGGCCGAATACAAACCACTGTTACGGTGATACGGCGAGCAACGCCATTCAATCACCATTTCCCGATCGCTCTGGCCCACATGCCCTTTGATTTCGTGGACGAGACGCGATTTGCCCAGCCCTGCATCGCCGATCAGCAGCACAACCTGCCCCATCGACTCGGATGCTTGCTCCCACCGTTCGCGCATGATGTTTAATTCAGTGTCGCGGCCGATCAAGGGCGTCAGCTCGGTCGGTTCCATCAGATCCAGCCGGCTCCTGGCTTTGCTTTCGCCGGTCACGGAAAACAGCTCCAGCGGCTTGGAGCTGCCGCGAATCGACTGCGTTCCAATCGTCTCACAAACGAAGAATCCGGCAGTCACCTGATTCGTGGACCCGGTGATGACGATCGAGTTCTCCTGAGCCGAGTCGATCATCCGAGTCGCCACGTTGCGCGGTTCGCCCACGATCGACAGCGAGTCGCGGACACTCACATCGCCCTTGTCCTCGGCCACGACTTGGCCCGTATGAATCCCGATGCGGAAGGCGACGGACAGGTCGTTTTGTTTCTTCAGTTGCTTGTTGAACTTGAGCAATCCGTCGCGAATTCCCAGCGCGCTACGTATGGCCCGTTGCGCCGCGTCTTCGAACGCAACGGGGTAACCGAACGCCACGAGCAGTCCTTCGGACGTGGCTTCGATGACGGTGCCCTCGAACTGCTTGACGGCTTCGTCGCAAATGTGCTGGTACTCGCCGAGCACTTCGTGCTGCTCTTCGGCATCGAGGTTATCCATGAACTCGGGCGACTCGAACAGATCACAGCGGCAGTACATCACGGTGACTTGCCGCCGCTCGGCGGCTCTCGCGCGCCGGATCGTCGAACTGAATTCCAGCGACGAGCCTTCTTGCCGCGACGGCGGGTCAGGTTCGGCAATTCGAGTGGCCGAGACGGAAGCGGTGCTGTGCATCGAAGGGTCCGCGGAATCCGGAACGAAGGCAGCTTCGGCGGAAGGCCCCACCGCTGAACTCGAGCCCGACTGCTGATGACGGGCGACGGCCTGTCGCAAGTCGGCGGCGAAATCGGCGGCGGTTGAGTACCGTTTCGTGACTTGCTTGGCCATCGCCTTCAAGCACGCCTTCTCAACTTCGGGAGGGATGCTATGCACCAGTTGTCGCGGCGGCTGCGGCTCATCTTCCTCGATCTGCTTCAACAGATCGCTCAGTTGTGGCGACCGAAAAGGCAACCGGCCGCTTAACATCCGATACAAGACAACTCCCAATGCGTAGATATCAGTTCGGCCATCGATGCGGTGTCCACGACCGCGAACCTGCTCGGGAGCCATGTAATTCGGCGTGCCCATGACGTGTCCGCGTTCGCTCGCCGACGCCACGTCTTCGCTAACCGCCAAACCAAAGTCAACCAACACCGGCCGCAATCCTTCGGCCCGATCAACCATTAAAATGTTGTCTGGTTTGATGTCACGGTGGACCGTACTCATCGAATGAGCGTGGGCCAACGCGTCGGCGATCCGGGCGACAATCAACGACGATTCGATCCAGTCGGGATTGTTCTGCTTTAACCACTGATTCAAATTCAGCCCGTCCAGGAAATCGGAGACGATGTAGCACAAACCGCTTTCTGCACTGACATCGAAGACGGTAACGATGCCGGGATGGGCCAGCTTGGCCAACTGCCGGGCTTCCGCGAGAAACTTTTTCTCGAAATCGAAATTGGGATCGGGATTCTTCAGCAGCGGAACTTTGATCGCTACTTGGCGGTCGAGTTGCCCGTCGAAGCCGCGATACACGACTCCGAACGCACCCTTGCCGAGCAGGCCGCGGATTTCGTACCGCCCGACCGATGCTGGAATCCCCGCTGCAGTTCCGGCCGGCACACCCGCATCCGAACCGGTGCTCGACTCGCGACGATCGACTGTTTCTTCAAACTCGTTCTGAGAGAAGTTGTCGTTTAATGCCGCACTTTTCCGTGGGTCATCGGCTGGGTTAGACGGAGCGCTCATACAAAGTCGCCTCCGGGCCAAGCGACGATCGATTGGAGATTTCGGTTAAGAACCACGGGTGCCGGAATCGGGATCGCGGCATTCGGGCTCGAACCATCGTACCAAACTGCCTCGCAAAAAGAGAGAGCGTACAATCGAGACGCTTTGCTTTTAATCAAGCGGTGGCAGCTGGTATCCCTTACGGTTTAGCCGGATGCGATACAGACTTTTGCCCGCGGTGATGTACAGCAAGTTGGCATCTTCGCCGCGACCGAAGCCGACGTTGGTGGGGACTTCGGTTTTGATGTAGGCGAGTTCGGTGCCCTCGGGATCGTAGACGACGATCCCAGGCCGGTCTTCCGCGCGAACGGCAACGTAGAGATTTCCGTCCGCGTCGCAGACCAAGCCGTCCGGTCCGTCTTGAGGATAGTAATCCACCATCGTCTTGCGGAACGTCGCTGTGCCATCTTCGTGCAGGTCGTACGCCATCAGAGCCATGTGCCCCTTGCGCAGCGGCGGCAAGTCGAAACCACCTTCGGCATTCTTGACCGCCAGCCGCTCGAAGCCGTTCGCACCATTGTGATTGCTAACGACGTACAACGTCTCTTGATCTGGGGAAACACAAACACCGTTGGGCTTGCCGGCATCGGTGATGATGCGGTGGATCGAGCCATCGGGATCGACGCGGTACACGCCCATCACGGGTTGATCGATCGTTTCGTGCCCGAGGTAGCGGGGATCGCTAAAGTAGAGGCGTCCCTGCTCGTCGAACGTAACGTCGTTCGGCGAGTTCAGCTTGCGGCCTTCATACATGGCCGCGACGATGTAGCTCAGGCCGGTTTTCATGTCCGTCCGCGTGACACGTCGTCCGCCGTAGTCCGCGCCTTCGCAAACGACCATCCGGCCCTTGGCGTCGAACTTGATGCCGTTCGACATGCCGCTCGGGGAACGAAAGATCTTCGTCTTCTTTGTCTTCGGATTGAACATCCAGATGTGGCCAGCGTGAATCGAGCCATCGTCCTCGACCGCTTGATGCGAGAACGTGATGTCGCTGAAGTAGGCCATGCCGTCCGACGCAACGGCCACGCCTTCGGTCAGCACGATGCCTTCGAAGAGCTTCTCGAGTTGCGCGTCTTCAGGCACGATCGGTTCGGCCGCCCAAAGCGAGTTGGACGAAACGGCGATAGCCAGAAGGATGGCGGACAGACTAGCAAAGCGGTGTAGATTCATTGAAGTACTCCATCGATATTTACTCGAAACGCGTTGGCATGTGAGCGTATCCTAATCCAGCGACGGGCCCATTGCGATTGGTTAGCAGTAGCAGGCTGCCAACCTACTCGCGACCATCGAGGTTCCGGCGCGCCTTCGCGATGACTTCATCGATGCGAACCGGCACGCCGCCTTGGCGATGACTCTCGTGCGCTGCTGCCATGAACCCGAACAGCTCGATCGTCTCGGCCGGCTCGATCGGCGACTTGCCGGTCTTATAAAACTTGGCGATCTCGGTCGCGACGCCTTCATAGCCTTTATATCTCCCCTTGGGAACAACACCGTTCACGGGAGCTTCGTAGCCATAGATTCCGGCCGGCGCGACGCCCTTGTCTCCGAATACGGTGGCGCTGTACTTGAGCGCTCCGCGGCGAATCCCTCGGTAAGAACCGATCCGGCCGTCCTTCCAAACACCGGTTACCAGCTCCGTGTCGTCCGTGCGTGCTCGCGTGACCGAGACGGCTCCCGGTCCCATAATCGTGTAGAGCGTCTCGAAACTGTGGAGCGCGTGCCAGAAAAAGTCCGGATGATGATCGACGATCGGGCTGCCGCCAAACACGTCGCAGCCGATGACTTCGCCCACCTCCGGATGATTTCGCATGCCGATGAAGCCCGGACTGTAGCGATGCTGCGAACACGAGAAGACGGGCGTGTCGTACTTCTTCGCCAGATCGAAGATCGCGATGACATCTTCCAGCGAAGCAGCCATCGGACGTGCGATGTAAGTCGGCTTATGGGCTTTCAGTGCCTGCTCGGCGAGCTTCAGGTGGGCACGTCCGTCGACGGTCATGATCATGACGGCGTCGCATTGGCGTAAGACGTCGTCGATGGAGTCCTCGATCGTCACACCTTGCTTAACGAGGTGCGGTTCCCAACGCTCGACATCAACGAGCGTCTCCTCGATGTCCGGGCTGCCGCCTTTCCAGGCGGCCACGACTTGCAGGCCGCCGAGGTCCGGATTGTCTTCGGGCGGTTGATGCCACAACTGTGTAAATGCCAGACTCTGATAGTTGTCGATCCCGATGATCCCGACTCGAACCGGCTCGGCCGAGCTGGCTGTTTGACAGGCCGCACCCAGCAGCAACAGGGCCAGTAACGGGAACTTGGAGTGTCGTGACGATTGCATGGTTCGGCCTCTTATTGGAAGGTGGAAGTAGATGTGCCGCGATCAAGTATTGTCAACAAGCTACCTGTGTCGCCAGCCCCTGCGATGGTTTGTTTCGCATTTCTTACTTCGCGCCGGCACGGTAAGATAGTTCTCAGTATCAACGAGTCATCTACGTCAGTCGACTGCCGTAAGCCCATCAAGCCTAGGAACAAATGATGCTCGAACTGGTTACCGCCCAACACCGATCGCGACAAGGCGTGACGCGGCGCAACCTGATGAAAGTCGGGTTTTTGGGACTGGGCGGGTTAACGCTGGCCGATCTGCTGCGAATTCGCTCGCAAGCCGCCGACGCCAATGAGTACCGCACGACCCCCGGCGGCAAATCCGTCATTCTGCTGTGGCAACAAGGCGGAGCTAGTCATCTGGAAACGTACGATATGAAGCCCGAGGCGGTCGATGAGATCCGCGGGCCGTTCGCTCCGATTCAGACCAACGTGCCGGGCATCGACGTGTGCGAGTTGTTGCCGATGCACGCGAATGTCGCCGACAAGTTCACGCTGATTCGATCTTGCTCGCACCCCTGGAGTGGCCATAACGACGGCATCCCGATGATGGTCAGCGGCTATCCGGGCTGGGACGACGCGAAGCATGAATCGACCAGCCCGGAACTCGGCGCGGTGATCAGCCGAGCGTTTGGCCAAGTGCATGACGGTTTGCCGGTCGCCGTCGGCATGGGAGCAAGACATTACAACTACGTGCCGACCACGGCGACGGGATACTGGGGCGACGTCTATCGGCCGCCGACCGTTGACAAAGGTTTGAACAGCGCAACCGCGACGGTGGACGGCACACGGCTGGGCAATCGGAAAGAGCTGCTCGGCCAACTCGATCAGCTGCGCCGCAACGTGGACTCCGGGAGTCTCGAAGCGGCCGACAGCTTTCAACATCAAGCCTTCGACATACTCAGCGGCACCAAGGCTCGTGATGCTTTCGATTTGTCGCAGGAAGACGCGCGGACGCGCGAGCGCTACGGCGACGGGTGGGGCGAACAAGCTTTGTTGGCGCGGCGATTGGTCGAAGCGGGTGTCAGCTTCGTCACGGTCGGCGTGCCGGGAGACAGCATCGTTTACAACTGGGACGATCACGCCGTCAACGGCGACTTGCCGACCGCGATGCGCCAGCGGTTGCCGCGATTCGATCGGGTGGTCACGGCGCTGATCGAAGATGTTTACCAACGCGGACTCGATCGCGACGTGATGATCATTGTCACGGGCGAGTTCGGCCGCACGCCCAAGGGGAACGTCCAGAAAGGCAGCAGCGACGGCAAGATGAATTGGGGACGGGATCATTGGGCCAGCGCGATGTCGATCCTGGTTTCCGGCGGCGGAAAGCCAATGGGACGCCTGATCGGCGCGACCAACTCGAAAGGCGAGCACCCCGCTCACGACGAGCTGACTCCGCAAGACGTCCACGCCACGATCTATCACCACTTGGGCATCGACTACCGGCAAACCTACACCAACCAAGCCGGCCGCCCGATTCATATCTGCTATGGCGAGCGGATTCAGAATTGGGGGTGATCGCGTTCCACGGTGCCGCCATCAGACGACGTGCTTCGACGTTTGAGTCTGGCAAGCATTCAAAACAATTCGCGGGCGGCGGGCTTGGTGACCTTGCCCATCGCGTTGCGAGGCAAGTCGACGACCACGACAAGCTGTTTCGGGATCTTGTAGGTCGAAAGCCGATCACGGCACCATGAACGAAGCGACTCCAGGCTGAGTTCTGCATCGTCGCGCAGAACCGCTGCCACCGCAACGGCTTCGCCCCACGTGTCATCCGGCACCCCGACGACGGCGCATTCGCGGATCGCAGGATGTTCTAGCAGTGTGGCTTCGATCTCCAGGGCGGACAGCTTATAGCCGCCGCTCTTGATGATGTCGACCGACTGGCGTCCCATGATCCGGAAGTAGCCGTCTTCGAGCACCGCCATGTCGCCTGTGCGGAACCAGCCCTCCTCGAACGAATCGGCCGTTACCTCCGGGCGATTCCAATACTCGCCGAACACACCTGCGCCACGGACCTGGATCTCTCCGGGTTCGCCATCGGACGTCACCACTTCTCCATGTTCCGACTTCAGCCGGATCTCGACGCCGGGCAACGGCTGGCCGACGGTGCCGGGTCGTCGTTCGCCGTTGTAAGGATTGGAAAGCGCCATGCCGATCTCGGTCATGCCATACCGCTCCAACAGCCTTTGTCCGGTCAAGGCGGTCCATTGCTTGTGGACGCTGGCGGGCAACGCGGCGGAACCCGATACCATCAGCCGCATGCCGGTGAATCCCGCGATCTTGCCGGCTCGATCGGCTTCCGGCAGAGATTCGAGAGCCTGAATCAGCTTCACATAGATCGTCGGTACCGCCATGAACACGGTGTACGCTCGTTCGGCCACACGATCCAGAATCGCGTCCACGTGGAAGTGCGGGAAAGGTTCGATCACCGCGCCGGACCACAGCGCGCACGACATGACGTTGATGATGCCGTGAATGTGATGCAGCGGCAGGAACAGCGGAATGCGATCGGTCGCTTGCCAGTCCCAGGCTTCGATCAGTGATTCGATCTGCGACTGGATGTTGGCGTGCGTCGTGACGACTCCTTTCGGCTTGCTGGTCGTTCCGCTGGTGTACAGGATCATGGCTCGTCGTCGTGTCGCGACGGTCGGCAAGCGTGGTTGCTGCCGCGCGGACTGGATGTCGTCAACGATCAACAGACGCAGGTCCAATCGTTGGCAAAGCGTCTCGACTTTGTCCGCCAATGCTCTGGATGCGACCACCCAGTGCGACTGCGAATCGCTCAGCGTGTATTCAAGTTCCGGCTCTGTCGCGGACAGAGATAACGGCACGACGACGCCCCCCGCCCGCCAGATCGCCCACTGGACCGTGATGTAATCGAAGCCGGCCGGCAGCAGAAACGCGACTCGCGCTTCGCTCAAATCGTCCGCGTCGACCAAGAGTGCCGCGGCCAAAAACGCCGAACGTTCCAGTAGTTCGTTGTAAGATCGCTTGTCCGGACCTGACCGGAGCGCGATGGCATCCGCGTGTGAACGCGCCCGGGCGATTAATGTAAGCTCTTCCATCGAAGTTTCCCACGTACGATGGCCTTCCAAGGCCGTCGTCTCCTATCCACTAACAACATTCGACGGCCTCGGAAGGCCATCGTACACACTCCCTCAAACGATTGCTCGTATCACCATGAACACGACCGACGGTCCCAGCAAGCACCCCAATCCAGTGTAAAACGTCGCCGTCATCGCGCCGTACGGAACCAGTTGCGGATCGGTCGCGGCCAGTCCTCCGGCGACGCCGCTGGTCGTTCCCATCAAGCCGCCGAAGATCAACGCCGATCGCGGATTGTCGAGCCCGATCAAGTGGGCGACAAACGGAGTCGTGGTCATCACCAGGATTGACTTGATCAATCCGGCCGCCACGCTCAGCGCCATGACTTCGGAACTTGCTCCCAGCGCGCTTCCCGTTACCGGTCCGACGATATAGGTCGCGGCTCCGCCTCCGATGGTCGTCATGCTGACTGCGTCGCGGTACCCGAATGCATAAGCCACACAGGCTCCGACGGCGAAGGACAGAAGAACGCCCACCAACAGCGACACGATCCCGCTGACGCCGGTCCGGCGAAATTCGTCCATCCGCACGCCGAAGGCCGTCGCGACGATCGCAAAATCGCGGAACATCGCGCCGCCCATCACTCCTATTCCCGATAACAACTCGATGTCCGCGATTCCTTCGTCGCCACCGGTCCTAATTCCACCGATGTAAGCCATCAGCAGCCCGATCAAAATCGCAATGGCCGAGCCATGCAGGCGTCCTTGCGTGAGGCGATCGGACACGAAGTACGAAATCCAAACGGTGCCGCCAATCACGGCGAAGGCAGTGACCAGCGAATACTTGGTCAGTACGTCGTGCAACGGCTCGATCAGTTCCATCATGGTTCGTCCTTCTGCGGCAGCGAGTCCGAACGCCCAATACGGCTGATCAGCGGAACCATCGCGAAACTTATGACGACCACCAAGAATCCTGCCACGATCGCCACCGCCCCACCATTGATCGCGGCCAAAACGTCTTGACTGGCCGCCATGGCGACGACGATCGGAATATAGATGGAACTCCAGAACACGATGCCTTGCTTTGTCGGCGGTTGCATTCGGCCAGACTGCTGCAAACGATCACAGATGAGAATCAGCAGCAGCATGGCAATGCCGACACCGCCTACGTTGGCGTCCACTCCGACAAGCGCGCCCAGCAACCGACCGACGATCAAGCCGACGAGCAGACAGATCGACAACAGAGCTGTTCCGTAGATCGCCATTCCGAATTCCCGTCTCTGGCTTAAGGCCGTCCCTTGCGTGGTTTGAATGGGACACTAAGAAACTGTGTCTTTATGAATTCCCGTAGTGGTGGCTTCCAGCCGCCACTGGACGATGGCGGCTGGAAGCCACCACTACGAAAATCGGGAAGTAGTAACGACGCAGTATCTAAGTTGAATTCCCGCGACTTATGCCGCGTCTAGCGTATCAGCTTCGTTCTGTTCGAGCTACGCAATGTCCGTCGCAGGATCATCCCGATCCTCGTCCTGAAACTCGCCAACTCGCGGGCGGGTAGTGTATAAAGTGCGTCAGCTCGGCCCGCGCGTGGTCCGGGCGGTTTGCCCCGTCATTACATGGGAGTTTGCTCCGTGATTCTTTCGCGCTTGATAATCGTTGCCGCCGCGGCGGCATGCTTGTTCTTAACCACTTCCCACGCCGACGAGCCAGCTCGGCCCGGCGCGCCGCACCTGCTCCCTGCCGAGACGCTGGCCTACGTGCGGATCGCGAATGTGCCGGAGTTGGTCGAAAAATTCCGTGAGACGGCGATGGGACGCATCGTCACCGATCCGCAAGTGCAGCCGTTCGTCGGCGACTTGTATCGCTCAGCGGCGGAAGCTTTTCAAGTTGTCGAAGACCGCGTCGGCGTGCCCTTGCATGAATTGCTGGCCATTCCGCAGGGCGAACTGTGTATCGCGCTGGTTGCCGCCGAGCAGGGCCGCCCCCAACCCGTGGCCTTCTTCGATGTCGGCGACCATCTCTTTGCCGCCGAACAGCTAATCGAAAGTGCCGAAACGGCGTTGGCCCAGCAGGGAGCAACCCGAACCACCAAGTTGGTCGATAAGACAGACATCGTGATCCACACAATGCCCGGTGACCGACAACGACGCATCGCCTACTTCATTCGCGAGGGCGTGATCGGGATCAGCAGCGACGAAGAACTGTTGGCGCAGATTCTCGGCGTGTGGGACGGCGACGAAGTGAACAGTCTGGCGGAAAATCGCACTTTCACGGCGATCATGAAGCGTTCGGTCGGCTTCAAAGACGAGCCGCCGCAAATCACCTGGTACGCAGATCCCATTCTGCTGGCCAGAAAAGCGACGCAAGGAAACTTTTCGGCACAAGCCGGCATCTCGCTGATCACGGGTCTCGGATTCAATGGCGTGAAGGCTGTCGGCGGGAGCTTGATCCTGGCGACTGAAGAATTCGACGGAATCTTTCACACGCACCTCATGTTGGAGAATCCCCGCAACGGTGTGTTGAAAATGATCGCCTTCGAGGCCGGCGAAGTGACGCCCGAGCCTTGGGTGCCCAAGGACGCCGCCAGCTACGCCTCGCTGAACTGGAATGTTGACAAGACGTACACCGAGCTAACTCGTTTGTATGACACGTTCCGCGGTGAAGATGCCTGGAAGGATCAAGTCGTCGAGACGGTTGGCAAGCAGCTGGGTATTGATCTTGAGAAGGAAGTCGTCAATGCCTTAGAAGGCCGCGCGACGATGGTGACTTGGATGCAGCGGCCGGCACGAATTAACAGTCAATCGAGACTGGGTGCTTTCAAGTTAAAAGACCCCGCCCAAACCAGCGCGACGCTCGATCGCGTGGCCGCCAAGTTCCCGGAGCGTTTGAAGCGCAAAACCTACGGCGGCGCAACCTACTACCTGGCCGAAGTCCAGGGCCGGAATCGCCAACCGGATGCCGAGATCGTCCGCATCCCGACGCCTTGCTTGGCGGTTCTGGGCGATTACTTTCTCGTGACGGACAGCGAGAAGTTCTTCGAGCAAGTGGTGATTACACAGAGTGATGCCTCGCTGTCGCTGGCGAACGAGTTAGACTTCAAACTGATCGCGAACAAGATCCAGCGGCAGCAAGGGGAGACGAAGGCCGGGATGATCTCCTTCAATCGCCCGGAAGAAAGCTTTCGAACGCTCTACGAGCTGGCAACGGCCAACTCGACGCAAACAAGGCTGGCGGCGGCGTCCGAGAATAACGGCGTGTTTCGGGCCTTGAACGGAGCGCTCACCAACAACCCGCTCCCGCCGTTCGCCGTCCTCGCGCGATATCTCGCTCCGGGCGGAGCGCTGGTCACCGACGACGAGACCGGAATTCATTACACGGCCTTCACTTTGCGCCGCGACTGATTCAGCCGGCCCGTGACTACCGACAGCGGCGGCGCAAGACTTCCAAGTGATTGGCGACCGACTCGACGCCGTCCACGCGAAGCAACGTCTCCTGAGCCATCTGCTTTTCGTAGTACGAGCTGACCACGCCGCGCACCACGACGCGGCGCGAACCCGGCTCGATCGAGATGGCGGAGCCGGTGAGATACGGGCTATCGTCGGCGGCAAACCCAATTCGTTCTTCAAGCGTTGCTTCACAAGTTTGCATGATCCGGTTCCGGAGCGAATAGGTACGGGGAGAGGGAGTATCACACCACTGACTTATCGGACGCGAGACAGGGACTTGGTAAACTCTCCGCATTAGGAAAGGCAATTCTGTTAGCGAAGGGCGGACGGTTGTTCGCCGTGTAGCGGTTGTGACGGCTGGACGGAGTTGGAGGAGGACGCCACAATCGAGGCCTTGGCGAAGTGAATCCAGGAAACCGGTAGGAAGCCAAAGGCGACGCAAGTTGATTGATCTCGAGATCCTCCTAACTGTCGCTATTCTCTTCGCGGCTTGTCTGACTCGATCGACGTTTGGGTTCGGCGAAGCGCTCGTCGCAATGCCGCTGTTATCGATGGTCGTGGGCGTGAAAGACGCAGCGGCGATGGTGGCGTTGACGTCGATCTTCAACGCGACCGCGATTCTGCTAACCACGAAATGGGGCCACATCGAGTGGGCCGCCGCCGGATACATGCTCAGCGGAGCATTGCTGGGAGTCCCGCTCGGAGTGTACGTCTTGGTGAACGTCCCCGAGTCGGCCGTCAAATTCGTGCTGGCCGCCGTGGTGATCTCGTTCGCACTCTACAACTTGATAAGCCCCACGATGGCGAAGCTGAACAGCAACGTGCCGGGGTTTGGATTCGGATTCATCTCGGGAGTGCTCGGTGGTGCCTACAACGCGTTCGGTCCGCCCATGGTCATCTTCGGCACGCTCCGCCAGTGGCCGGCGCAGCGCTTTCGCATCACGTTGCAAGCCGTCTTCTTTCCGGTCAGTCTTACCGTCGCTGGCCTTCATTCCGCGAACAAGCTTTGGACACCGTTGGTCGTCAAGAGTTTCCTCGTCGCCATTCCATTCCTGATCGTCGCCGCAGTTGTCGGCCGCGAGATCAACAAGCGGATTGAAGGAGCACGATTTTCGCGCCTCATCGCTTATCTGCTGCTTGTGATCGGCGCGTTATTGATCGGGACGATCGTGCGAGATGGCCTTGGTAGCGCGGGCTGAAGGCGAAGGGAACACGTTCGGTGGGGATCGAATGTCGAACACCGAACAAGGAATGTTGAAGGAAGAACCGAGTCTGGGTCTTCACTTCGGCATTCGACATTCCTTGTTCGATATTCGATATTTCTTCCTGCGTCGAAACCTATGCTGCTCAATTAAAGTCACGGCAGCGGCTGCGTCGCGCGGAGGTACGCAAACAGGTCGCGGAGCTGTTGATCGTTGAGCGGCTTGAGGGTTCCTTCGGGCATGATCGAAGTGCGAATCGCCGCCATCTCCTCAATCTCGTCGCGCGGGATGAGCAAGCGTTGGCCGTCGGCACCTTTCAGCACGACGACGCGGTTGTCTTGTTCCTCGACGAACCCGTTCAGCGTCCGACCGTCCGCGGTGAAGACGACAAAGTTCTCGAAGCCTTCGCGGATCTCCAAGCTGGGATTGACGACGTTCATCAGGATGCCGCGTAAATCATCCCGCTTGTACGGCGTCAGATTGGGGCCGATCTGGCCGCCGTCCGTGAACAGCTGATGACACTTGCCGCAGTTGTTCAGGAACAGCTGTTTGCCGCGATAAGGATTGCCCACGGTGCCGGTCAGCAGACCCTGCAGCCGCTCGATTTCACTTCGCATTTCATCCGTCGTCGCCGACTGCACGTCACCCCAGTGTTTGCGGACGAGTCCGGCGATCCGGTTGTCCTTGTGAAACAGCAGCTTTTGCAGCACGGCGGCCGGGATGGCAGCCGGCTTGATGTGGCCGGCATCGACTTCGGCGAGCAAGCTTACGGCCCAAGTCTGGCGGCTGGCCAACACGCCTTGCGCGATCCGCTGCACGTCGCCGGATAGCGAATTGTGGAGTTTTGCGATCGACTTGCCAATCTCCGCCGACTCGTACGGTTGCAGCGCAGTCAACGCCGCCGCCTGCACATCCGCCTGCTTCGTTGTGGCGAGCACGTGAAGCAGCACGTCGACGGCTCGCTCTTGACGGATCTGACCGAGAACTTGAATCACTTCGACTCGCCGCTTGACATCGGTCTTCTCGTCAGCCGCCAGCTTCAAGGCTTCTTCCAGCGCCGCTGCGTCGCCGCGGCGCAATCGCAGCGCCAGCGAACCGCCGCCGACTTTCGTCAACGCGGCGACCAATTCGTCGGGCAGATCGCTGAGCGTGCGGCCGGAGAACGCCGTTTCAAAGCCTTGCAGCAGCGTCTTTGCATCGTCGGGTGTGGGCGCAAGCTCGAACAGTTGCGCACACGTGATGAGATCGCGACGCGTCCCGGCCATGGCGTAGCGTCGCATCACGCGCTCGGCGATGTGTTGTTTGACCAGCGGCAGGCTCCAGAGATTCGGATCGCGGAACATCTCGACGAGTTGCTCGCGCCCTTCGTCGGCCTTCGCTTCGATCGCCCACCAGATCAGCAGCGGGTTATACGGGTCGTCGACGTCTTCGTCCCGATGCAACAAGCTTCTCACGATCGGGATCGCTTGCGGCGCGGGCAGCCGCCGTGCCGAGCAAGCAAGTTGGCAGCGGGCCTCGACATGCGGCTCGGTTTGCGCCAGCGCCGCGAGTTGCGTCGCGAGCAAGCCGGAAACTTCGTGATCGTCACACAGCAGCCGCACGGTCCAGCAGCGGACGTACGGATCTTTGTGTTGCAACGCCCGAATCGCCAGCGCTTCGTTAAAACCTCCCGACAGATTCAACGCCCAGAGGTATTCCAAGGCCAATTGTCCATCGGTCTCGAACAACAGCTTGTCGAGCGTCGGCACGATCGACGAATCGCGCAGGTCGCCCAATAGGCGCATGGCAATCTGGCGATGCAGTTTGTTCTCGTTCTTCAAGACATCAAGCAACTGCAGGGCGGAGAGCTTTGAGTAATCGTAAGGCTGCACCGGCTCGGCTTCCGGCGCGCGAAGACGATAGATGCGTCCCGTGTCCGGTGTCACGCGGCCTTGGTGATGACTGGCGTGGTCGATGCGTTGCTCATAGAAGTCAGCGACGTAGATCGCACCGTCGGGGCCGACTTTGATTTCGACGGGGCGGAACCACGGATCGTCGCTCGTAATGGCCCGGTCGATGTCTTTGGTCGTGAACGTCGTACCCTTGGGCTGCACGTCGCTGATGACAACTTCGCTTTGCAGCGGCCCAGCACCAAACAACTTGCCGGCGTACTTCGCCGACAGTGCCGCCCCTTCGTAGATGACATAAGTGTGCGTGAACCGCGGGACCGAATGGTGTTCCATCGCCGCGAAGTAGCCGAAGGCATACGGATTCGTCAACTCGCCGTGCTTGCCGAAACTCTTTTGATAGTAGCCGCCTGGCACGTAATGGAAGCCGCGCGTGTCGCCGCCGTTATGTCCCGAGTAGACACGCCCCTTCGAATCGATCTCGACGCCGAACGTGTTGCCGCCTCCTTCCGCGAAGATCTCGTACCGGCGCGATTCGGGATGATACCGCCAGATCAGCTGGCCCATCGAATGCACCGGCTTCTCCTTACTGCCGTAACGCTTGATCTGCCCGGTCACCGTGCTCCCTTGCGACGCATAGATCCAACCGTCCGGTCCCCAACGCAAATTGGCCGCGACCGAATGCGGGTCTTCGATCCCAAATCCTTCGAGCAATACCTCGGGATCGCCGTCCGGCACATCGTCCTTGTCCGCATCTGGATAAAACAGCAGGTATGGCGGATTCATGACGAACACGCCGCCGCGTCCGCGGGCGAACGACACTGCGATGCTCAACCCGTCGATGAACGTCTTGTGCTTGTCGTACTTGCCGTCGCCGTCGGTGTCCTCGTGGATCGTGATCTTGTCGCGGCCGGGAAAATGATTCGGGGGCGGCGGCGGGACTTTGTCGTACACAGCGCGAAGAAACTTGTCGCGGCTGACGACGTTCAGCCCGGCGGGCGTCGGGTATTGCTTGTAGTTCAACACCCACATTCGGCCGCGCTCGTCAAAATCCATGAACAGCGGCTGGCCGATCTCCGGCTCGCTGAGCACCGGTTCGATGACGAGATCGTCCGGCGTGTGAAACTTCTTGAGCGCGTCGGCCACCGACAGCGGTCCTTCTTCGCCGGGCAGGCGGCGGAGGATCGCTTCGACTTCGTCCGCCGAGAGGACATCGTCGCGAGTTGTCTTTTCCGAGAAGGCGGCTGCGGCATTGGCCTTGGCCCACGCGGGATCGTCGCCGCCTTGAAACTGCCACGTGCCATTGAATCGCATCGCTCGGTCACCGGCAAAGAGCGCGGGAGCCGCAACATTAAAACCCGTTCGCGCGTCGCTGCTGTAAACGCGGATGGCCAGCGTGTTCAGTCCGCCGAAGTTCAAGACGGCTGGATCGACCGCCTGGCGCGACTCGCTGCCGAGTCCACTGCGGAAGTTCGGCGGGAACTGGCCGGCACCGCCCACCCGCGTGCCGTTCAAGTAAACTTCGCGTGCGTCATCCACTGGCTCGGAAAAGAGAGACAGCTTGCGGCCTTCCCACTCGGCGGGAATGCGGACGGCGCAGCGGTACCACGAGTATCCTCCGACTCCCATCGGCGGATTCTTCCAGACGTCGGGAACCGCGACTTCTTTCCAGGCGTCTTGAGCCAAAGTCGTTTCCGGCGGGATGGCACATGTCGCGGCGAACGCCAACGACATCGTGAAGAGCATCGTACGCATGAACATCGAAGTAAGCCTTCTTTCGCTTCGGGGAGTGGCGGGATGGTGGGGCGGTGTGGGTTGGTGTGCGTTAATCGGCGAGGCTCAGCAGCCGCGCCGCGTTCTCGCGGGCGATCGCGTCGAGCTGAAACTGAGCCAACTCTGATTCTCGCAGCTTCAGTAGGGCAGATTCAAGATAAAAGAACGGAAAGTAAGAACCAAATAAGACGCGGTCCAACGGGGCGTGCTCCAACAGCGTGGTCAGACCGCCGACGCCCTCCTGCATCGAGATCTCGAAATAGGCGAGTCCGGCGGCGGCAAGCTGGCTGATCGTGTCGCTCCGAAGCGTTCGCAATGAATTCATCAAGACGACCCGCAGCTTGGGGCGAGCCTTGAGGTGCTCGACCAGCGGTGCCGTCTCGACCGGCTCGACTCGCAGCAGGCGATGCTGAGTCCGCTCGTCTTCCATCTTGACGGCGATTTGCACGATCAAGCTCCGCTTGTCCGCCAGGTCCAGCAGTTCGCCAAACCGCGGATCGTCGAGCGGATAGCCGTGATAGTTCGGATGCAGCCGAATGCCCGGCATCTTGTGTTCTTCCGCGCACCGCCGCAGGTCGTCTTGCCAATCGGGAAGCGTCGGGTTGACCGAACCGAACGGCAGCAGCAGCCCCGCGCCTTCGTCGGTACATGCGGCAGCGAGTCGCGAGTTCACAGCCGCGATGTCTTTGTGCAGCAAGCCATCGAAGCTGCCGGCCCAAGCTTGCGTGACGCCGGCTTCCTTGAGCTTTTGCACGAGCTGCGGCGTATCGTCGAACGGCAAGCGTCGCGCCGGCCAGTGCGATAGGTAGACGTTGACGTCGATCATGGTGAGGTGAGTTGTTTCTGTACGATGGCCTTCCAAGGCCGTCGACTGCTTCACGACGGCCTTGGAAGGCCATCGTCCGGGTTCTACTCGGAGGCGCATGTCCGAAGCAGTATCACCGGAATGATCTCGTGCGGCAAGTAAGGCGTTGTCCTGCCCCACAGCTTCTTAGTCGCGACGTGACGGCAAGTGATAGCCTGGGACGCGCGTCCCAGGGGAACTTGGCAAAAGGCGCTCGGGAGCCGCGAAGCGGCGGCATGCTCACTGGTGCGTGCGATGCTACTCTCACCTGCCGTCGCTTCGCGACTCGGTCCTGATCCGGCTTCCTTTCCTGGGACTAGCGTCCCAGGCTATCGCATGTCGCTGCTTCGCAGCTATGAGAAATGTGGGTAAGGACAAGGGCTATCATCCGTTGTCCAGCCGGGGCCAAATGTGCGCAAATCTTATGAAGCGTGAGCAATGCTTGTAAGGACTGACCGATTCAATCCGACCCGCGTAGTGATCCGATGCCGAAGACCGATCTGCGTTCTCCGAACCGAGTGGCCGTTTGACGCTGGCGTTGTTCCGTTTGGCGTTGGCGTTTTACCGTTTGGCCCTGCCGTTCGGTGATTTGGCGCTGTCCTTCGGTCATTTAGCCAGCTCATTCTTCCATTTGGTCGTGAGCTTGCATGATCGGGACGTGATTGGCTCAACCAGCAAGGCGTCACCTCACTGAAGGAACATTGGGTCAACACTCACTATCCGGAAGGCAAAGCATCTGCGCACCATCTCCCGCGTTAGTCCCCGCCTGAACCGCCCGGTGCGGACCCGCATGCCGTGGTGCTGTGAGGGCCGGGAGCTAAGCACTCCCGGCTACCCGATTCGGACTCAGATCTTATCCCAGCGTTCTAAAAAGTCTGGTGAATTGAGCGACGAGAGAGCAATGATGCCTCTCGTTTTATATTGTTTGACCTTCGCCTTGGCCTCCTTACCTGTGGCGACGTAATAATCCGGTTTCATACCCGATGGATTGAGCAGGACGAATACGTACATGACGTCTTGCCGGACCTTGTCCTTCATCATCGGCCATCCGACGCTCTTCTTTTCCTTTATCGCTTTGACTTGCACAGGAATCATCCGACCATCCTTCTCCACGAGGATGTCAATGGCTTTGGCATTTCCGATGGTCATCCCAACGCTGTAGCCCATTCGACAGAGTTCCGCCGCAACGAAGTACTCACCGGCAAGGTGTGTCGAGTTTCGGTCTGTCGTGGTTTTCAATCTGGTGTCCGAACGTTGCGGCTCAGGCGCACTTGGCAGCCACGTCCGCGCGGCTGTCAAGTGTCGTCTGCGGCCGATTGTTCGGCTCCGGTTTGCTCAGGTTCCTCGCCGTGCGTCCTTCTCCATCCGGTCGGCACAGCGACCACAGTATCCATCGTTCACCCACAGTCCGATGAGTTCGTCCCCCTCGACACTGTGATTGCCGCATTGACACTTCTGGTTCAGCCATTCATCCACTACGTACTTCTTGAAGACGTGGAGTTGCTTTTCGGTCAGCACGCTCAAGCCGTGCGTTATGACACGCTGGGTTATGCCTGCGGCCGGATCATCTAACTCGTACTCAACGAGGTACGCCAGAGCTTCTTGATCGAGCAGCGACTCATCGAAGTCTTCGCGCCAATTCATGTCACTCCTCCTTTGTCATGTCGGCCCAACGAATATCAATCTAACCGTCTGTCGTCAGACGGATAGATTGATATTCGTTAGGCCGCACTGTCGCCATTTCTGGATTGGGCCTCGCAAATGCGGAACGTCTCTTCGATTAGAGAGCGATACCGCTCGACATCGGCTGCCGCGAGCTTGAAAGTGATGAGCTCAGCCTGGAATGGGCGTACATAGAGCCCTGTCTCAGAGAACTTCTTGATGATCTCATCTCGCGACTCGGCACGAGCTCTGACACGGAGGTGGCAGTGGCCCGCCTCTTTCGGTGGATGAAACCAGCAGAAATTGACACCTGTGGTTCCGAGAGCAATGTGGTTTTTGTTGTACGTCACTCGTGGCGTAGAAATGCTGCTTTGAACCAAAGACAAAATCTTGTCCAGGGCCTCCAGTGAACCCGCGCTGGCCCGCTTTTCCCAGTAGCGACGATCTACCTGCCCGCCGTCCACCTCAACTTCACATCCAGCCTCTTGGTAGACATCTAGGACTTTGGTGAAGTGCAGGACGATGGCATCGTCAACCGTCAACGCGTTGAGCTGGATGGCGATCAACGGAACGGCGCGGTTCAAAAGTCGGATTACGTTGAAGAATCGCGCAGTAATCTCCTCAGCGACGATGACTGCGCGGTGATCATAGTCGGGGTATCGCTGGCGCTCGATATCCCAGTATTCGATCGTCCGGATGATGTGGCTCTCATTGAGAGTGCCCAACATCACTTCAACCTCGAAGCGAAGTTCTTGATCTGGGTCGTACATGACGAAGTCGATTCGGCCGCCAGTCGGCTGCGACTTCTCCCGTTTCATAAGCTGAATGTCGCCCAAACCTAGAATCGACGGGTCTTCCTCAATCCGATCTTGCAGCCACCGCTCGTCAAGCCCGACAGCGCGCAGCCGAACTGGCGTCGCCTTCTTAACTTCGTGCGTCATGATTTGGCTCTCTCAGAGATCGGGTAGATATGCGGCCTAACCAGTGAAGTAGGTCATGCTGTGCATGACATAATGTGCGTTGGTTCTCCGATAGCGTTGCTTGTTTGTGATGGCCGTCGGTCAATCGTGCCGTCATCGGCCCGCAGAACGCTGGTGAGGATTCTGTTGGATTCGTGCATTTCGGTGATGTAAGGCCGCATTGAGTCATGCAAGTCAATTGTCCTTCGCGAAACGGTCCATCGGTGCCGAGAACCTTCCGTGCTAACGCCCCGAATCACGGGGACCGAGAAGTAGAGTCTGAATTCGGAACCGACTGCGCCGAGGTCTCCCCTGCCTCCGATTGCTCGGACTTTCCATGGGACGTTCGGTCAACAACCAGGCGACCATCACAGCCCTGCCGTGACTGCAGGTCGGCAACAATTCGATCCAGGTCGTAGCCAAGTGACGCCGCGTATTCTTCGCGGTGCTGGCGGGTTTCGAGGACAATTGGGTCATCAAACATTTAGCATCTCCTGCGGCGTGCAAATGACCGGCGAACGAAGACCAGCGTCATCGAGCACGTCTTCAATTTTACGCCGAAACGCCGGATTGGCGATATGCTTGCAGTTCCAAGTCAACAGATAGTCGATTTTATTCAAGGCGGCAGTCGCGATATGAACGGCGTCAACCGCAGCCTTTGCTGGCAATCCAACGTGGAGCAGCAGTTCCTGAGCGAGATTTCGAGTCGCTGCATTAATCGTCAGTACAGGAATCCCAATCAGAAAAACAAGTCGTTCTTGTGCGGCCGCCGGATCACCAGCAGAGCATTCGTCCACAACGGCCTGTGATGCAAACAGCTCGAACCTCGTCCGGTGATCGTTCCACCATTCACGAGTCATGAGTTGGTTTGCAGCAAAGATGATGTCCACGGCAGGACGCGATGCCAAGTAGCCAATGACGGACGTCTCGAGATAAACCGATGCCATTGGCTTTCATCTTTTCTGTCCGAACAATTTAGTATCCGCGATTATCGCGGATATCGCCCGCGTCGGATTGTAATATTCCGCGATTATCGGCGTGTAAAGCTTCTGTCCCGATTATCGCGAATAACACCATGTCACCCGCTTCCTGGAACAAAGCATGACACTTCAGGAGTGATGCGCCCGCATGGAAAGCGACTTTGAACATCGAATCGCGCAACTGGCTGGGTTTGTTCCCCAGAGTGGCCTCGTGCAGGATGTTGGAGTCGCCGTTTGATGGAGACCAAATCGTTCCTCTCTTCACTCTTTACCGCAACGCGGTTTCACATCGAAGCCCAGGGTCGCGGTCTGCCTCGCACCCTGGGTTCGCAAAGCCAACAATCGTTTACGCTGAAGGCGTTATACAAAGCTTACGGACGGTGCGATTTGTGTAACGCCTTCAGCGTATACGATCCGTCGTTCAACAATCCTAGGGTGCGCGGCGGAGCGCGACCCTAGGCTCTGTTGTCGAACCGCTTCGCGGTGAAGATAGCCAATGTAGGGTGCATGAAATGCACCAGCGGCGGAACGGATGGTGTGTTGCACACACCCTACGAGCAAACTGTACAACTTCGGGCGGATGTTTGAACTGGCGAGTGGCCCCTTGCGTCGGATACAATCGGGGTAGCATCGGCAACCAAGATTCAAACAAGGTAAGCGGAGACCGAGGATGACTTATCAGGGTGAAGTCAAAGGCGGAGTCATCGTGTTGGAAGCAGGGGTTCATCTCGCGGAGGGAACGGTCGTTCGCGTCGAGCCTGTGTCGTCGGCTTTGTCCGGCGATGCCAAGCAACCCGACACACCGTTTCGCATGAGCAAAATGGCGGAACTGGCAAGCCAGTTTCCGGAGAATCCCGCATTGTCCAGCGACGGCGCGGCCCAGCACGACCACTACCTTTACGGCACGCCCAAGCAGCTATGATTTTCGTCGATACGGGGTACTTCATCGCGATCTTGAACCCGCGCGATCAACTGCATGCACGAGCGGTTGCTTGGTCTCTGGCTGTCAATGAGCGGCTGCTGGTTTCAGAGTATGTCGTCTGGGAAACGATCAACTACTTTTCTATGCCGATCGATCGCCCGAAGGTACACGCTTGGGTCGAGTACATCCGATCCGAAGCCGGTTACGAATGGATCGATGCTGCTCCCATATTGATGAATGCCGCACTGGACATGCACCGTCAGAGGCCGGACAAACAATGGTCGCTGACGGATTGCGCGTCCTTTGTCATCATGCGCGAGCGAAGCATCTCCGCAGCCTTGGCGTGGGACCAGCATTTCGAGCAGGCAGGCTATCAAGCCCTACTGCGTCGTGACCCACCGCGTTGCGAGCCGTAGGCTTGGGTCGCGACCCAGCCTTCCATGGATCAGCCGGGGCGTAAGCTAAAATCGGCGTGCCAATCGGACTTCACCACCGAACAAATCGCCGCGGCTGTCGAGAAGTTGAAGCAGGAGCAGAAGTGATAACTATCGAAGATGGGCACCCACAAACCAGGCACTGCGACTAGGCGATCCAAGGTTTCTGCGGCGAAACAATATCGCGACCTGCACGAATCACAGCGACACGACTTCTATCGGTCAAAGTTCGCTGATTCATTTGCTCGGAGCCTTCAAAGCGTGAGCTATGATGCTTGTACGGACTGATCGATGTAATCCGACCTGCGTAGTGATCCGATGCCGAAGACCGAATTGCGTTCTCCGAACCGAGTGCTCAGCGAGCGAATCCAGTTCGTGGCGTGTGCGAGCCTCGGTCTGCAATGCGCCGGGTACGCACGTGTCGCGAACGCGGACTGGTCCTTCGGCTCGAAGACTCGCGAAGTCAAAGCTTTACTTGTTCGGCGATCACGGAGGAAAGCCGACGACCTTGATGTCAGGGCGTCGTGTTTTTAGTTCGCCGATACCGTGATCCGTGATGCCGACACGAGGGAGCACTACCCATCGGATGTTCGGAAGCGAGGCAACATGCTCCAATCCCTCGTCTGTGATCTGTGTTTCCCGAAGGTCGATCGCCCAAAGTTCCGGCAATGCTCCCAACTTCGCCATATGTTCATCATCGAGCATTCGAGCGCCAGCCCGGAATTGGAGGCACCAGATCCCGTCGGAATTCCAACTTGCATCAGGTTCGAACTCTTTCAGATCTTCGAGAACGATTCGCTGCTTCTCAAGTGCGACGGATTGGGCGCGCTTACAGGCAAAGAAAGCGGCAACGGCTGCGACAATCACGAAAACAGATGGCAAGGTAATCTGTGCCCGCCATCGTCGTTCGCGGCGTTTCGAGATCCCAGACATGTCGAAGTTTTCCTCGTCGATTGATTCCCACCTTGATGTACGGTCGCGTCTCGGCCTCGGTTCGCCGAACATTAGTAATTATCACTGGGTTTGCCCGTGAGAATCCCATATCAGCGGTTTTATCCCCGACTCAGCAGATACTATCACCGAGTTGGCGTCCTGGCAAACAGTTCTTTCTTGACCAGATGACAAGACCTACAGGCCCCGAGTCGTACGTTTTGTCTAGCGCGGATTATTCATGAACGCAGCGGCGTTCGTTGTAAGCTGTTTGTGATAATGACGTTGATACTATCTTACCTAAAACACCGCGAGTTTCGTGCCACGGCTGTGTCAGCCGTGAGTGTACGGAAAACACGGCCGACACAGCCGTGGCACGAATAATCCGGGCTAGCGCGGTCAGAGCTGGAGCGGAGCAGCATTTCGGTCGAGATACTCCGTCGACGGATCGCTCGTTCCAACGACAGCAAGAACAGTAAGAAGTGGTATCCCGCACTGGATTCGCCGAGACGCAGCGTCATCGTGATACGGACGAGTTGTCGTCGTTTGCTGGAAGCGGGATCGTGTCGTCGTTGACAGATTTGGCGAGAGGTGGAATTGTCGCCGCGGGGACGCTGTGATTCGGATCGCGCTCTGTGTACAATCGCACGCAGTACGGAGCATCCGAATGTCCGATTCGATATGGTATTACGCTCGCGGCGAGTCCGAGCAGGGGCCGATCTCGTCCGCCCAGATTAAGGCCCTGGCGGCAACGGGAGCGTTGCGCCGTGACGATCTGGTTTGGAAAGAAGGGATGGAGAACTGGCTCCCGGCGAGCGACGTCGACGAACTCTTTCCTCAGAACAAGAAGAAGGGCCAAGAGCCGGAAAAGAAAACGGCTCCCGCCACCAAGGATAATGGTACACCGACGCCAAAGCCGGCTAGCGCGCGTCCTTCGCTCCCGCCCGATCTGGACGTGCCTCAGTTGATCCGCTCGGTCGGACGAGGGTTAGTTGTCCTGGGAGTCTTGATCGTCTTGATGTCTCGTGGCTGCGATTCGCTAGGCGTTCGCAAGGCCGCAAGGTTGCAGGCTCTCGCTGAGATTGCTGAATCTGAATTCCAACGAAGTTGGGATCGGGCGAAGAGCCTGTTGGAAGACGAGCAGCAATCGTTGCGCAAACGCAGCGATCTCAATAACGCCGAGCAGCAAAGGTTAAACAACTTGCCCGAAGAGATGGCCAAGTTAGATCGCGAAAAAACAGCGGAGCAACGCGATCTCCGCCGCGGCAAATGGGCGGACTACAAGATCGCCGCCGAGGACGCCGACGCGAACGATCGCGTGTGGGGGTATTGGCGTCAGCTCGCGTTCCTGTTCGGAACGATGGTCCTCGCGGTGGGGCTGCTGTTCGTCACCCCGACCACCGAAGGCCCCGAACGCTGGATCTGCCTGGTGATGCTGGCCGTGATTCTCTACAGCGTCTACGCCAGCAACAGCGTCTGGGGTGGATCGTTCTGAAGTCCACACCCGTGCGGCCTCTCTAATCCAGCGGCCCTTCTTCAAAGTCCGATTTGTTCACCCAGCCAGCGTTGAGCTTCTCGCCTTGCAGGTATCGCTCGTAGAAGCCGCGAGTGCCTTCGTTGGCATAGATGTACTCGTCGAAGATCTTGCCGTTACCGAGAACGCGCGGGTCGGCTTGTTGTGTTAACTCGGCGAGCATCTGCCCGCGGAGTTTTTCTTTCATTTCGCCGTAGCCGGTTTCTGTTGCCAGATTATTCATACACTCGCGGTCGCTCTTCACGTCGAACATCTCTTCGGCAACACGCTTGCCGAAGGAAAGCTTCCAAAAGGTTTCGTTGGAACCGTCGCGCCGCATCTGAAGGATCTCGGTCTTGGTCGGGCTGCCGTCGCAGTTCAGGTAGCCGGTCTCGGGGTTACCGGCCGGCCAGCGTGAAGTCTCGAAGTTTTGCAAGTAGAGCATGTCACCCTTGACGATTCCGCGCACCGGATAGCCCCAATCGTGCGGACGTCCGATGTCGTGGCGTTCCTTGCCGATCAACACATGGTCGCGGGCCGGGTTTACCTGCCCGGATTTGTCAGACGCAAAGATGTCGGACAAGCTCCGGCCGGGTGTCGGCTGCATACCCGCTTCGTCCCACGAGAGTCCGGCGGCTTCGATAAACGTCGGGGCGAAGTCGATGAAGCTCACGTAGTCGTCGATCCTCCGGCCGGGGCTCTTGATTCCCTGCGGCCACATCACCGCCAACGGCAGATGATTCGACAACTCGTACTCTTGTCCTTTGATCCGAGGAAAGGGCATTCCGTTGTCGGCCGTGACGACGACGATCGTGTCATCAAGTTGGCCGCGCGATTCCAATTCCGCAATCATGCGGACCAAGTGGCGGTCGAAGTGTTCAATCTCGAACGCATAGTCGAGCATGTCGTTGCGGACGATGTCGTTATCGGGCCAGAAGGCAGGAACCTTGTCGATGTCGGAAAGCCGCTTGCCCCCCTTGTTCACACCCGCGCCATACTCGTACGCCCGGTGCGGTTCCGTGCTGCCATACCAGAAGCAGAACGGTTGATCGTCCGGCTGGGCATCGAGAAAGTCCTTGAAGTTCGCCGCGTAGTCGGTGGCGTTGATCTGCTTCGTCGGAGGCGTCGCGCGCCGCTTGTCGAACGATTGGCCGGTCAATTGGCGAGGCTTGCCATCCGCATCGTTCGCGATGCCCGGTGCCCATCCTTTCGCGGTCTTGCCGACAAAGTAGCCGTGCTCGCCGAGAGCTTCCGCATAGGTTTTGAACTCGGGTGGAAAGAACGGGATATGATTGCAAGCTTCTTTCAATTGCCACGTGTTTCGCCCGGTCAGGATGCACGCCCGCGACGGAGCACATTTCGCATTCGGCGTGTACGCGTGCGTGAAAAGCAGCCCTTCCTTCGCCACACGATCAAACCCCGGCGTCTTCACCCACTCCGTCCCGTACGCTCCCATGTGCGGGTAGGAGGCATCGTCGGCGATGGCGAAGAGAATGTTTGGCCGGTCAGCCGCAGCGGCTGAAGTCAGAGCAAAAGTTCCTAAGACACATAAAACGACGATCCGGCGAGTCAACACGTTCTTTGGCATGGTCCATCCTTCTCGTTGGGCCGGCGTGCGAATTGAAACAGCCATTCTGATTCGTCGGGGCCGGTGTTTCCAGAGTAGGTAGCGTCGGCTGATCTAGACAGCTCAGTCGACTGCCAAGCGTGGTGCGGCCATAAAACGAGTCAGCTCCTCGCCGGTGCCCCCGTCCCAGATCACTACCTCGCCGGTGAAGCCGGCCGAGGCGACGAGCGATTTGACATTGCTCACGTCGATGGCAAACAGATGGTCGGAGTGGCCAATGTACGTGTGTAAAGTCGAGACTTGCTTGACGTCAAAAAGGGCGTCGGGGCCAGTGATGGCAAACTGTTTGACCTGGCCGTTGGCGGAGGCGGCGAAGAGATGGTTGCCGCTGCGACGAAGCGAGAAAACTGGGTCAGGAAAATCGTGGTGGATGAGGTCGATGGAGTACTCCTTGGCAAAGCGGGCTTCCATGTCGGCAGCCGTGCCGTCTTCGTCGCGCACCGTCACGGGATTCCAGCCGTGAAAGTGTTTCCCTTCGCCGCCGGACCAAATGCGGCGCGAGCCAGGCTCGGCTTGAACGCCGAACACACGATGAAGCCCCGCCAACGGTCCGTATTCGCGGCGATGGCCCTTGTAGGTCGTGAACAGCTTCCCATCCGATCGCGAGAACACCTTGACCGTGCGATCCTTTGAAGAGGACACCACGAACTCGGTGCCAGCCAAGTCCTGTGGCCACGTTGCCTGTAGCCTGTTCAGGTATTCGATCGTTTTGGCGTGATCCTGCACTGCGTCGCCGGAGAAAGTCTCGCGTTCGGCTTTGTAGGTCTTGCCGATCCCGGTGATCGTGATCTTCGTGAGAGCTTTGACGGATGGCGGTTCGTCGCTTGAGACGGCGCGGGCTTCAAGCTCCCAGTTCGCTTCGCGAACGATGAAGTGACCATCGGAGAACTGCCAGCGTTGCTGGATGTGCGAGCCGCTGTTCGCTTCGTGTTCGTCAAGCGTGAAGAATTCCGCCATACCTTCGTTGGAGACCCGTCGCTCCGCGAAGCGATAATCGGTCACATCGACAGCTGTTACCCAATCGATGTGCTGTGTGGTGCGCCATGTTTCTTCGCGCGTCGTCATGTCATAGGCACGCACGGAATTGTCGGCTCCACCGACGATCAACGAACGGCCGTCGGGCGCGAATGTCAAGTCGAGTACGACATCCTCCCAAGCGGCCAACAGATCGTGGTCGTGGGGAAGATCGTCGGTCATGGCGAGTCTGGCAACATCGACGAGTCGAATCTCGCCGTACTCACCCGGAGCGCCGCCGCCGACCGCAAGCATCCGTTGGTCCGGGCTGAATTCGATGCAGTGGATTCGTTGCGGTAGGCCGGTGACACGCTGTTTCAGCCCGCCAGATGCAACGTCCCACACAAGCAACTCGTGCCAGCCGCCGGTGTATAGCGACTTGCCGTCCGGCGAGAACTTCAGCGCAAAGATCGGAAGTGGCGTGCGATAACTCACGGGCGGCAACGGATGCGTGCGTGGCGGCAGCAAGTTCACTAGGCGGTCGGACTTGCTTGGTCCGTCGAACCTGGCTCCCTGTTCGATCCACTGCTTGAATAAGTTTATCGCTTCGGGACTGAGTGCGTCGTCTTCTTGCGGCATTCGCACATCGGCGTCGGCGTCGGTCAACTTCGCAAAGAGATAGCTGTCCTCTGGACGGCCGGCGACGATTGGAGACTCGCCGCTGTCGCCGGGCTTGAGAAACATTTCGAACGTGTGCAACGCATAGCGGCCCTCGGTCTTTCGATTGTCATGGCAGCCGAGGCACCGTTGCAACAAAATCGGAGCAAGCTGTCGGCTGAAACTGACTTCGTCCGCCGCGACTCTGGCAGACAAGCAGAACAGGATGGCAATGAGAATTCGCATGTCTGGCAATCAGTGTTGAAACATAAACTCGTTGGTGTTGATCAAAGCCCACACGACGTTCTCGATCGCCTGACCTCGGTCCTCGGCTGACTCGAGATGACTCAAGACCGCCATGCGTTCTTGCGGCCGAGGCGCTCGGCTAAAGGCACTCGAGTAAAGCTGTTCGACGAGTTGGTGGTCAGGAAGGGTCTGAAGTCGCTCGCGCGCTCGATTGACATTATCACGAATCAAGCCGCTGTTCATGAGTTGCAACGCCTGATCGAGACTCGCTTCCTCGCGACGTTCACACTCGCAAGCTGTTTTACGTTCGGGCTGGCCGAAAGCCTTGAGAAACGTCGTCAAATGGGGATACGGCTGCTGAGTCATGTAGTAAGATTCGAATCGCTGCCGCGCGGCAGCGCGAGTTTTCTCTTTTTCCTCACGCGTTGCATCATCCAGGTCACCACGGTTCAACTCGACTTCCGCGGCCGCGAGTTCCTGCTCGAATTTCGCGAACTGGTCACCGCCGTCGCAGAGTCGCGTGATCGCGTCCTGCATCTGCTCGGCGGAAAGCAATCGGACACGGGCGTGAGAGAACAGTTCCTCATCCGTCTCGTTGAACTTGTTTGTGTCCGAGCTGCGTTGGTAGGTCTGACTGTTGAGAATCACTCGGAGGATGTGCTTGCGATCGAAGCCGGACGCGGCGAAATCGTTGGCAAGAGCGTCCAGCAATTCAACGTTGACCGGAGGATTGGACGAGCGGAAATCATCGACCGGTTCGACGAGGCCTCGCCCTATCAAATGCGACCAGATTCGGTTGACGGCAACGCGAGCGAAGTACGTGTTGTCGGCGGACGTTAGCCACTGAACAAAGGCCACCCGCTTGTCCTCGTCGACCGAACGGATGACGTGCGTTGGCCACGGCTTTTGTTCGATTCCCGTGCGAGGGTTACTCATCGCACGGCCCGGTGTGCGGCTGATTGTGACCTCGCTTCCGGGGGCGGGGAGTTCCTTTTTCTTTGACTCGTCACTTAGGTTGCGATCCACTTCGTGGAACGCGGAGGCCATCTGGTAGTAATTATCCTGCGTCCAGCTTTCGTAGGGATGGTTATGGCATTGGGCACACATGATTCGCGAGCCCATGAAAACTTGAGCGACCGTCTCCGTCACCATCTTCGTATCGCTGGTCACGCGGAAGAAGTTGGCCGGCGGAACCTGGGAAGTCGAACCAGACGCGGTCAGCAGCTCCGCGGCGAACCGATCGTAGGGCATGTTCGTTTCGACCGATTTGGACACCCACTGGCTGTAAGCGGTCGCTTGATCAGGCGAGAGAACTTCGCGGTTGATCCGCAATAGGTCCGCCATCTTCAGTCCCCAGGATCGAGCGTACTCGGGCGCGTCGAGGAACTGGTCGATCAGCTTCTGTCGTTTGTCGGAAGTGTCATCCGCGAGGAACGCTTTCGCTTCTTCAGCGGTCGGCAGCAAACCTCGTACATCCAATGAAAGCCGCCGCAGGAACGTGCCGTCGTCGCATCGGCCGGACGGAAGATACTGAAGCTGGTGAAGCTTGTCATGGACAAAGCGGTCGACGTAGTTGTGTGTGGGCGGATTATTCCACTCGAATCCGGGAACGTCCGCAACGAAGGTGAAGTACGCTGACACGATGTCGTCCAGGTAACGCACGACAACGGCGGTCTGTCCACGCTCGCGACCCGACACTAATCCATGAGCGTCCACTCCGGCGACCGCGTCATTCGAGAGCGTGTACGTGGCGATTCGCGTGACGTCGCGTGCGGTGCCGTCCGAGAAGTGAGCGAGCACTCGCACTTGCTGTTTCCCCGATTCATTGGCCAGCCGAATAACACGGCTCGCTGGCTCGACCTCGACTTTCACACAGGTCGGAGCGTCCGAAGAATCGATCACACAGCCTTCGTAAATCCACTGTCGCAGGATCGAATAAGCCTCGTCGTCTTTGCGCAGTCGCTTGCCGCCGCCATGCGGGATGCGCAGTGTCGGCTTTCTGAGCAACAGACTTTGTTCCGGAACCAGTGGCTCGGTGAAGCGAACGAACGAGCCACGGACCAAGTTACGCTCGTCCAACTTCGGATCGAACGCGTTCAGCGACAGCTCCAGCGCCCCGCGCCCGTTCGGCTTGCCGTGACATGCTCCGCTGTTGCAACCCTGTTTCGTCAAGATGGCAAGTGTCTCCCAACGGAACGACACAGGCTGCGGTTCGGCAAAGCGAGTCACCGTGACCTGCAGTTGGGTGCTCAAGCCACCAACGCGAACGTCGATCGAGTCGCTCCCATCTTGCTTTGAACGTGCATACCCCGCCTCGATGCTGATGACATCTGACTCGCTGAATGTCGCCGCTCGCGTGAGGTCAACAACATCGCCGTTCGCCGCGAAGCCGGTCACAAGCACTTGTGATGCAGCTCGATCGCCCGACAGCATCAGTTGAGCGGGCGTCGTCTCGATACGTTCGATTCGCCGGTCGTCGGCACTAGCCGTGGCAGCGGACAAACCGCAAATTAGGAACGCTCTGGCCAGCCAATTCGTCACGCCTCGCACCTCGGTTCTTTCAAGTGTCGCCTTTCGGAGCGAAATCAGCCGGTACGCGCTCGCGTCCGGTTCCTGCGGGGAAACCGCGGGCGATCGCCCTGCGGCTGATTTTTGTCACAACCTCGAAGCGAAAGACGACTATTCATGCGAATGCCTCGGGAATCGCGCGACCGCCTTTCGCCAGGAAGATCGGTCGATCTTCGGGAGTAAAGATGGGCTCCGCGACATCGATACCAAGTTTCGCATAGACGGTCGCTCCAAAGTCCTCGACGGTATAAGCCATCGGACTTGTCACGTAGGCACCGTCCTTGTCGGTCTCGCCGACAACTTGTCCTCGCGGCACACCTGCACCGGCAAAGGCAATCGAAAAAGCATGTACCCAGTGGTCGCGTCCTTGGCGTTCGTTAATCTTGGGCGTGCGACCGAATTCCGTCACGAAACAGACTAGTGTTTCGGCCAACAACCCGCGCTGGTCCAGATCGGTGATCAAGCCAGAGAACGCCCAGTCGGTACTCTGCATCATTGGCCATGTGCCGATTCCCCAGCGGCCGGAGCCGGCTCCTCCGCCCTTGATGTTCGTGTGGTCATTGGAGTAGATCGCGTCGTGATGATCCCAGTTCATATTGCTTCCGCCTGGCCAAAGTTTGCCGTCGGATGGCCATTGCGTGTTGATCGTCACGAATCGCACGCCCGACTCGATCAGCTTTCGTCCGAGCATATAGAGATCGCCGCGGTGCGTTCGATCTGTCTCGTTGGGATGGTAGAGCTGCTTGACGTGATCCGGTTCACCAGCCACATCGAACGCAGCCAGCGTGGCAGGATTGGTCAGCATGTCTTCGGCCTGAGCCGCAAACTCTTCCATCGCGCGGACATCACGCTTGCCCTCGCCGATGAGTCCGATGTTTAGGTTCGACAATAGCTCGCGGCGAAGTTGGAAGCGGGCGGGAGCAATTCCCTCCAGCTTCAATCCCGATACCTTCCCGTGTTGAATCTGAAAGGCCTTGTGACTGGCGGGAAGAAAGCCGAGCCGAGACTCTTTGGATTGTTCACCCGAGCCTTCGAAGACATAGGCGGGCAGATGGCGTGCCGACGTACCGAGCTGTTGCGACACGACCGACCCGATGTCGGGCATCTCGACCGGCCCGGTTGGATCGGAGCCGGAGAAGATATACTGCGATCCCAACGGATGCGAGTTACCGACGTTTGGTTTCGGCTGCCGCATGCAGCGAACGACCGTCAGTTTATCCGCGACTTTCGCGGTGCGACTTAGTAGCTCGGTGAATTGCACGCCGGGTATTGACGTCGCGATCGGCTTGAAAGGCGATCGATGAACGGGATTCGTGTCAGGCTTCGGATCCCAGGTGTCCGTGTGCGAGATGCCACCTTGTTCGAAGATGACCAACACACTTTTGGCCTGCGCCGCGCGAGCCTGCGTGGCGACGGCATGTTCGACCGACGAAGCCACTCCCAGCCCAGCCAGTCCACGCATCGAGATGCCGATAAAGCTGCGGCGATCGAGATTGCGGCATGGGCTGGTCATGGTCGAGTTTCGTTGGCTGGGGCTTGATTGACTGGGGCTTGATTGACTGGGGCTTGATTGACTGGGGCTTGAGGCTGGCGAGGCGGAGCCGGTTCACGGCGGGATTTTCAGTATACCTTAGCGTTGCGATAAAACGGCGTCATCAATCAGCGCCGTCGCTGCCCGATGCAGTACAGGTTCTCGTAGGTGCGAATGAACAACTGCCCGTCAGACGGCGCGATCGCGGCTTTGATGTGTTCGTTGATGGAGTTCTTGGCGGTCAGTTCGAACTTGGGATTCGCTGCCAGGACGAACACTTCGCCCTGCGTGTTGCTCACGTACAGTCGGTCTGCGGCCAGCAAAACTGATCCCCACAGATTCCCGCCGAGTCGCTCTTGCCAAACCGTTTCGCCGGTCTTCACGGCGATGCACTCGCAGATACCTGGCGCGTTCGAGACGTAAAGATGACCGTCGCGGACGACACCCGAACCGATTCGCTGCTGAGTTTTCTCGACGTGCCACAGGCGATGGGTCGTCGTGATGTCGCCACGGCCGCCCATGCGAACGGCCATCATCGATTTCTGAAAGCCGCTGACGCCGATCAGCACGCCGTCTCCGATCGCAGTGTCAGGATAATTGCTCGGCCCCAAGCCGGCGCATCGCCAAAGCTCTTCTCCCGTCAGCGGATCGTATCCCTTCAGTTCCCCCGGCATCGAGAGCGCGAATTCGTCGTGATCTCCGGCTCGATAGATCACCGGCGTCGACCACGAACCGTACAACTTGTCGTTCTTGCCAGTCTCGGCAGCGTCCCACACCGTCGTGCCTGTGCTCTTGTCGAGCGCGACAATGTGCGTTGGTTCGCCCGGGCCGCGATGAATCAAGAGCAGATCTTGGTAGAGGACGGGCGTGGTCGCGGGACCAAACACATGAGCGAGTCGGCCGAGATCGCGACTCCACACGACCTGGCCGGAGAAATCGCATGCCACCACGCCGGCTGACCCGAAGCTGGCGTAGACCAGGCGTCCGTCGGTTGTCGGTGAGCCGGAGCAAAACGGGTTGTCGTCGTGAGCCGTTTCCTGATGCGGGAAAGCGACGTCGTGGCGCCATTGCTCCTTACCCGTGCTGCGGTCGAAGCAGATCAGACTGCGCGTCTTTCCACCGTCGATCGGGCAAGTCACGAAGACATGATCCTGCCACACGATCGGTGTCGAGTTACCAGGCGCTGGCAACGGAGCCTTCCAAGTGACGTTCTCGGTCGAGCTGAACTTAGTCGGCAAGTCCGACTCGTTGGCGATGCCCGTTCCCGCCGCCCCGCGCCAGGCAGGCCAGTTGTCGGCCATTGCGGGACGGATGAGGCAGAACGCTAGTAAACAAGTCGATAAGATGCGATTCATGTTGCAGCCTCACACTCGTTCGTACAGCCAGTCGATGGAAAACACTTTAACGCGCGTCGCGGATTCGTCTTGGAACTCGTCGACTCCGTAGTCGTAGTCGTAAGTGAGAGCGACTTCGTGATCCCGGAACGCGACCGTAGCGTAGCATATCGCAGGCAACCCGGCGCGTGCGTGAAAGGCAGCCCTTCCTTCGCCACAAGGTCAAACCCGGCGTGCGAATTGAAACCGCCATTCTGATTCGTCACGGACACTTATCCGAGCAGCCCCGCGACTGGAGATCCATCCGTGATGTGGCGAGGCCGGCCCGCGATGTCTTTGAGAACGGTTTGGTAGGGGATGCCGAGCGATTCAAACAGTGTGGCTGCGAGGTCGTCCGGCTTGACGGGCTTGTCGGTCACGTCTCCGGCCTGTTTGTCGGTGGAGCCATAGATCTCGCCCGCGCGCAGCCCGCCGCCGGCGACAAGTGCGCTGTACGCCTTCCCCCAGTGGTCGCGGCCGCCGTCCTTGTTGCTGTTGATCTTCGGCGTACGCCCCATCTCGCCCATCACCACCACCAACGTTTCATTCAAAAGACCACGCTGGTCCAGATCCGAGAGCAGCGCGGAGAGCGCTTGATCAAACTCCGGCATCAAGTTGTCGTTGTATAACCGGAAATGATCAAAGTGCGTGTCCCAGATTTGGAACGACGACAACTGGGTGTTCTTTGGATTGGAAACCGCGTTGGCCGTCACGAAGCGAACGCCGGCCTCGATCAGCCTGCGTGACAACAGAAGCACCTGGCCCATTTCGCTGCGTCCATAGCGATCGTGCATCGTGGCCGGTTCCTGACTCAGGTCGAATGCGGCTTGTGATTCGGAGGACGTGATCAAATCAAGTGCCTGCTGCTGGTTGGCATTCAAAGTCTTGATCGCGGCGACGTCTTGCGCGGCCGCCAGCGAGTCGTCGAACGTCGCCAACAGCTTCTGTCGGCCCATCATCCGCGAGGTCGTGACTCCGTCCGGAAGCTGCAAGCCCGAAGGTGGCGGCAGCTTGCCGTCCCACTCTGGAGCGCGAGCCATCATGCGATTTCTCACGACAGGAAACGGATCATGCGCGTGGCCGAGCCAACCGCCACCGGCACTGGGTGTCGGAAACCCCATGTCAAAGAGCAACCGCGGAGTCAGCACAAAGCTAGGAATCCCCGTCGCGGCTGGCTTCAGTTTCGCAACGATCGAACCGTACGTCGGATGATCCATCACCGTCGGCACGATGTTCTGATCGGTACCGGGCGAATGGCCACTCAAGGCATACGCCGCACTGCTGTTGTGCGCACTCAAGTGGTGCGTCATCGAACGTATGACTGTGAACTTGTCGGTCAACCTGGCGAGCAGCGGCAGCTTCTCGGAGATTTGAATCCCCGGCACTGCGGTATCGACCGGCTTATATGGTCCGCGAATTCCCTCTGGAGCGTCGGGTTTCATATCGAACGTGTCAAGCTGCGCCTGTCCGCCATTTAGAAAGACGAAGATGCAATGCTTCGCCTGGCCAGCACTCGCGGCGTCGGCTTCCTGACGCAAGAGATCCGCGATCGTCAAACCGCCCAAACTCAGCACACCAGCTCGCAACACGTCGCGGCGACTGAAGACGGATCGGGGCAGCCAAGGGTGGAACATCGGCGTTCGGTGCTCAGTCAAAATCAAGGTCGAGACGGTTCACGATACAAACCCGAGCGTAACCGCGACCGGGTTTCGACGTCAACATTCTTCCTCAAATCAAATCCCACCACGCTAGGCATCGACGAAAGCCTGCTTCAGCGATGGCAGGACTGGGGTAGTGGTACAGTTTGGACAATCCGGAATCTATGGAGAACTAATCGAAACCCGACGCGTAAGCGAGGCAATGCGTTGCGCCCTCGCTTACGCGTCGGGTTTCGATGCGAGCCGCCAAACTCTACCACTACCAGGACTGGCACTCAGTTGCACAAAACACGTCTCATCGGAGACAATGAGACTTCCAGGAGTGCAACCTTGATGACGAATCGGCGGGAGTTTCTTCGTTTGGGACTGAGAGGGCTCAGCGGTCTGAGCCTCCCGGCGCTATATCGGATGCGCGCCGCTACTGCCTCACAGCGGGAGGGCGACGCGACGTCGATCATCGTCGTTTTCTTGCACGGTGGCGCGAGCCATCTGGAGACGTGGGACCCCAAGCCCGACGCGGCAGCCGAGTATCGCGGGCCGTTTCAGACGGTCGCTACGAAGACGCCTGGGCTTCGCTTCTGCGAACTGTTGCCCAAGCAGGCGGCGATCGCCGACCGCTTTACTATTCTCCGCTCGATGGTGCATACCGGCTTCTGCCACGGCATCGGGCAGCAACAGATGTTCACGGGCCACGAAGTTCGCGAATTCAAGCCGCGGCCGGACCATCCGGAATTCCTGTCGGTCACGAATCGGCTGCGCGGCAAACTCGACCGCCTGTTGCCGAACTATGTCGGGGCGCCACCGATTCCTTACCTGGGTGCCGCCTATCTGGGGCCAGCGAACGAACCGTTCGCCATCCACGGTGATCCGAACTCGCCCCAGTTCAGCGTTCCGAACATGGGTAGCGCTGATCAGGCAGTGCGAGATCGCTTACAGCGGCGGATCGGATTGCGAGAACAGTTAGACGGCTTCGCGCGCGCGCTCGATGATCGCGGCAACATGCAAGCCATCGATCAGTTCGAGCAAATGGCCTGGAACATGTTGACCTCGCCGGAGGCCCGCCGCGCCTTTGATCTATCGCGAGAGGAGCCGGCGGTGCGTGACCGTTACGGCCGCAATGCCTGGGGCCAGCAATGCCTGCTGGCGCGGCGCTTGGTCGAAGCCGGCGTTGAATTAGTCACCACCACACTGGCCGGTCCGCTCTGTGGACGCGTGCAAAACTGGGACGATCACGCCGTTAACCATCACGTCTTCGACGCGATGCAATCTCGCGCGCCGTACTTCGATCAGGCGGTCGCGGCGTTGATCTCGGATCTTTACGAGCGAGGTTTGGACCGTCGTGTGATGGTCATCGTGACTGGCGAATTTGGTCGGACTCCCAAAATCAGCTACGCCGCCGACAGCGCAAGCGGCGAGCGCCAACCCGGACGCGACCACTGGCCGCGCGCGACATCGATGATGTTCGCCGGAGGCGGCATCGAAACCGGTCAAGTCATCGGCGCGACTGATCGCCGCGGCGAGGACGTCATTGAGCGTCGCGTCGGCGTCCACGACTTCTTGGCCACGGTGTACCGCCACTTGGGAGTTGCCACGGACGGTGTCGAGTTCCGCGACTTCGCCGGTCGACCGATTCCGGTCCTCAATCAAGGAACGCCGATCCCGGAACTTACGGCGTGAGTACAGGCCCCGCAGCTCGTCAAGAAAACATCTCACGAATCGGTTGACCGTCAGCCAGTCGAAACGGTCGACCAAAGCCATCGTGAATCTCTTGCGAGTGGTCGACGCCGAAACGCCAGAAGATCGTCGCGGCGAGATCGCCGGGTGTGACCGGATCGGTATCTGGATACGCACCGATCGAGTCACTTGAGCCGAAAGCCGTCCCCCCGTTCACGCCACCGCCGGCCATCAACACATGGTAGCACTGTGGCCAATGATCGCGGCCGGCATTGCCGTTGATCTTCGGTGTGCGTCCGAACTCACCCATGGCCACCACCAACGTCGAATTGAGCAAGCCCCGCTGATCGAGGTCCTCGACGAGCGCCGAGAATCCCTGATCGGCGGGTGCCAGCAGCTCCTTGTGACGCGGAAAGATCGTCTCGTGGCTGTCCCAATTCGTGTTCTGACTGTTGGCGGATCGGTCGTTGACGTTGACGAACCGCACACCTGCTTCGACCAGTCGCCGCGCGAGCAACAGACTCTGGCCCAGCGTGTGGCGTCCGTAGCGCTGACGAACTTCAGCGGGCTCACTCGCCATCTGGAACGCTCGCTTAAAGTTGGCATTCTGCAACAGGTCAAACGCCCGCTGCCGATACGACTCGAGCGAGCTGTCATGTCGCTCGCTAGCCACGTTGAATGTCTCCAGCAAATCGCGCCGTGCCGACAGGCGGCGGGCAGTCACGTCGCCGGGAAGCGTCAGTTCGCGGACACTAAAGTCTGGCTGGTTGGGATCGGTCGTAATTTGCAGCGGATCATAGCGGCCACCGAGGAACCCCGCGTTCTGACCGGCCAGATCAATCACGTTGCGCATCACATAGGGCAACGCGACATTGGTCAACGGCATCGGCTCGGCTCGAAGCTTGCCCTCCGCAGCGAGGTACGTCATCGTCGAGCCGATACTGGGAAAGTCGTTGGCACGATCTACGCCCAGCAACTCTTTGTCGCCTCCCGACGGCAACCTCCCGATCAGTGCTTCGTACATCGCCGAGTTGTGGTTGTTCATCGTGTGATGCATCGAGCGAATCACGGCGACTTTGTCGACCAGCCGCGACATCATTGGCAGATGCTCGCAGACGACGCAACCCGGAACATTGGTCGCAATCGGCTGATACTCGCCACGAATCTCGGCAGGCGCGTCGACTTTCATATCCCAGGTATCGAGATGACTAGGACCTCCGTAGTGCATCAGAAATATGCAGGAGCGGATAGGGCTTGTCGCGCCATCCGTCGCCCCGCGCAGCCAACGTGACTGATTCAGCGCCGACGCAAACGCCCCGTACGCGCCGACCTGTAGTAAACGCCTGCGATGGAAGTTGGTCGCGAGGATGCCGGGAAGATCAATCATAATCTGTCAGTTCGCTGAGACGAGCTACAATTCCGCAAGTCCAGCATCTGCATCGCCGAAGCGATCGGTGGAAACTCCCATCCGGTTCATGATCGAGAGGTAGAAACTACAGAGCTTGCGGTTCTCATCGCCCTTGTCCATATAATCGAGCACGCGGCCAGTTTCGAGTGTTCCGCCGAGACCGCCGACGGTGAGCAGCGGAACCTTCGTCGAGTCGTGCTTGCTGCCGGACCACATGTTGTTGATGAACAGCAGGCAGGAGTGATCCAACACGGTCCCTTCGCCCTCGGGCATCGCATCGAGGCGCTGGGCCAGATACGCGATCTGGCTGCAATAGTATCGCGAGACTTTCTCCCAGTCCTCGGATCGATCGTCGTGCGAGCCGCTGTGGTGAGCCTTGCGGACGTCGAGGAAGGGATAGAACAAACCGGAGATGTCGCGGCACAGCAGCAGCGTGCCGATACGTGTTTTGTCGGTCTGGAAGGCCAACGCGATGATATCACACATCAGCCGCATGTGTTCGCGGATATCTTCCGGCAGGCCGTTGTCGGGCCGCTCCATCGTGATCAATGACCTGCCGCGATCTTTGGCTCGATCAACCGCTTTGTCCTGTTCTCCCCGTAGCCGCTCGATTCGCCGTTCGACTTCGCGCACGCTCGTGAGGTACTCGTCAAGCTTCGACTTGTCGCCAGCACTGGCGCGGCGACTCAAGCTGGCGGCTTGCTCCTGCACTCGATCCAACACACTTTTGTTGCGTCGATTGCCACGATTCTCGAACAGGCTGTCGAAGGCCAGCGACGGGTAGACCTCCATCGGAACTGGCGACGTGGCGTTTTGCCACGAGATGTGCGAACTGTACGCCATCGAGAAATTCGTCTCGTGATAACCCGTGATCGGCTGCTCGCAACCGAGTACCATGCTGGGCTGAGCCGTCTCCTGGCCCAAGTGATTGGCGAGCACCTGGTCGACGCTGATACCACCGCGCAGCTCGGCTCCCTTTTGCAACGACGCACCCGACAGGATGTTGCCCGTTTGCCCTGGATGGATGCCGACGCCGGTGGCATTCTTGTTGAAGAGCCCGTGAATGAAGTTCATCTTCTCCTTGAGCGGCTCCATCGGGGCGAGGCTTTTGCCAAGTTCCATATTCGCGCCCGCGCCGCTGGCCGACCAATAATCCGAATTGACGCCGCACGCCATGAACAGCGCGGCAAAGCGTTTCGGAAACCTCGCGTCGTCCGAATCGGTTGGTGTCTCGGCACCCCACACCGGGAGCGACTCGAGCCACGGCAAGGCCATCGCCGCGCCAGCACCTTGGAGCACCATGCGGCGCGAGACAATGTGACGTCTGGATTTGGAATCGCTCATTTAGTGTTCCTTGACGAGTTGTTCGTTGCCTCGTTTGAGGAGGAACTGGCGGCTGGTCACAATCGACTCGATCAGGCTGCTAAACCGATAGCCGTCCGCTTCCAACTTCGTTTCCATTTTCGTAATCAATGGTTCATCGGACAACATCAGTGTCCGTCCAAGTGCATAGGATAGCAATTTCCGGCACAAGTTATCGAGGAATTCCTGTTGCCGATGTTCGCTCAGATACCGGCGAAGCCCGGCCATTCCGCTCCCTTCGACGCCCCCAGGAAACGTCGCAGCGATCTCGACGGGCTGGCCACCTAGATCTTCATTCCGCCGCTCCCCCACGGGGCCAAAGCCTTCAAAAGCCAAGCCGATCGAATCGAAACGGTCGTGGCAACCAGCACAACTTTTGTTATCGCGGTGGCGGGCAAGCACTTCGCGAAGTGAAAGATCGCCGAGCTTGCTTTCGTCCGAGGGGAGTTCCGGAACGTTTGGCGGGGGCGGAGGAATTCGTTCGCCCAGCAGGCGGCGGACGACCCAGTAACCTCGCTTCACCGGGCTGGTCCGCAGTCCCGGTGCGTTCTTCGTCAGGAACACCGACATCGGCAGCAATCCACCCCGGTCGTACCGGTGTGCCGCGTCGACGCGCACCCATTGGCCAATGCTAAAGTCAACGTCCTCGATCCCGTAGTGCTTCGCCAGCACAGGATTGACGAAGGTGTGGTCGGCATCCAGCAACTCAAGCACTGAGCGATCATTCCGAACGAGATCGACAACGAACTGAATCGGCTCCTCGAACATCGCCTGCCGCAATTCATCGGTGAACTCCGGAAACCGATCGCGGTCGACGCTGTTGTGCTCTTCGAAGCGTCGAATGTCCAGCCAGTTTGCGGCGAACTCCGTGGCAAGACCACGAATCTTCTCGTCGTTGAGCATCCGCTTCGCTTGCGCCGCTATCGCTGGCGGATCTCCGATTGAAACGTGTGTCGCGCTGAGCAACTCCTCGTCGGGAAGCGTTGACCAGAGGAAATAGCTCAAGCGGCTGGCCAACTCGGAGCCGGTCAGTCGACGGGTGCCTTCGCCAGCGCTCGCGAGATCCATCCGGTACAGAAAGTGCGGCGACATAAGAATCGAAACGACACTGTCACGGATCGCTTCTTCGTGGTCCAGACGGTCTTCCTCACGGAGCAACTGATAGAACGCCCTGATCTCCTGCTCTTCTTCCGGCAACAGGTTTCGCCGCCAGGCATGCTCGGCGAACTGAAGCAGCAGGCGCAAGTGAACAGGCTCGGCCTTCGCTCGCTGCGACTCGACCCACCGGAGTTGGGCGTTCATGTTCTTGAAGTAGTCTTCGATGGCCTTGATTGCCACCTCGCCACCGCCACCGCCGCGGGCCTTGTCGAGATAGACTTCGGCCAGTTTTTTGACCATCGCTTCCGAAGCCGCGTTCTTGTCTTCGGCACGGGCAAAGTCGAAGACTGGGTCGCGCATGTATCGCGAATCGGTTCGCTCGAACCAGAGAAACCCGACGTACTGCCGCGCGGGTGCCGACGCCACGTAATCGAGTTCCTGCCACAAGCGATCTAGCGTATGCCGCTGGTTGTCGTCGAGAATCAACTCGCACAACGGGCCGTCATCGCGAAAGTAACCCATCATGCTGTGGAATCCGGCGCTCAGCAGCCGCCCCGTCTCCTGCTGTTCTTTGGGAATATCGAGATAATCGCGCCCGCGCTCCGAGATGTAGAAGGCGTCCGGGAAAACCGAGCAGAACCGCTCGACGGACGCCAGCTGTGTGGCTTGTTCCGCCTCGTCTTTGGGAAGCACGAGTTCGGGCAGTGTGCCGTCCAGAATCTGATCGCCCTCGATGTGAAGCGCACCGCGATCGAACTTCCGGCGATGGGCCACGTACTGGCGGTTCTTCCACAACACGAACGGTTGCGAACCTTTGTGGTTTCCCTCAAAGTACAGGTTTTCGAATTTCGGCGACAGCTTCGGCCGGAGTTCAAGCACGTAGTCACGCATCTTTTCACAGTGGCGAAGCACGCGAGGCTCGTCCGACTCAGGCGGCAACGCCCGAAACATCGCTTGCAGTGTGGCGATTGGCCCGGCAGCGTCCTGCTGGTTGAGCAAGTCCCACACTTGCGCTGTGTACTTCGCGCTGATCCCGGCTTGCGCGGCGAGGTTCTCCAACTTGCGATCGCTTTGTTGCCGGTGCTGCCAGCACGCGAAGAAGTATTGCGAGAAGTCCGTCGGTTGCGTTTGGTAGAACTCGACGATCCGTTTGACGCAACACTTGTCTCGATCCGTGTCAGTCACGACCGGATGCGGCGCGAACGATAAGTCCGTCGGCGTCAGCACGAGATGCTCGGCGACATCCCGCGCGGCGCCGAGGTATTTCTTGAGCAACGCCGGCGACATCGTTAGCGACTCGCCCGAGTTGTCGAACCCCGCTTCGTTGGCCGGATCAACGGGGAACGTTTTCGTCGGCTGGAGATCGACAAGCGTCAGATCGCGGATCGTGTAGTTGTATTCCGCGTTGCTCAGCCGCCGGGCCAACACCGCGCCCGGGTCGCCGGCGTTTCGATTGGCATCGTGTTTTCGCAGCGCCCGAATCCAATCGGTCACCGCGGTTCGTTGTAGCGGCTGGGGCTGACGCTTTGCTTCTTCGGGTGGCATTTCGTTCGCTTCGAGCCGCTCCAGGATGAGTTCCCAAGTTGGATGAGACTTCGTGACATCCTCGATCGACGAGTAAACACTCAAATCCAGTTTCGCCTCCTGCCGCTCTTTTCCGTGACACGTGAAACAATGCGACTTCAGAAATGGCCCGACCTGTTCGTCGAACACCCGCCGCAGTTCGTCGTCGCCTGGCCCGGCGCCTTGGGTGGGACACGTCAGAAACGCTGGCACAGTGAACGCGATAAACGTGGCCAAGAAAACGGGCCGTCTAATCAAGCAGGCAACAGCAATCTGTTTGTTGCAACGGGCTTTCATCGTGTTCTCCACCGGAGGGATTGATTCGTGGTGCAGCGGTATCCCATCTCGTACTGCGCAATCGATCGGAGTTCGCGAGGGTGTGTAGCGCCGAATCTAATCCAAGGAGTGTACATTGAACATCTTCCTTAGTCCCGAAGGGATCAAAGGATGGCTACGGTGTTCATGCCGCCACTCGGTTGGCCGCAACTTTTTCGCAATTTATGAAACGCAGCGGCCCGGCCATAGGTATAATGCGGCAAGTTTGATTCATCCCGCCCGATACCCCGAGGAGAATCGCAGTGGTCGCCTTTCGAAATGCCGGACTTAGCGTGCTACTGGTGCTGCTCCTGTCTGCGACCGGTCTCGCGGATGATCGCACGGCAGCGGACCTGCTCCCGCCCACCACCATTCTCTACGCCGAGATTCCCGAGCCGGGGATGGTGCTCGAACTCTTCGAAAGTCATCCGTTGCGTCAGCGGATCGAGAAACTGCAGGGAGTGCGCGACGCGTACGAAACGAAACAGTTCCTGCAGTTCAAGGCGGCGCTCGCCATTGTCGAGGCCAAGCTTGGACAGAGCTGGCAGCGCGTCTTGCAGTCGGTGACGGAAGGCGGGATCGCCATCGGCTTTGACGCCGAAACGCAGGGTGCCACGCTGTTGGTGAAAGCTCGCGATGAAGAGGCCGCCCCGAAACTGCTCGACACGATCATCGAACTGGCCCGCGCGGCAGCCAAGGATGCGGGCAATTCCGATCCTGTGAATTCGGGTGAGTATCGTGGCATCACCGCGTACCAGATCGATCAGGCGAAGATCGCGACCTGGGGCCGTTGGCTTGCCGTGACCAACAAGCCCGAATCTGGCAAAGCGGTCTTGGACGCTTTGCTCGACACGCCGGAAAACACTCTCGCGACGAATGCCCAATTCCAAGACGCACGCTCGAAAGCGGCGGGAGCGGCGACAGCTTGGGGCTACGTCAACGTCGAGGCCATTCGCAAGGGTGGCATTGCCAAAGATGTATTCTCGGGGAAGACGGACAACCCCGTTGCCGAACTGCTCGTCGGCGGCGTGCTGGATACGCTCCAACACACACCGTACGTGACGGCCTCGTTGACACTCGATCAACAGCATACGCGACTCGAGTTCGCATCGCCTCATCAACAAGACTGGACGACCGAGGCCCGCGAATACTTTTTCGGTCCCGACGGCAATGGCCGGGCACCCGCTCCGATTCAAGTCTCGAATCAACTGCTGGCACTTTCCACGTACCGCGACCTGTCGACGATGTGGCTGCGGGCCGGCGATCTGTTCAAGGACAACATCGTCGATCAATTTGCTCAGGCCGAAAGCGTCCTGTCAACGCTGTTCTCCGGCAAAGACTTTGGTGAAGAGATACTCGGCGAAGTTCACCCTGAATTCCAATTCGTCGTGGCAAGGCAGACCTGCGAAGACGGCACGCCGCAACCCGCGATCAAGCTGCCCGCGTTCGCCGCCGTCTTCCGCCTGAAGGACCCCGAAACGGTCGGTCCCGAATTCCGGCGGACGTACCAAAGTTTGATCGGATTTCTGAACATCACTGGATCGATGAACGGGCAACCGCAACTCGACCTCGATATTGAGAAGGAAGACACCTTTCAGTTGGTCAGTGCCACCTATCTTGTCGAGAAAGACGCGAGTCCTGGGGGCTTGAAGATCAACTACAACTTCTCGCCGGCGATTGCGTTTGCCGGCGAACACTTCGTCGTGTCGAGTTCGACCGCGCTCGCGCGAGAACTTGCCCGATCGGTGGGCAAGGGTTCGAAACCGAGCACCGATTTGAACTCGACTATCAAGCTGAACGTGAGCGGAGTTAGCGACATCCTCGCCGACAACCGTCCCCAGCTCGTGGCCCAGAACATGTTGTCCGAGGGGCACAGCAAGGAAGAAGCCGAGCGGACGATCGGCGATCTGCTTGAGCTGTTGGCCGCGGCGGAGAGCGTGTCGATCGATCTGGGCGCAAGCGACGGCACGGTGCGGGCGTCCCTGGAAATTGATTACGTCGCCGATTAACTCCTCAAGAGAAGCCCGATGAAGACTACCGCCATCGACCCGACCTGGGCTTGGTTGCCCTACCGGGCCTCGGAGGAACAACCCTGGAACCGGGGACGTGCTGCCCACTTGCTGCGGCGGGCCGGCTTTGGTGCCACGTCACAAGAGATCGACGCTGCGGTTGAGAAAGGTCCGGAGGAGATTGTCGCGGACTTGGTTTCTCCCCGGTTGGATGCCGCGTTCGAGTTGGAGAGCGATGCCTTTGCGAAGACGATTCTGGCGTCCGGCGATCCAAAAAACCTTTCGGCTTGGTGGAGCTACGTGATGCTCCGCACACCGCATCCGCTGCTCGAAAAGACAACGCTCTTCTGGCACGGACACTTCGCAACGAGTGCGGCAAAGGTCGAAGATGCCGAAACGATGTACAACCAGAATCGCCTCTTTCGCCAGTTCGCGTTGGGCGATTTCGGAAAACTGACTCATGCCATCTCACGCGACCCGGCGATGCTCACCTACCTTGATTCGATTACGAACCGCAAGGCCCATCCGAACGAAAACTACGCCCGCGAGTTGATGGAATTGTTTTGCCTGGGCGAGGGAAACTATAGCGAGAACGATATCCAAGAGCTGGCCCGCTGCTTCACGGGCTGGGAGATTCGCCGCGGCAAGTTCCGCTTCAATCAATTTCAACACGACCCGGGAATGAAATCAGTCCTCGGCCACAGCGGCCCGCTGCCGGAAGGCAAATCGATCGACGTCGTGCTCGACCAGCCGGCTGCCCCACAGTTTATCGTTAGCAAGCTGATTCGTTACTTTATGTTCGACGAGCCCGCCGCCAGTGACGAACTGGTGGAACCGCTGGCAAACGAGTTGCGGGAGCACGAGTGGGACATCAGCCACGTCGTGCGGCGGATGCTTACCAGCCAGCTCTTTTATTCCGAGCATGTGATCGGGCGCAAAGTCCGTTCACCAGTCGATCTCGTGGTCGGGCTGCTGCGGACGCTCGAAGGATCAACGAACGCCTATCAACTCGGTGACGACTTGAATCAACTCGGCCAGGGACTCTTCTATCCGCCTAATGTGAAGGGGTGGGATGGCGGGCGGGCGTGGATCAATTCCTCCACGCTGTTGGGGCGGGCGAACGTGATTGGCCGAATCATTCGCGATGAAAACACACGTTTCGCGAGCGGGAACCTGAATGAGTATTTCAACCGGCTCGATGCGAATTCAGCTCCGGCGATCGTCGATAAGCTCCTGGAGTTGACGCTGGCCGTGCAGCCGCCACAAACCGTTAAAGAACAGTTAGTCGAAGTCATCAACCGCAACGGAGATCGAAGCGAGCGCATCGCCGAAGCGATTCACGCGCTCAGCACGATTCCGGAGTTTCAAGTCATGTAACAGTTCGCTGGACCGCGAGCAGAAGGAACCGGCCATGAGATCGAACCGACGGGAATTCCTGAAGACAACCCTCGGCACATCGGCAGTCGTGTCACTCGGAGCGACCGTCCCCGGATTCCTTCGCGCAGCTGCGGTCGCCAGCACCGACGACAAAGAAACGATCCTGGTCGTCGTGCAGTTGTCCGGCGGGAACGACGGACTGAACACGGTGGTTCCATTTTCCGACCCGGCGTATCGCGGCAGCCGTCCTAAGTTGGCGATTCCGGCGAGTGACGTCCTGAAGATCAACGACGCGCTCGGCTTTCATCCGTCGGCCCGCGGCTTTGCTGATTTGTTGGAAGATAACAGTCTGGCGATCGTGCAAGGCGTCGGCTACGACAATCCAAACCGCTCCCACTTCGAGTCGATGGATATTTGGCACACCTGCCAACGGAAGAGCGATACGCGCACCACCGGCTGGCTAGGTCGGTATCTGGACGCTTCGCAAGCCAACAGGTCGGGAGTCTCGCTGGCATTTCACCTCGGCCACGAGAAGCAGCCGTTCGCTTTGACGGCCGAAGATGTGCGAGTACCCTCGATCAGTTCGCTGGAGGGTTTTCGTCTGAATGACAGCGGCGACAAGGAGGTCCGTTCGACAATCTCGAAGCTGGCGTCGTCCGCGCGCCAGGAGAGCGATTCGATTCTGGACTTCTTGCAATCCACGACGACCGTCGCCTTGTCAGCGAGCCAGCGCGTCGAGGAAGCCAGCCGCGATTACAAGACACCGATTGACTACCCCGAAAGCGACCTTGCCACGAAGCTAAAGACGGTTGCCCAGTTGATCGACGCCGGTCTCGGGACACGTGTCTACTACGTCACGCTCGACGGATTCGACACACACTCGCAACAGCCGGCCGCTCACGCCGTGCTATTGAGTCAACTCGGCGGCGCTGTCTCGTCGTTCATCAAGGACATCAAACATCAAGGGCACGGCGATCGAGTCGCCGTGCTCGCGTTCAGCGAATTCGGCCGGCGCGTCGAAGAAAACGCGAGCGAAGGGACCGATCACGGCGCGGCGGCACCCATGTTCCTGGCGGGCAATAAAGTCCGCGCCGGAGTGATTGGCGATCATCCGAGCCTGACGGATTTGGAGGACGGCGATCTGAAGTTCCACACGGATTTCCGCCAAGTCTACGCCACCGTGTTGGAATCGTGGCTGGGTTGGCCGAGCAAGTCGGTGCTCGATGGCAGTTATGATCCGGTGGACGCGTTTGAGGCTTAGCAGAGTGCCTCACGAGCAGTAATCACGCGGTCTCCAGTCTCTTCGGACAGCGTTTAGTTGACGACCCGGTCATCGAAACGCCGAACCTCGACCGGCTCGTTTCGCAGGGCGTGCGGTTTGAGCAAATCAGTCGACCAGTTGCAAACGTGACTTGTTCAAGATCTCGCGCAATAACTCCGTCAGCTGCCGTTCGTAGGAGGCGGGATCAGCGCCTGCGAGATAGGGTTGCTTCGTGTTACCTAGCAGCGCCATCCGCGTCATGAAACCATTGTCGACCCCCGCGCCAACGCCAACCGCATAGACATCCCACCCCAAGTCACCCATCTGGGCGACACGCATCAATGCGGCGTCGCGTTCGTCATTGGTACCGTAAAAGTGACCGCGACGCGAGGCCGGAAGGCTGTTCGTGTAGGCCGCGATGGCAGACGAATTCGACACCATCCCGGTCGGCAATCCATCGGTCACCACGACCACAACCCGATGCGTTGTCTCGCGTCCAAGACCGTTTTCTGAAGCCGGCCGCAAGTGGTTCAGAGCGATAATCAAGCCCTCTTCCATGACCGTCGAACTGCCATTGTCGTTGCTGGCTTGCAGATCCACACACGTATTGATGGCATTCTGAAGATCGGCCGTTTTTCCTCCTAACGGATGTTGTAACAAGGCTGCACCAGGCCGATCGAAACTGACAACCGACACCCAGTCGCGTCCCTGTTCGTCTCCACTCCCCTGGTTGTGCTCACGTACTTCCTCGAGCGCCACAATCAGCGACCGGCGAGCCGAGTGCATCGGCTGAGTTCGTGGAGGAAAGGCGTACTTGCCGTGCGGAGTTGACTCAAACACTCGAGGACAAGAGCCGCTGCCGATGGCCAAGGGCGTCAGCAAACCGAAATTCGCCCAGTCGTGGGCCTGCATATCTCGACCGAAGTCCATCATGAATTGGACAAACGTCTGGTAACCGATCTTGTCCAAGAAGCTATCCGGAATCGACTCGTCCGCATTCGGAAAACTCGACCGGTTCGGGTTGTTGAGAATGTTGTTCGCAGGATTGTCGTTGTACAGCCGCCTCCAATCCTGGCCTGTTGGCAGGTAACCACGATTGAACGGTGGTCCGCCACGAGCCGTGTTGGCCGCGAACAGCACGGCGGTAAACGAGGTGGGAAATTGCGCGAACAGCCAGCGCCCGGAATCGATCTTCGCCGGCACGGGTGCGGCGGGAACGAATCCGAACTTATTGGGATCGCCTCCGGGAGGCGTGCTCCCGTCGCCGTTTGCAGCTCCGATGGTCACCGTCCCCAGCACGTAGTCCAGGTACGTGTCCCAGAACCGATAGTTATCCGAGATCCGGCTGTCGGCAGTCGGCCGCAGCGGGTTGCCCGCTGCCGGATCGAAACGCGGCATCGTACGGCGAATTTGATTGTCGATGATCCAGCGATAGGATTTGATTTTTCGCGTCGACTCGTTGTCGCCGGTATTGATGCGGTAATACGGATCGCCGTGACTGACGAGCGGGCTGATGTCGCTGGTCAGATCCGCATAGGCAAGGTTGTCAAGCGTGATGTCCAGGCCGGTGCCCACGTGTTCCAGCACGCCAGGCCCCGTGCCAAAGCCGAAGTCGTCGTAGATCTTCTGCACCAACTCCGCAGCTGTCGCCGCACCAAACTTGGCCGAGATTTCCTGCGTCGCCCAACACGGTTCGGTATCGTCATTCATCGAGCCAGACAAGTCGACCACGAAGGCAAACTCGCGAGGCTTGGTCGACACGACGGCGGAAGCGCTCACCGCGAAGCGATCTTGGCCCAACACGGGTCCGAAGAACGTAGCGACGTTCTGCACCTTTGACGTAACACGTGCGGCGTTGCCCGACTGCCCATTGCCGAGGGGCGTGAAGGCACGGGTTTGTCGATCCCAGACACCCAGTTCGACCCCTTGAGGATCCAAATTGTGTGCATCCCCAGCGACCCGATGTAGCGCAGCGAACTTTGCCGCTTCGGCCCGCGAGTTTTCCAGCGGCTTTTCGCCAAACATCACGGAAGCCGCCGCCAAGGCCGACGAATCCACGCTGGCTTGCAGCTCGGTCCGTGCCAGGGAAATGTAGCCAACGTCAACCGCGAAAGCCACCATCCCCAGGAGAATCACCAACAGGACCGCCATCAACACTGCAATCGCACCCGGACGTGGGCGACTGGAGCGAGCTGTCCTTCGTTGGTTACCGGCTGACGTCGACGAGATTTTTGGATGTTTGATTTGCATGGTTTCACTCCTCGGCGATCCTGGGGCATTGCGCCATGGAAGTTACCCCCCCAGGATCTACGGAAAGCTTAGGTTATGAATTTATCAATGTTGTCCGCCGATCCGCAATCTTTGCTCACACGCGGTTCGTCAGACGGACGAATTGGCAAGAAAGAGGCCAAGTAGATCCCTTCCGCCGGAAGGGACCTCACCGCGTCGGCGGAGGCAAAGGATGGAGGTGGCAACAAGGCTCGTCGAGCAAGATCTGCGACTCCCTGTCGTGCCAGGTCACGCTCGGCGAGCGAGACCTACTTCTTCTCCCGCCAAGTCAGGGAAGAAAACGTCGGACAACATCACCGATTGGTGACTGCTGACTGCCGTCGAACGCCAACAGCCCGATCGCGAATCGCGGCCGGGCTGTTAGACCGAAGGTGATCTTGTTGAAAGGCGTCAAGACTACTTCTCGACCCATTTGAGAATTCGGAAGCCACCATCAGCTCCTTTGAACTCGTGGGCTCCTAGATCGAAGACTCGAGTCTGCGGACGTGCCACGCCTTCAATGTCGGTGCTCACCAATAGCGAGAGGTCTTTGCCGGAGTTGATCGCTGCCGAGCCTTTCACGTGCTGGTAGTCGCCACCACTCGCGTTACGGAATAGCGGTTCCGTCGTGATCTCGGTGCTATCT
>JAQBZB010000277.1 GCA_027622275.1 Planctomycetota bacterium | reverse complement strand
GGTTGGAATACCGATTATCTTGCCCGAGTCCTTGGACTACAAAAGACTTAGTGTGCGTTTGCCGTGGGTTGCCCACCGCGTTTATGAACTGGATTCGCGGTCGCGACAAGTCGGAGATCCTTCGTGAAGCGTTGGAAGGCGTCGGCAAGGGCCAGCAGTTTGACTTGAAGCATGCCGATTCGTTATATCGGCGACTCGACGAATTGATCGGCGTCGACATCGACTTTCTGTTGGCGGGCCATTCCCATTTGGAACGCGCCATGATCCGCCAGGACGGCGAACGATTCTATTACAACAGCGGTACTTGGGTGCGGCTGATTCGATTGACGTCCGACGTTCTCGGCAGCGGTAAACAGTTCGAAAAGATCTACAAGAAGCTCGCCGAAGGTACGATGAAGGCGCTGGACGAGACGCCGCACTTGGTGCTGCGGAAACCGGCGGTCGTGTCGATTACCACGGATGCGTCCGGTACCACCGGCCGGTTACAACGCGTTAATCTCGCGGGCACCGAACCGCTGCTGTCGACGATCGAGGGCAGTGAATTCACAAGGAGCTAGTCTGTGCAGACGCCGCGAAACGTCACATTGGAAATCCTCCGGCATGGACCGGCTCACAATCAACTCCTGTCGCCTTTGACGCGTTATCTGGCTCTGTGCGGCAATCACTCGCCGGTGACGGTGAACGTGCCGTACGAGCATAATCAGTACCTAGCGCGTTACATGGCCTTTGATTACCGGGATGGCGCGGACAACACCGCCAAGCAACGCCGCGAACTGGAGTTGCAGATCGTGGCCGACGAGATGTCCCAGATCCTGGCGGGCGTGCCGGGGCTGATCTCGGAACTTGCCGAACGTTGCGAGAACAACTCGTTCACACACTTTGAACTCGTGCTGTCGGCCTCCGAACTCGCGCTGTTACCGTTTGAACTGGCCAATGCCCCGAATGGATTCCCCGGAGCCGGCCAGCCGCTCGCGCTGCAATCCCAGGCACCGTTATGCATCACGCGTCGTGTGCGCCGCGTCGAGAACGAACGCTTCAAATGGCCGGATCGACCGCGCGTCTTGTTCGCCGCCGCCTTGCCCCGTCACGATGAAGGCCTCGTCCTGGAACATGTCACGGCGCTGCGCGGTGCCTTGAGTCCCTGGGTCCGCCGCAAAGCGCGGGGCGAGGCACCGGATGAGCCTTCCAAGCGATTGACGCAGCATCTTACGATTCTGCCGCGGGCCTCCGAGCAAGACCTCGTCAGAGAACTGAGCACTGGAACCTACACGCACGTCCACATCCTCGCTCACGGAGTCAAAATCAAAGAGGGAGTCGATGAGCGGTTCGGGCTGGCGCTGTACGACGAAGATCACCACGACACCACGGATCTCGTCAGTTCTTCGCGCCTGGCGACGATCATGAGGTCTTTCAACGTGGACGGCAGCGATAGTTTGTCGCAGCCGACGGTCCTGACGGTCGCCAGCTGCCACGGCGGCGCGCAGGGCTCGGTTGTGGGGGCCGGATCGAGTGTCGCTCACGCGCTGCACGAGGCCGGGATTCCGCTGGTCGTGTCGTCCCAGTTCCCGCTGTCGTTTGCCGGGTCGACGATGATGGTCGACATACTCTATCGCGGACTGTTATGGGGGCACGATCCGCGGGTGTTGCTAAACAAATTGCGCCGGCAGTTGAAGTCGCATCTCCCCAACACTCACGATTGGGCCAGCCTGGTGACCTATGCGGCTTTGCCGAATGATCTCGACGCGAAGCTGGCCCGCGTCCGCATCGAGCAAGCTCGCCGCAGCATCGATGTTGCGTTCAGGTATTCGGACGAGTTCGCCGAGAAAGACTATTTCTATTCCGACGCCAACGCGCAACGTCAAGCCGAAATCGGGACGGCGTTCGACGAATTGGAGAGTCTGATTGGATACGGAAAAGGGATGTTAGAACAGATCTCGCGAGAACTCGAACAACAGTCGCCTCGATCGGACTCGAATCGGTTTCAGCTCGCCGAAGTTTACGGGCTATTGGGCAGCACCGTGAAACGCGAGGCGGAGGCGATCTGCCGAAGAATTGGCTGCGGAGAAAATCTCCCATCCGGTCTGGATCAGGAAGTGTGGAAAGTAGCACTCAGACGGTCTCAAGCGTACTATCAGCGTGTCTTCAAACTTGATCGTTCGGAAAGTTGGGCGTTGGTTCAGGACTTGTCCGTTTCCGTCGTCTTGGAAGATCCGCTGGAACCACTGCATGAGAAATGGGAACTCGCGCGGCTGTTGTCCGAAACGAACCGGTACGACGAAGACCGCACCACCTGGGCCTGGTCGCTGAGCAACTTGATCGAGCTGTCCTTGATGTCGCTGATGTTTCCGGAGGGCGACGGCCTGCCCACCAAGCAACGGATGAAGGAAAAACATGAAGAAGTCCGCCGCGAGACGTTGGCCTGGGCGGAGGAATTCATGATGATCGTCCGTGAAGACGCTTGGGAGATACTTTCGCAGCGGCGTCAATTGTACCGATATCTCAGGTGGTATTATCGGGACTATCCGGGGCTTTGGACCGTCGCGGAATACGGTGGCTCTCCCTGTGATGTTCCGCCACTGATCAATGGGCTGTGTCAGCAACTACTTCAAACGCTGCCGTCATGACCGCCCGCCTAAAGGCAACTCCCGGAAATTGCGTACCGGAGAACCGCAGGCTAGCGCCAGGCGGCTGATTTCATCAGCCGGTACGCGCTAGCGTCCGGTTCCCTCCCAACCGGTTGATTATTTTCCAGGAGTTGCCTAACTCAGCGGCAGCGTAAAATAATCCCGATAACTGCCGCTGCCACTGACTCAAATACAGACTGACTCGACTGCACGTCGCTTCCTTCTGCCCCGGCCTGATTTTATACTTCGCCTCCTACGAATTGACGCATGCTCCGTTTAACGGCAAGCCGGCGGCGCGTCCGAGACAGCAGCAAAACTCTCGCGCTACAACGAGCGCAGGAACGACAGCAGGTCTTTCAGCTGGTCGGCGGAAAGTTCATGGTCCAGCTGGTGCTTGTGTTTCAAAAAGACTTCTTCCAGCGTCGTGGCTCGGTTGTCGTGGAAGTAGGGGCCGCGTTGGCCGACGCCGAGCAGCGTCGGTGGATTGAACTTGCGCTTGCCAAGCTTGTCGTCGATGCCGACATCATAGGTGTCGGGCGTTGTGAAGACGGGCGGCGCGTGGCAATTGGTGCATTGCAAGTTGCCGAACAACTCGCGGCCGCGATCGACGGCTGCGCGATCTTGAGTGCCGCGCGCCTGATCGATCGACGGCGGCGGCGCGAGAGTTTCGACGAAGGCGGCGAGCGCCGTCAGTTGTTCTGCCGTCGGCGGATCATCGCCTTGCATGGTATGGGTCATCGATTTATGGATCTGTGCTTCCAGCGTGTCGGCGGTCCCGGCCCAAGCAAATGGTTCGGTGTGTCGACGGCCTAGCAGTGACAGGACGCGCTTCGGCGCTCCGAACGAAGCATCACTAAAATTGTCGTTCAGCAGCCCGTTCGTATGTCCGTCGGTGTGGCAACTGTGGCAGCTCATCCAGCTATCGTGCGATAGGTTGGCGTTGTAGAAGAGCCGCTCGCCTCGTTGGACCAACGACAACTCGGGTTGTTCGCCAAGTGAGATGGAATCGATCACTTCGCGTTCCTCCACGTCAATGACGGAAATCGCGTCATCGAACGTATTGGCGACGTACAGATGACGTGCATCGCGATCCGCCACGATGGCGGTTGGACGCCGTCCGACGTGAATCCGGTACAAGCTGAAATCGTCTTCCTTGCCGATCGCGATCTCGCCGACTCCTCCGAGCGACACGACGACAGCTCCTTTCGCGGTCAGCGTCAGTCCCGCCGGATCACCCGTCGCACTGCCGGCTTCGCCAAGCGGGTGCATGTGAGCGCCTTCGTACAAATCGGTGCCGGGTTCCAACACGGCAGCGAGCTTCAGCCAGCGCAGGTCGTTCGACATCAGCAGGCCCCAGTGGACATCGTTGCGAACCGTGTGCGCGAGTTCGTTGAGCATCTGGTGCGCGACGATCAGCATCTCGCCGTTGGGGCTGACTTCCATGCCGCGAATGTTGTGTCCGGGAAATTCACGAACATGGACGACGCTGTGTTTCTTCATGTCCACGATGGCCAAACGTCCGCCAAAGGAGTCGGCGACGATGAGCTGCGTATCGCCTTTGACCAGCAACTGAGTCCGCGGTGCGAATGGCATGTCGAGTGAGTTGGTGACGCGAGCTTCGGCATCACTGCCGCGTGGCAGCTCCACAAACGTCAGCCGCCGGGACCACAGCGACGCGACAACACATCGCCTGCCATCTTCGCTGATGACGACCGTGACCGGGTAAGGACTGACGGGCAAGCGCTGTTGCACGTCGATGCGCGGACCATCGACTTTCAAGAGCAGCAGCTCGTGCCGTGCCTCGTCTGTCGCCAGCAAAAACGGCGTCTCTGCGACGGCCTTCAGATCCGAAAGCTGTGTTGCGACGGCTGCCTCGCCGACAACGTCCCCTTTTGCAACATCGACTGACGAGATCGTGCCGGTCAATCGATTCGCCGCGTATAACGTCTGGCCATCGTGCGATAAGACGAGTCCGACCGGTTGACGTAACGCCTTTTGATGCGACGGCGTCGCTGCCAGTGTGAGTGTCGGCAGAAAAAGGCCGCACAGCAACCATCGGAGCGAGCGACGCCAATTCAATCTAGTTTGCATCGTGATCCTCGGATTACACCGTACGTGGCTTAAAGCCTTTGACTTCAGAACAGGGCGCGACAACGAAACTCAAGTATCTCACCAAGCCTACGCAGGAGCAATGCTGAATGGCTTCGGCGCGACCGGAGGTGCAGAGACACGATTTAGCTCCTTGACTCACTCCTGTGGGGGTGCGATGATTCGAACTCGCTGGTTTGATTGGATACCTCACTCTTGTTCCGCTCTCGCGTCTTGCATGATGACGAACCCGTTACGCGTCTTGTTGATCGAAGATAACCACGACGACGTTGTCTTGGTTCGTCAGACGTTGCGCGACGCGGCCCCCCACGATTTTGAGATCGAGTCCGAAACGCGGCTGGAAGACGGACTCAGGCTGTTGCGCGAACGGCATTTTGATGTCGTCTTGCTCGATTTGACATTGCCCGATTCTTATGGGATCGAGACGTACGACCGTTTGCATGCCCAGTCGGATGTTCCAGTCGTCGTGCTGTCCGGAAACACGAACGATGAGGTCGCCTTGCAGGCGCTCGAACATGGAGCCCAGGATTACCTCGTCAAGGGAACGGTCTCGGGCGAACTCTTGGTGCGAATGCTACGCTACTCGATCACCCGTCATCGATTGATGAGCGACTTACAGGAGAGCGAGCAGCGGTTTCGCGTGCTTTCGGAGCAGTTGCCGGCGCTGCTCTGGACGACTGATCGCGAGTTGCGGTTCACATCATCGCGGGGGCGGGGCTTACCTTCCAAGCAGACGACACCTGATCAGATCGTTGGCCAAACCGTGGCCACGTTTTTGGGAACCAAGACGCCGAACGCGTCGCTGGTCGCCTTGCACCAGCGAGCCTTGGAAGGCGAATCGCAATCTGCTCCGTTCGATTCGGACGGCCGTTGGTTTCACGCTCATGTCGAGCCCATGAAGAATGCTGTTGGCGACATCATCGGAACGATTGGCGTAGCCGTCGATATCACCAACGAATACAAACTGCGGCGCGACGTCGAGGCGGCTCATCGCATTCAGCAACATCTGCTTCCGTCCCGCGAGCCGAAGATCCGCGGGTTTGAGATCGCCGGTGGTTGCTACCCGGCGGAGCACTGTAGCGGTGACTTCTTTGACTACATCCCGATGAGTCGCGGGCGTTTAGCCATCGTGTTGGCGGATGTTTCCGGGCATGGATTCGGCCCAGCGATTCTGGCGGCAACGATCCGTTCGTATTTGCGAACCGCCGCCGTCTTGGGTAATCAGGTACACGAGATGCTGGCGCTCGGCAATCGCCTGCTCGTCAACGACGGTGACACGAACCCGTTCGCGAGTGCGTTCACGGTGAGTCTCGATACGTCGACACGATCGATTCAGTTCTCGAGTGCGGGGCATCCGGGATATCTGCTTCGCAAAGACGGAAGCGTCGCGAAACTTGAAACGCCATGTGTTCCTATCGGAGTACGTGAAGACGAAGTGTTTCCACTCTCTCGACCAATCGCCCTTGATCGCGGAGACATTCTGCTGATCGCTAGCGACGGCGTTTTCGAGACGCGACGAGCGGACAAAGAGTTCTTTGGCCTCGATCGTGCCGTGGCGGTTGTCCATAAGTACCGCTCGCATCCCCCCGCCGAGATCGTCGATCACCTCTATCGAGCGGCGTGCAAATTCGCTGGTACCTCGCACCTGGACGATGACCTCACGGCGGTGATTGTCAAGGCGGTCACTCGCAAGCAACAGTCGGCAGACGACACCGTGACTTGGGGCTAGGGATTCGGCGCAAGCGTTGAGTCTTTCACTTCGAACGGTCTCAGTTCATCTAGATCCGCTGCCATCAACGCGAGCGCATCCGCTCAGCTTTGGACGATCGTCGCAGCCAGCCCGCAAGGTGACCGACAATGACGTCTCAGCGGTGTCCAACGCATGTGTCATCTTCTTCCCGAGAACTTCCAGGGCGGCGAAGCGGTTGGGATCATGAAAGAACTCGTGTATCTTATGCTCTGCGAGTACTGATTTCCGATTCAGCCGGGAAATCTTGCTCTGCGGCTTAAACAGCTCGCTCGTCGAGGTCATCGAACCTGTCGCCGGCCAGACGCACGGTAAGGAGAAGCCCATGAATGAATTCGTTTCTGGAAACATCGCCACCGTCTTGCTGCTCGCGGCCAGCATCGGTCTGGGTGCGGATCAGGATCAGCCGCCGCAAACGCTGCAGTTGTCCGCCGAGCACGCGAAGTGCCGCGAACTTGTCTTGCCCAATCCGAGCGAGCAGTCGTATCGCAAGATCCCGTGGCGTGCGTCCGTCTTACATGGCATCGTGGACGCTCAGAAAAGCGACAAGCCGGTCATGATTGTCTTGATGAACGGTCATCCGCTCGGCTGCACGTGAGGCAATGGTGTCACCTCCAGACAGTTAGTCTGGACCGACCCCACGTTGCAGGAGTTGTCCCCGATGTTTGTCCCCACGGCCGACCAGATCGAGCGGCCGGGGAAGAGCCTGGAAACTGGAACCAGCTTTGAAAGCCGCCTCGTCCAAAAGATCAAGAAGCAGTGCAACGATTTGGCGACCTACCAGGGCGTTTTTGTGGCGACGCCCAACGGTTTGCTACTGGCCGGGTCGCATGAAGCGGTCCATGATCCGCGGAAAGTCGAACAGCACATGCGCCAGGGTCTGGAGAAGTGGGCAAAACTTTCCGCAGCCGAGCGTCTGTTGAGCGAGGCGGAGTTTGCCGACGCATTGGCTGAGCTGGGCGCTGTTGAAGGGAAGAGTCAGTATCCCCAGGACGGCCTTGTGTTGAGTTCGTTCTGCCGGGACCTGCCCCGCAGTGCCAAACCAGGCAACTCGCCCAGCAGGAACGCGTACAACCAAGATTATGCGTGGTTTCGAAAGGCGGAGGCGCGTGCTTTCCTGCCCGTGCAGCCGATCCAAGGCACCACACACCAAGTTCCGCGCGACGTCGTGGAGAGGCTGGCCCGCTTCCACTTCGTCGATCTTGTCCGCGGCCACACGGCGTCCTATCCGCAACAGGCCGTCGAGCGCGCGGAGTTATCGTCCGAGGTGATCGAGGTGAAAGGAAACCTCGTATCGTTGCGTTTCCAGGGCCGGACGCGAACGTCGGAAGTCCACGACGGCGTCCACATCGAAGGGAAATGGAATGCGCCGGGACCGGGAATTTCAGAGATTCAAGAGCGGGGCGTCGATGCCAGGCTTGAGGGTCAGGCGGTTTACGATCTGAAGACTGAGAAGTTTGTCTTCTTCGATCTGATCGCGCTGTCGTCTCGCTGGGGCGGGAACGCCTACAACGGCCGTCTTAATGAACTAGATTTCGGCCCCGCGCCGATGGGGATCGTTCTCGAACTGGCCGGAAACAGTGCGGCCGAGCAAGTCCCGCCGCTGTACTTCAGGTATTATGGCTGGAAATGAAGCCAGTGCCGTGGGCAACCAGCTCCTGCCTGCCGGGTGTTGGCTTGCGCAACCGAAGGGAATTGATCGCAATGGACCGCACAACGTTCGGGACGACGACGACGCAACCGCAGCAAGCGGTTTCGCGGCGGCGATTTCTTTCGGCCACGCTTCGCGCCGGCGGCGCGGGTCTCGCGCTGGGCGAGATTCTACGGCAGCGGAGTCTGGCGGCGGAACGAGGGCAGGCGGCAGCCGATACGGCGGTCATTCAGATTTGGCTGGGCGGCGGCCCGAGTCAATTCGAGACATTCGATCCCAAGCCGCTAGCTCCCACCGAGATTCGTGGGCCCTACGGTGCCATCGCATCGAAGCTTCCCGGCGCACAAGTCTGCGAGATGATGCCGTTGACCGCGACGGTGCTGGACAAGACGGCCATCATCCGCAGTTTCACACACCCCTATGACGACCACTTCGGCGTCGCGCGTTGGTGTCTCGGCGGACGCCGTGAACCGAACGGGGCCAACCGCTACCCTTCGCTCGGCTCCATCGCATCAAGGTACCGCGGCCCGCGGCAGCCCGGTATGCCCGCGTACGTGCTCCTCAGTGAAGAACCGGTCATGCACCGTCACCTGTTCTCCGCAAACGGTCCCGGTTATCTGGGCGTCTCGCATTCGCCGTTTACGGTGATGCAGGATCCCTATCCGAAGGACTTCCAGCTCGACTTCCTGCGCGACGCTACCAGCAGCCTCAAACTGGCCGACGATGTTACGCTCGACCGGATCAACGATCGCGGATCACTGCTGGCCGAACTAGATCGGCTGCCGCGAAAGCTCGACTCGGATCGGGCGCAAAAACGCCTGGATCCTTTTGCACGGCTCACGCTGGAAATGGTTACCAGCGCCAAGGCTCGGCGGGCGTTCGACCTCAACGAAGAATCGGCCGGCACGCGACAGAGGTACGGATCGCACCGGTGGGGACAAATGGCGCTGCTGGCTCGCCGGTTGGTGGAGGCCGGAGTCACCTTTGTGACGCTCAACACCGCTCCTGATTGCCTGCGCTGGGACTGGCATGCCAGCATCACGCGGGAGAATCGCCCGCAGCCGGACCCGGGCGGGCCGAATGTCGGTATGGAATACGATGGCCCTCCGCTTGACCGGGCGCTCTCGGCATTGATTGCGGATCTTAGCGAGCGGGATACGTGCCGCAACGTGCTGCTGGTCGTGTGGGGTGAGTTCGGTCGCACGCCCCGCGTCAATGACCGCGGTGGGCGCGATCACTGGCCGCGTCTGGGCAGTGTGCTGCTGGCAGGCGGAGGACTCAAGATGGGGCAAATCATCGGAGCGTCGAGTCCCGACGGCGGTCTGCCGGACGAACGGCCGATTGGCCCCAACGATATGTTGGCGACTCTCTATAAGCATCTCGGCATCGACCCGCACCAGAGCGCCGTCAATTTCCAGGGCCGACCCTTCCCGCTCCTCGATGGTGGCCAGGTAATCGACGAATTGTTCTGACTGCTGGCCATCTCCGTCGCGCCCGATCCACGCATTTCCGTTTTGCACGAATATCCTGCCACGTCATAACTCGCTTTTTCACGGAGACCTTATTCATGAGCTTCCGACTTTCTCTCGCTGCTTTCCTGTTTGTTGCAACGTTGGCTTCCGCGCAAGCTCAGGAGAAATATCGCGTTTACTTCGGCACGTACACGGGCGAGGTGAGCAAGGGCATCTATCAGTGCGAGTTGAACCTCGATGATGGATCGCTGTCCGCGGCGACGCTCGCGGGCGAGACGAGCAGTCCGTCATTTCTCGCGTTTCATCCGAACAAGAAATTCCTCTATGCCGTCAATGAAGGGCAGGCGACCGTCAGCGCGCTGGCCATCGACCACAAGACAGGCCAGCTGACCTTCCTCAACTCGCAACCGTCACAGGGCGGGGCGCCGTGCCATCTCGTCGTTGATCAGACGGGCAAAAACGTACTCGCCGCCAACTACTCGGGCGGAAGCTGCATTTGCATCCCCATCAAAGCGGACGGCAAGCTCGGCAAGGCATCGTCGTTCCAGCAGCACGAAGGGGAAAGGAAGAACGGACATTCGATCCACGTCGACAAGGCCAACAAGTTCGCGCTGTGCTGCGACCTGGGGTTGGACCAGGTCATCATCTACGCCTTCGACGCCGCGAAGGGGACGCTGACCCCGCACGGCGCGTTCGACACGCCCAAGGGAGCCGGTCCGCGCCATTTCGCCTGGCATCCCGATGGCGAGACCGCGTACATCAACGGCGAGTCCGACTTGACAATCATCGCCTGTGATTATGAAGCGGAGAAAGGCGTGCTGACGCAGAAACAAGTGCTGTCCACGTTGCCCAAGGATGTCGAACGCAAGGGTGGCAGCACGGCGGAGACCGTCGTGCATCCGTCTGGAAAATTCGTCTACGTTTCCAATCGCGATCCGTACAACTCGATCGCGATCTTCTCGATCGACCCGCAGACGCGCCAGCTGACGGCGGTCGGCCACCAAGGCATGGGCGTCAAGACGCCGCGGAATTTTGCCATCGAGCCGACGGGGCGGTACATGCTGGTCGCGAATCAATCCGGCGGGAATGTGATTGTGTTTCGCATCGATCAAGCCACGGGCGAATTGACGCCAACCAACGCGAGCGTGCAAGTGCCCAGCCCGGTGTGCGTGCGATTCACGGAGATCAAGTAACGGACTCCGCTGACCGTCCCAAAGAGCAAGACCGTCATTCGATGTTCGGAACGACATCGAAGGGTTCATTTTACGTTGTGCGATGACGTCGCATCTACGTCATCACCTCGGCTAGTTTCACCAGCCGCGGCGGATTGGACGCGATGGCTCGTCGTGCGGCGCAACATCGATTACGGCATGTGGAGCATGCCCGACGAAGCTTGAGGTGTGTCAATCTCGCGGCGGTCGGTAGTCCGGATGGCCTTCCGGCGCAACCAATCGGCGAGCCTTGCTTCGCCCCCCCTTCCAAATGTCGTACTGCGGATCGGCGTATTCGTCAAAGAATTCGTCCAGCTTCTGGGCCAGCGCCGCTTGAATGTTCGCCAACTGCGGCTGACCGAACAGATTGAACCGCTCGTGCGGATCGTGCTTCATGTCGTACAACTCCGTGGGCTCGTCGGGTGACCGTCGGGCGACATACTTCCAGTCTTCCGTCCGCACTGATCGGCAGCTTTCCATTTCGTAGTACATCGCCGTTTCCCATTCGATCGGCTCGCCGCGCAGCGCGGCCGCGAAGCTGCGCCCCGGCAGTTTGGGCTTGGTTGGAATGCGGTCTTTCAAATCCATGTGGTCCAACAGGCTGGGCAGCAGATCACAGTTGCTGACCATGATGTCTGTTTTGCCGGGCTTGACGCCGTGGGGATGCCGAATGATCAGCGGAACTTGCATCATCAAGTCATGAGCCCCGATCGGCCGCGTATGATCGCCCATGCCGAAGAAGCCGTTTTGGCCACCCATCCAACCTTGATCGCCCGCGAAAATCACGATCGTGTCGTCGTCGAGACCATACTTCTTGAGCGTCTCCATGACGGTGCCGACGCCATCATCGACGGCGCTGACCTCGGCGGCGACGCGACGAATGCTGACGAGGTTGTTGTGATACTCCTTGTTGTTGTACTGCCACGGATGAATGGTGTCCCGAGGGAAAGACGGGAGGAACTTGTCGGAGTAGTATTCGGCGTGCCGATTCCGTGCTGGTTCGAGCAACAGGCGGCCCAAGCAGTAAGGACCGTTGTAGGGCAAGTACAAGAAGAAGGGTTTGTCTCCATCCTTGTTCTGTTCGATGAACTTCACGGCGTGCTCGGTCCACAGCTCCGTCATGTACTTGGGCGTCTTCTTGATCTCGCCGTGGTGAATGATCGGGTCATCGTAAAAGTTTTGCGTGCTGCCATGAGCCATGGTGATCCAATAGGAAAAACCATCCTGCGGCGTCATGTTGGCACCCAGGTGCCACTTGCCGCTCAGCCCGCAGACGTAACCTTCGCGGTGCAAGATCTCGGGCAACGTCTCGAACTCGCTGAGCGTGTAATATGCCTCGGGGCCGACCATGTACTTGTTGTCAAGAAACGAATGCAGCCCGTGCTGCGACGGCATCAGTCCCGTTAGATAGGTCGCCCGCGTTGGCGAACAAACGGGATTGCTACTCATCGCACGATTGAACTGCATTCCTGCGGCGGCAAGTCGATCGATATTTGGCGTCCGGATGTCTTGGTTGCCATAACAGCCCAGCGTCCAGGCCCCGTGATTGTCGGTCAGGATGAAGACGACGTTCGGGCGCTTGGCGGCAAGCGGCGGAGTTCCGAGGAACAAACAGATCAGCCACAGAGCCACTGGCAAGCATCGTTGGTAGCGCATGGGACACCTTCTCAGTCGTCAGTCAACTTTGGCTCGTTAGAAAGTGATTATCAACAACTTCCCGATTCGAGGTT
>JAQBZB010000276.1 GCA_027622275.1 Planctomycetota bacterium | reverse complement strand
GGGATTTTGAGTTTTTCTTGCTCAGCTTGCGAAGCAGTCTTCAAGAGTTCGCTTGTTCTGGGGCTAGAAGAAACCAACGAAACACGACAACCTCCCTGTCTACGGCCGACCGCTTCATGCAGTCGTTCCTATTCTAATTTATCGACTTCAAGAAACCGTTCCGTTCGGCAGAATCCTTGCAACCATCATTTGCTGCACAGGTTGGCCTGATTAATCCGCATAATCCATCCAGGTGTGGATATCGGCGATTGAAATTCGTATCGCTCCTATTGTGATGCTGTTTTCCGCATCTCAGTCCAAGATTTCCAGATGGAAAAGATCGCAGGATAGATGAGCAGTTCGAGGATGAACGATGTGACGACACCCCCGACCATCGGGGCTGCGATGCGTTTCATGACGTCGGCCCCAGCGCCGCTTGACCACATGATCGGCAGCAGGCCCATGAGGATGGCCATCACCGTCATCATTTTGGGTCGAACCCGTTGAACGGCCCCTTCCAAAATGGCGTTTTCGAGGTCGTCAAGGTCGCGCATGCGGCCTTCGTCTTTCCATTTGTGATACGCAACGTCCAGATACAACAACATCACCACGCCTGTTTCCGCGTCGACTCCTGCCAACGCGATGATGCCGACCCACACTGCCACGCTGAGATGGTAACCCAGTAAGTACAGGAGCAAGAACGCACCAATCAATGAGAAGGGTACGGCCAGTAATACGATCGACACCTTGACGACCGATCGCGTGCTGAAGTACAGCAGCACAATAATCACGACGAGCGTCAGCGGGATCACGTACATCAACCGCAGCTTGGCCCGCTGCATCGATTCGAAGGAACCGCTCCACTCCAAGTGATAGCCGGGCGGCACTTGGACCATCTTGTCCACCATCGCCTTGGCATCGACGACATAGGAGCCTGGGTCGCGGCCTTCGATGTCGACATAAACATAGCCGACGAGTTGGCCACCTTCGCTCTTGATCATGCCTGGACCGGAGCTGATGGTGATATCCGCCAACTGTTCCAAAGGAATCTGTTCGCCCTGTGGATTCTCGACCAGCACCCGACGAAGTTGCCATAGATCGCTGCGGAAGTCTCGGCCGTAACGCACGTTGACCGGGTATCGCTCGCGGCCTTCGATCGTGGTCGAAATGTTCATGCCGCCTACCGCAGTTTGAATCACTTCGTGTACGTCGGCGATCGTGAGACCGTAGCGCGCGATGGCCTTGCGACGGATTTCAAAATCGAGGTAATAGCCCTCGGCGACCCGTTCGGCAAAGACGCTTCTCGTTCCGCTGACCATGCCGGGGCCGAGTGCCTTTTCGATGTCCTGACCGATGCGGGCGATTTTTTTAACTCTGGGCCGAAGATTTTGACTCCGATCGGTGTGCGAATGCCCGTGGCCAGCATGTCGATTCGCCCCTTAATCGGCATCGTCCAGCTATTGGTGAAGCCAATCTGCTGTTTGCGCAACGCGGCGTCCATTTCGTCGATCAACTTGTCGTGCGTCATGCCCGAGCGCCATTGGTCCTGTGGTTTCAGGTTGATGATCGTCTCGACCATCACCAGCGGCGCGGGGTCCGTGGCGGTCTCTGCCCGCCCGGCTTTGGCGAATACGCTTTCGACTTCTGGAAACGATTTGATGATCCTGTCTTGCCGAACGATGGCCTCCTTCTTGGTTTCGATCGAGCCCCCGGGCGGCGCGACTGGCATGTACATGATCGTGCCTTCCCACAGCGGTGGCATGAATTCCGATCCAAGCGACATGAAAATCGGCACAACGCTAACTACGGCCACCAATGCCAGGACGACCATTAAGTACCGGTTCTTAAAAGCGAAATGTGCAAACGGATGGTAAACCCAAATCAGGAAACGATTGACGGGGTTCTTTTGTTCGGACGGAATTCGGCCGCGAATGAGCAGACGCATCAGGAGCGGGCCGACCGTGATCGACAAGATAGCCGCGAACATCATCGAAAACGTTTTTGTGAAGGCGAGCGGTTTGAACAGTCGCCCTTCCTGATCCTGCAAAGCGAAGACAGGCAAGAAGCTGACGGTGATGATCAGCAGTGAAAAGAATAACGACGGGCCGACTTCCTTGGCGGCTTCGATGACGACCTCGGTCCTCGAACGACGCTCGCCTTCCGGTTTCGCCTCTTCGTGTTCGTGAAACAGAAAGACCACGCAAACGACGCTGACGATGATCATTTCCTCAATCAGCTTCTCGGTGAGCGTCTCCACCGAGTGTTCAATCAACTGCGAGCGGTCGTAGGTGATGACCAGCTCGACGCCCTCCGGCAGGGATGGCTGAACCGTAGCGCGGATCGTTGCTTTTACGCGCTGCAGGACGTCGTACACGCTCTCGCCATAGCGAACAACCACGATGCCGCCCGCCGTATCGCCCATGCCGTTGTAATCGACGACGCCCCGGCGAATAGGGTGTCCCTTCGTCAATTTTCTTTCCCATGAAATCGACGAATACCTCGTGGACCCAACCTTCGGTTTTGACGTAGACGTCCGCCACCTTGGTTTCGTCGGGACGAACAATGCCGACCGTGGAAACGCTCATTTTCAGCGGCGCAAGTTTCACAGTTTCGAAGCGGACGCCGATCTGCTGTTGCAGTTGAGGCGAAACGGTGATCGGCACGTAACCGGGCACGCCCTCTTTCATTCCGTCGTTGCCGGTCATGGCAGCCATTTCACTGTCCGACATCCCCGCCATGTCGCCTGTCCCCGACCCCATCGACATTCCACCCACGTCGCCGGAGCCCATCTCCATCTGCGTGTGGGCGTATCGCATGCCGCCGTACCACGCCCCCGCACCGACGGCGATTACCAACACCAGGGTTATCACGTTCAGATGGTTCTTCGATTTCATGACGGTTCGCTCCTAATGCAAATGCGATAGACAGATTGTATCCCCGCGGATTCGCAACTGACACGCCTTGTTAATAGAGGAAACGATGTTGCGCCGTGTTCTTAAGGAGCTTTGCGATAGTCGCAGCGAGATGGCGGTGCTGCGTGTCGTTCGTGTCTTGCGAATCCGTGATTGACGGATACCTTCGCGCCAGGGAAAGCGGAAAGTCCGGGCAACGCGACGTCATCTTGCTGCCATGTTGCCCAGACTCGGAATCGGAACGCAACTCGGCTGGGTGTCTACCGCTCGACGCGTTCGCTGACGCGATTCGCTTGCCGGGCTTGGAGTGACGCCAGGTACAGATTGTCGATCTGCTGAAGAAACCTCTGCGGCTCCGCAGCGACCTTCTCGGTGCAGGGCGGACAGCAGACATAAACGATTTGCCCTTCGACGACGGTCCATTTCGGGATTGCCGGCAGCTCCTTTTTCATGATTGGGCAAATGCGCTGCGCCTTGGCGAAGTTAGCGTGAATCGTCGCCCAATGCTGTGGGTCGACTTGTTTGCCTTGCAGACATCCCCTACAGCAGACGAAGAGAGTTTCCTCTCCAATCTTCACCTTGAGTGGCGCGCCGTGATCGCCAAGCTTCTGGCCGGAGACAGGACAGATCTCTTGCACGGCGATGTGGATTTGATCGTGCTTCGACACTTCCTGTGCCGCACTGATCGAGTAGAAACTCAAGGCGACAATTGCAAACGTGACGTACTTCATTTCTCAAATCCTTTCGAGAATGGAACGGAAAACTAACCAACGTAGAACAGTTGTCTCAACTGTTCTGAACAATTGGGACAATTGTTCTACTCTAGGCGGCCACGACTGCCGCGTCATCAATCGACATCTCCAGTAGTTCGTCACGTAATCCGGCGCGTAACTTGAACTCCATATAAGCGCAGTACATCGTCGGCACGATGAAACTTGAGAACGGTTCGATTAGCATGCCGCCGAACACGGGCAATGCCATGGCGCGCGCCACATCCGCACCACGTCCCGTTGCAAACAGCACGGGGAGCAGGGCGATCAGCGTGGTGACCGTGGTCATCATGCAGGGGCGAATGCGCTTCAAGCCCGCTTCATAGATCGCCGCTCGCAATTCTTCGACGGTTTCGATCCGACGGCGCTCCAGCACATGCTTGATGTAACTGGCGATGACGATGCCGTCGTCCGCCGCGAGGCCAAACAACGCGATGAATCCGACCCAGATGGCCGTATTCATTTCGACGCCCATGATTGCCACCGCAATCATGCCGCCGGCGAAGGACACGGGAATGCCCGAAAACACAACCAGCGCGATCGGGACGTTGCGGAAATGGAGATAGTGCAGCAGGAAGTTGATCAAGAGCACCATCGGGATCAGCCACATCAGACGTTGATTGGCTTCGATCTGGCTTTGGAACGAGCCGACTGGCTGCAATTCGAAGTTGCCATGTGGGAACTTCAGCTCGCCATTTGCCCGTGCCGCGGTCAGGGACTTCATGACCGAGTCGACAGTTTCCAAGTCGCCCGCTCCGCCGGACGGCGAGAACATGACGTGGGCGACAAGTCGCGAGTCTTCGCTGCTGATCATGCCCGGCCCCCAGGTCGTGGCGACGCTGGCGAGCCGCCCGAGCGGGACAACTTCACCCATCTCCGTGACGACGGGCACTTGCGGCAACTCATCCAATTTCTCTCGCACCTCTCGGTTGAAGCGAACCTGAATCGGATAACGCTCGCGACCCTGGACCGTTGTCGTTACGTCCACCCCACCTAGACCGGCGGAAACGATTTGATTGACCATCATCGTGGTCATGCCATAGCGAGCTGACTCCTCGCGATCGACCTCGAACTCGTAGTACGGCTTGCCCATGACGATGTCTGGGTTGACCGTACCCGAGTTGACGAATGGATTCTTCTTCAGCTGCTGGGCGACCGCCATGGAGGCTTTCGCCAGCCCGTCCAGGCTGTCGCCGTAGATTCTCACCGCCATCGAGGCTTTGATGCCAGCTTGCAGCATGACGACGCGGCCTTCGATTGGTTGCAGCGGAGCTGCCGGCGTGATGCCTGGCAGTGTGCCCACCGCGTTGATCTCATCCCAGATCTTGCGTTCGGTCATGCCAGGCCGCCACTGGTTGCGCGGCGTGAGCATGACATAGGTCTCGATCATGCCCGTGGGTGCCGGATCGAGCGCGGACTGGGCGCGGCCGATCTTGCCGAGCACGTTGGCGACTTCCGGAATCTGCTTGATCATGGCGTCCTGCGTTTGCAGAATTTCCATCGACTGATTAAAACTCGCCGCCGGATAAAGACTCGGCATATAAAACCAAGTCCCCTCGTCCAGTGCGATCCAGTCATCGGACTTCAGCCCGGTGAAGATGTGCTTGGCTTGGACGTATCCCGGCACTTCGTTCAGATCCGCACCTAACATGCTGACGACCTGTTCCACCGGCCGCAGCACCGTCGGCAGTCCAATCCAGCCACCCAGCCCCACGAAGAACACAATCAGCGGGAAGGACAGCATCAGCGCCTTGCGGCGGAGCGCGAATCGCAGCCGCGCTCCATAGACCCAACGCATAAAGCGACTGGCCGGGTTCTCTTCCATCGAACGGATCTTCTCGCGCGTCATCCACCAACCCGCCACGAAGCCCATGCCTGCGACGGCAACGGTCGCCAGCACGGGGTCCAGCATGGTCCAACTTTCAATGTGGTCGCGCCAGACGAACCAGCATAGTCCGGCACTAATTGCCGCTGTGAAGATTCCCACCACGTATCCGGCCCAGCGTGGCATGCGCGAGCTGCGTAGGAAGACGCGGCAGAGCATGGGGACCACAGCCACGGCCACAATCAAGCTGGACGTCAACGCAAAGGTCTTCGTCCATGCCAGCGGTGCGAATAACTTATGGTCTCGCCCTGTCAGGAAGAACACCGGCAGGAAGCTGACCACGGTCGTACTTACGGCGGTGATGACGGCCGGGACAACTTCAGCGGCCGATTCACGAATCACTTCGAGCCGCCGCTTCGGCCCGCCCGGCGAACCTTCCGTCTCCCAATCGGCCAACGCCGCGTAGATATTCTCCAGGATAATGATCCCCATATCGACCATCGTGCCAATCGCGATCGCGATACCAGCCAAGGACATGATGTTCGCATCGACGCCGAATGTCTTCATGGCGACAAACGACATCAACACCGCCATCGGCAACGTAATCGCGATCACCAGGCTGGCGCGGACGTGTAGCAAAAACAGAACCATCACAGCGATCGTGACTAGCGTTTCCTGAACAAGCGCTTCCGTCAGCGTGCCGACCGTCTCGTCGATCAGCACGGTACGGTCGTACACGGGGTTAATCGTGATACCGCCGAGTTCCGCTTGGAGTGAGGCGATTTTCTGCTCGACGCGCTTGATCACTTCACGTGGGTTTTCGCGATAACGCATCACGACCACGCCGCCCACCGCCTCTTGCCCGTTAAAGTCCAACGCGCCGTCGCGGAACGCTGGCCCCGTCTGCACCTGCGCCAGATCGCGCACGCGGATGGGTACACCATCGCGAGTCAGCACAACGGTATTTTCGATCTGGCGAATCGTTTCCGGCTCGGTCTTGCCCGATCCGATAAACCCTTTACCGCGGACGATGAACTCCATCCCGCCCGTCTCGACCGTTTTGGCACCGACGTCGATGTTCGACGCCTCGACCGCGTCGATCACGGTGGCTAGTGGGATGTTGTGATATCGCAGCTTGTCGGGATCGACTTCGATCTGATATTGATTCACATAGCCGCCGATCGACGCGACTTCGGCCACGCCATCGACCGATTGCAGGGCGTACTTGATGAAGAAATCTTGTTTCGATCGAAGTTGGGCCAGGTCCATTCCCGGTGGCGGTTCGAGGACGTAGTAGTAGATCTGTCCCAGTGCCGTCGCATCGGGAGCCAGACGCGGCGTGACGCCGTCGGGCAGCGAGCCGGACACGGTCGTGAGTTGCTCCGCCACGCGCGATCGCGCCCAGTAAAAATCGACGCTGTCGTCGAACGTCACTTGCACAAAGCTAAAGCCGAACATGCTCTTGCCACGCACGTTCTTCGCACCCGGCACGGCTTGCAGGGCGACCGACAACGGATAGGTGATCTGGTCTTCCATATCCTTGGGCGAACGCCCTAGCCATTCGGCCAACACGATAACTTGGTTTTCGCCGACGTTCGGAATCGCGTCCAACGGCACCTTTTGTGTCGAGTACCAACCGTAGGCGACCACCGCGACCGAAGCGATCAGAATCATCAACCGTTCGCGAATACAGAAGTCGAGGATCTTCCCGATCATCGGATCACCTCCATCTGAAATTCGGTGATACGTTTTGCCGTCGGTCCAGCAGCAGTCGTCTCCTGATTCAATTCCTCGATCGTCGCCGGCTCGGTGTTTTTCGGCTCCATGATTTGAGGAATGCCGATGGGCGGAAGATCCATCTGTGAATGCGTGGCAGGCGCTTTGTCGTGCTGAGTGTCCTCGTGCGGTGTCGCCGCGAGCTTTGCCAGGTACTTATCTGGCTCGGACAGAAGACTCACGCGGCAGCGTTCACAACAGATGAAAACTGGCGTTCCATTGACGTCGACCTTTTGGGGAGTCCCCATCAAACCGAGTTGGTATTCGGCGACAGGGCAAATCTTTTGCTTTGCAACCAGAAGGCGATCTTCGGGCGAAAGCGTCGACAAGGCCGCGATCATCTCTTCTGACATCGCTCCGTCGAGAGACGGCTCAAGTCTACTGGGATCGATCAGTGACGGGTTGCCCGCGAGTTGCATTTGCGAATCGATCAGGAAGTTGCCGCGCGTGGCCACACGTTCGCCGTGCTCGACGCCACTGCGAAGGACAATCTGATCACCCACACGCGGGCCAAGTACAACGCGGCGAATCTCAAAACGGCCAGGCGCAGTCTCGACGTAGACGACACTATTGTTGCCAGCCATCAGCACCGCATCGCGTGGCACGGCGAGCGTTTTCTCGCTGACACTCGGTTGATCAGTGAATCCAAACTGTGAGGCCGGCACAAGGTCAACGCCGCAGATGGGACAATCGCCCGCGGATGCAGCGACGATCTGAGGATGGCGCGGGCTGATCCATTTGTTGGCTAGTTCGGGGTCATAAACGAGCGTCTGTTGCGCGTCGGACAGTGGTACATCAATTGTCGCCTTGGCATAGTCCCCCACGCGCAACAGGCCATCGTCGTTTGGTATCACGACGCGAACGCCAACGGTGCGCGTCTTGGGATCGACGTTGGGGTCGATGAACGCTACGCGACCGGTAAACTTGCGACCGGGCAGTGACTGCACTTCCGCGTTGACTTTTTGACCGTAGCGAATCGTGACCGCGTCTTCGGGAAAGAGTTTGAGCATCAACCACACGGTCGACAGGTCGGCAAGCTGGTAGATGGCGTCCCCTTCTTTCACATATTGGCCTTCCACGGCCATCTTTTCGATGACGGTGCCGCTGATCGGAGCACAAAGGGGCACCTGGCTGTTCGCTTCGCCGGCCTCTTCCAGATGCTCGAGCTGCATTTCGGTCATGCCGAGCAAGATCAACCGCTCTTTGGCGCTGTCGTATAGATCGTCATTGGATTGGACGACTCTCGTCAGCGTTGATGAACGACCCTCTTGACGTGATTTCTTGGCCAGCAGCAGCTCGACTTGGCCGGAGTACAGACGCGGCGAATAGACGAGCGCCAGATGATCGCCCTTCTTCACGACAACGCCGGTATAGTCGGCATACAGCCGATCTAGTCGGCCATCGACGTAGGCTGAAATCGTTTTTAACGTGCCTTCGTCGTAGCTGAGTTCCCCGATCGCGCGAATCGTGCGCGTCATCGGCATCGACGTAACTGCCACGGTGTGGATATTTGCGACGCGGCGGGTGGCCGGATCGATATGGATCGACCGCGTGTCGGTACTGACGCCACCGGAGGTCAACGGCACAAGTTCCATCGCGCAAACGGGACACCGGCCTGGCTCTGTTTGTGGCGGCGTACACATCATCGGGCAGATGTATCGCGTGTTGCTGTCACCGTCTGCCACGTGGCTGTGACGACCGCCACCCCCGCCTGACGAGATGAACCCAAATCGCTGAGCGACGCCCAGCCCCATAATCAGCAGCGCGCCGCAGCCTAACAGCAACGCCGGCTGCACAAACAGCTTGATCCACCAGCGGCGTGCTTCCTTTCGCTGTTGGTTGCGATTCACACTCGTGTTCGGTTGGCTATCAGGAGCTGCCGGTGGCGTTGTTTCCGGCGCTGATTGACTGTCGTTCTCGACGCGTTTGTCTGGAAGGGAATCGTTCATAATGACCTCACCGCATTGATAAATGGCGGCACTGAAAACAACTGCGAGAAAGAACTAATCCACGGATTGGCGCAGGCGACCGATGTATCACGGAGATGCCTGCTACTTGATCTCGTTACCCAACACACAATGCGCGCAGGCTCACGACGAGATCAGCGACTCAAGTCAACCAACGGCAAAGAACAGCCTGAAGGCGAGTCGTAGGCCAAGAAGAAGAGGTGACTACACCTGAGTGACGTGATGCCTTGTGCTCGCTGTCGAACGCCGCGTCAATATCCGAGCCGATCGCGACCCAACGCAGTTCCACACGCTGGGTGGAACGGTCGCGTTGTGTGGGATCAACCGGGGGCGGCGCGGGGCGCGAACAAGCACAATCGCGAGCGATGGCTGTCTTGCCACAACACGACGCCATCGACGTGCTGCAACAGCCACCGCACTGTTCGACCTGAGCAGCCTGAATCTGCGACGAACATAAACCCGTGAAACCGGACAACGGCACAACGCCAGCGCCGAAGATCAGCGATAGCGAAAGCAGTGTTCTGGTGACGGAAGGTTTCATGACGAAGCGATTCAACTCAAGTCTCGAAGTTCTCAGCTAATATAGTCTAACTCATCTTTCGGCCCAACGGATCGTCCGTCAAGTCCGCTCGATGCCAAGTTCCAACAATTCGACGCTCTGGACTCCTCCTTACTCTTGCGGCAGTTTTGCTAGAAACTTGTCCGGATCAGCCTTTAATGTATCCGTGCAACCATCACAGCAGACGAACACGTCTCGGCCATTGATGGTGACCTTGATCGGCGTCCCCATTCCGCCGAGTGGCTCGTCGGACACAGGACATGTCTTTTGCTTTTCCGCCGCCGCCCGATCCACAGCCGACAACGAGGCCAAGCCTTTCGCAACGTTCGAATCGCCGCTCGCGGCCTGGTCGCCGTGGTCGTGGGCAGCGTCACCGCCGTGATCGTGTTCAGCTTCATCCGCGTGACTGGTTGGAGGTGGCGAGGCGACCGGTGCCGTGCTCGTGTTACTGCAACCCAGCGCGAACAGCGTGCAAGCGGCATAGCCCATGACGGCACAATAAAGACGAGTCTTCAACATAGTGTTTGTTCCTTGAAATTGGTGAGACGGAAATCGTTTCATGGTTTACGCAGCAGGAATTAGGTTCCATCACGACTAGCTCCACGCTTGTTGGCGACGCATGCACGATGCGTCATCTGTTTAGTGTCAGCTAGAACCGCGGGCTGGTCGGCGGCTGGATGATCCCGAGCCGCGGGCCGGTCCGCGAGCCTCCTGGAGCGCGACGAGATCGACATTCGTGTAGTCGGTGGTAGGACAACTTGTCGGTTGAGCGATTTGCGACGGTTTGAGCGTTGTTGACTCTGGTCGATGATGCGCCAGGCTATTCGATATTGTCGTACACTCCATCAACAGTGCTGGGACGACGACAATGGAAAGCAGTTGTGCAAGTTTCATGAGATCCTCTTCGATCTTGTACGGACGAGGTCAGAACAGCTTCCTTGGAGCGTGCTCGTGGATTAGTGGCAACTCGCACCTTTCCCTGAACTGCAACAGGAACCACCAGCTCCGCTGCCGCTTGGTGCGGGCTGTCGGTAGAACCAGGCATCTTGCCCGACGTTACGATCCAGTGGTTGCTTGTAAACGACGTGCGACACATACGATGTCGGATCTTTCTGGACCTTGTAGATGCATCCCTTGCAGCACACGAACAGCGGTTGCCCATCGATCAGCAACTTGATCGGCTTACCATGAGCCCCCAGTGGTTGTTTCATCACGGGACAGTTTCCCTGGGCTCGTATCGCCGCGTCGTCCGCAGCCGTCGTTTCGCTGACGACAACGGTCGAGGCGGGCAGTTGACCGGCGCTGCCCGCATACGCGGGCGGTGGTGAATGGGAGGGCGGCTGCCGAGTTGGTTCCGGAGCATGATTGTGTTCAGCGTGATCGTGGCTCGCGTGATCGTGCGCCGCATGGTCGTGTGCAGCGGGCGAATTCACTGGACGCCGCGCGGCGAGCTTCTGGGCATTCGCTTCGAAGTTCGCGACGACGTCGCTGACGCAACTTTGGCAACAGACAAACATCGTTCGGCCATCGACCGTCACCTTGAGCGGCGCGCCGTGGTCGCCCAGCGGCTCGTCCATCACCGGACACACGCCCTGAGCACGAACGGCTGGCACGTCCGCCGCCATCGCAGTGCTTACGGACACTGCTGGACGCCGCGAAACTTGCTGCGCGCCGCGAGCGTTCCCAGCCACTTTGTCCAAGAAGAAGTACGGATTCTGTTCGACCTGCTCGACACAACCTTCGCAACAGACATACAAAGGACGGCCATCGACCAGTAACTTGATCGGTGTGCCATGGCCTCCCAGCGGCTCGTCCATGACAGGACACATACCCTGCCGCTGTACCAAAGGCCGATCGTCGGCTGTTAATTGAGCGAGCGCGACGCTTGGGCGTTGAGGCGCGGGCGGACCTGGACGACGAGCGGCCGAATTGACCTGCACCAAGTTAGACGTTTTCTGCAAGTATCCATGCGGATCATTCTGTACCGGCTGGATGCAGCCTTGGCAGCAAACGTACACGGGTTGATTATTCACCACGAGCTTGATCGGATCGCCGTGGTCACCCAGAGGAGTCTCGGTTACTGGACAGATCGCTTGTTGTGCGACTGGTTGCCGATCGGCAGCGGACAGGCCCGCCAGGGTAACCGGCATCGGCGGGCGTGTGAGGAAGAACACTTGCTCAAAGCTGGCTTCGGGTTCTTCCGGCAGGAGTTTTTTCAGATCAAACCGGAGATCCATGTCACCGTCCCGCACTCGGCTGACGTCGACTTTCACCGCGAGATAGCCCAGATCTCCAGTAAACGCCGGTTGGGCCACGACCTCCAGGGGAAACCGAAGTGACTGTCCGCTGCTATGCACGGTCATGGACACTTCGCCTTTGACAAAACGAGCGTTGATCCCGCGTTGCGATGCATTGTAGATGTAGAGCCTCGTGTCGCTCGGCGTATACACAACTTCAAAGTAATGGTGCTTTGTGGCGGTGATTTGGCCTCCGTGCGGCGGTTGCATGGAGCGATCGGCAAAGCTGGTCGTGACCACATCGCGACGAGGCTGACTCGGCTGACTTGTCGTTTGCTTGGGAGTGTTATTGGAATCGGAGCTGCCGTGGCCCCCAGCGCCGTGAGCCCACACCTCGATTGGAGATAACAACGCAATGGCGACAAACCCCAGCCCCAGAATTCGGTTGATTGAAGGATGCAACGTGGCTACTCGTACTTCTCGCGCGCAAGACCCCATGAGACGCCCTCTCCGTGCCGTCAGCCATTAAGAAACTGGTCGTTACTACTTCCCGATTTCCGTAGTGGTGG
>JAQBZB010000275.1 GCA_027622275.1 Planctomycetota bacterium | reverse complement strand
CCAGGCGTCGTCATTCCAAACCGCGACATTGATGGTCTGATCGAGCTGAGACGGCGGAATCTTCGCGGCTTCAATCCGCTTCTTGAGAGCAAACAGCCCTTGAGCGATCGTCGGCGAAACCGTTCCGTGGTGCATGAGATTTTCCTATCGGTTTGACGTTTTTGGTGCTTCATACGCAGCTTGAGGCGAGCGGGGCCACACGCGGGACGCGAAGGCCCGCCATGTCACACGGCTTCAGCGATGCTCTTGACTGTCTCAATCACCTCTTTGATTTCGGGATGTAACGCACACCCAATCGATACCATTCTTTCGCCAACCAGCTGGCCGAACTGCACTTTGAAGTGCTCGAAACGGGATGCGGCACCCTTTTTCTCGTAAATCAAACGTTGGAATTCGCCAATTCGTTTCTTTGCAAGGTCTATGTCGCCGGGAATGATTTCTTCGCCGGGGTAGTTCTCGTTGATTACGGCAAGCGCGATTTCAAGTGGTATGTACGTCTCGAATGTTCCTTCGCTCAGCAGATGGACTTTTCTCAGATTGGGCAACTCGCCGTTCGGCCCATAACCCTTCAAGTCGTCGTAGGCTTTCTGGGCATCCTTGTCGAGTACAACGACGGCAGGGATGTCATAAACCTTTAAAACCATGAGATGCCGCCTGATCTTTTGGAAGTCAGAGCCTTCTGCGGAGATGATTGACACCCCCAGCGCCCGAGCGTTGTACTTCAACATCGTGAAAAAGTGAGGGTAAGCGTGAAGCTCGGTCGGACCTTCGACGATGAGGGCACAGTTGCCGCCCCCGCTGAGCAGTGCATCGCTGATACGGATGCCGAGCAACTCCCGCAGAGCCGTGCAGTTGTTTGAATCGCATGGTCCGTGACTCCGAATGTGAAGAATTACCAAGCAGGACGCGGCTGCGGACCGGCGTCCGTTTCGCCTTTGGTGTTTTCTGAGCATTGCCAGTCGTAGGCCGTTTTGCCGCGAATCGGCGTCGGCAAACTGACCGATATACCGGGTCCGCGTGTCTCTCGTGCGGGCAAGCGTTGACGACGTGAACACTTCCGAAATCTGGTCGGTGTTCTCATACCGCGACATGCGTGACATGATCGCTCTCCGGACCGTCGCCTCGGGAGTTGTGGCCGACGAGCCAGAACTCGTAGCTGACGCCGGCCGTCAGTGGGCCGAGGGCGGTCAGCGAGACGGTGGTGGTGGACGACGTGCCGGCCAGTTCGGCGGCGACTCGCCCGTCATCTACCGACTGCGTCAGTTCCGCAAGTTCAATCTGTTCCAACGACTGTTGATTCGGAATGATTCTGCTCCTTGGAAGAAAAGGGATGTGCCGCGATGTCATCGACCGCGCAATTAACGGCGGGCCAGTGAGCGAATGCAAGATATCGAACGGGCTTCCTGGCAAAGCCACGCTCTGGCGGGCGTGGCTACGACGCGTTCCATTCTGCCGCTCGGCTTACTGGGCCGCCAACGGTCGTAACCGTTGCGGTGTGGGCGTCTAATCGCATGCTGCTGACGCGCGGCGGCCGCGGCACACTTTACCTGATGCCGATCTACTGCGAAACAAAGAGTACATCAAAACCAGGGCTTTTGTTTTATTCAAGCTGCGGCGAATGCAAACGAGTAGCATGGCCTCGTAGGCCGTGTGTTTCCGGGCGTTCCCAACCCGACACGGCCTACGAGGCCATGCTACGTCTCGCGCAACTCGAAACAAACAAGTGCCCTGCCATCAAAACGCGTCTTCCACCGCTTCTTCGCCGTACAGCGGCATGTGGCGGTAGTAGACTTCGAGGATCATCGTGCAGACGGCGGTGGTATACAGTCGGCCGGCGACGGTGCCGTGGTCATCGACGAAGTACCAACTGCCCTTCTCGTGTCCGCTGGGAGCTTGCCGGACCACGAGAAAATCCCGCATGCGGACGTTCCAACGATCCCAGTCGCTGCCGCCGTGATGGTGCAGCACCTGCGTCGCGTCGTAGTTGAAATACATGTCCGCCGTCGAGGGGCCTTGGTTGGCGAGGAAGGCGTTGCCGCCCACGAGCCGCGGATCGTCGCGCCGCCAGCCGAGATACATGCGCAGCAAAGTCGCGACCGCCGTCGAGCCCGATTCCTTGCCCGGCCGCTGGTAACCGTAGAAGACTCCGCCCGGATCTTGCACGCTGTCCAAATACTCCTTGGCCAGTTCCGTCGTGTGCGACGGCACGTACAGCCCCGCGAGGCGAGCGCTCTTGAACGCCATGACTTGCCAGCCGGTGACCGTCGTGTCGCCCGGAGCACCAGGAAAGTATCGCCAGCCGCCGCGCGGATGTTGTGCTTGGACGATGAAGTCGATCGCCTTCTGGGCATACGGCTTCAGCTGCTCATCGCCAGTCATCGCGTAAGCTTCGCACAGCGCGATTGCCGCGATGCCTTGCGAGTACATCGTGCCCTCTTGGAAGTCGCCGCCGTGTGGCGTTTCAATCATGCGCCCGGTCAGATCGTAAAGTCCTTGTTCGACGACTTTGACTCCGATGAACTTGCGTTAACGCGCCGGCGGTTCTGGCCGGCCCGAATTCAGAACCGGCAATTCGATTCGCGTGAACGCGATCGCGCTGTAATCGTCCCGCTCGTACAACAGTCCGACACTCGCATCGCGCAATCGCGTCAAGCTGGAGTAGGCGGATGATCCTGTGTGAATCTCGAGGGCGAATGGCCAGGTCGCTCCTTCGTCCGAACTGATGCGCAGCGTCATGTGATCGCGCGCGGTTGTTGAAGCGGGGTTCGAGAACAGCAGCCGGCTCTTGTCGCCTGCTTCGCCCCAGCTGTAACGCAACAGACTCGCCTGGCAGACCGGTTCGATCAACGTCGGGTCATCCAGGCATTCGCTCCACGATCCGCCGCCGTCAGCGCTGATCGTCACGCCGCGACGGCCCTTGCCACGATTGCTGCGCATATTCAGCATCAACCGGCCGTCCGACAGCTCGGCCACCGCACACTCGTTCATTTCGAAATCGGTGATCCCGCCGATCTGCCACGTCGCGCCTTGATCGTCCGAATAGATGACATGGGAACGCGTCGACCGCCTGCGATCCGGGATCTGGTCCACGCGGTGGTCACACGGGATCACGAGCCGCCCTTTGAACGGTCCCCGTTCGAGTTGAATGCCGTTGCCAGGCCCGGTCGCGTACCACGTCCAATCATCGCGTTTCACGCTCTTTGTAATTACTCGGGCCGCCAACCATGTGTTGCCTCCGTCGCGGCTCGATGTGAGCAAGACATCGTCATTGTCGCGAGTGAACGGCAGCCAAATCGTGTTTGTCAGCCGGTCAACCACCGGGCACGGATTGCCAATCGTGATCTTTGCCTCGGCTCCTTCCTCGTAGACCAGCGACAGCGAACTCCACGTCTGACCGTTGTCGCTGCTTCGCTTCATCACGAGGTCGACGTCGCCGTGATCGGATCGGCTCGTCTTGCGGCCTTCGCAGATGGCGAGCAGGTCGCCGTCGTTGGTTGTCACGATTGCCGGGATGCGAAACGTGTGATAGCCGTCGGCACCACTTTGGAACACAACCGTTGTTGTCGCGACAGGCGACTTCACCCGCAACGAGACCAAATAGGCAAGCAGGTCATGACACTCGGATTCCTGGAGCAGGCTGCCGAGGTTGTCCGGCATAATGGACGTCTTTGAGACCAGCTCTTCGTCGATCTCGTCGGCGAGGAGACGGAACTCTTTGCCATCCTTGCCAGCGTAGATTTTCGCCTGTCCTTCCTGTCGCCGAAACAGACCGCTCAGCACGCGTCCGTCGACCGTATTCAGTACGGTCACGTGGAACGCCGCGTCGATGTTCCGATTGGGATCGAGCAGATCTTCGGCGACCCGTTCCAGCCCGCGATTGCCGATGCCGTCGAGTTGCGGCCCCACGAGAGCGCCTTTGCCCGCAACCTGATGACACGCGACGCAATGTTTCTCGAACAACTCCCGGCCTCGTTCCGTTGACTTCGCAGCCTGCGCGAATCCCTTCAGACGCGAGATGATCAGCTGAGCCACCTGCTCGTTCAAGGGCGGCAATCCGGACGTTAACTTCGCGACTCGTGTCTCGATGTCCGCGATGCCGGTCGTCGCGAGGGAACGGCTGATCGCCGGCCGCTGCAATACTCGGGGCGATACCAGTCCCGCGGCAGTCAATTTCAATAATGTTTCCGCGCCCTCGCCGCTGGTGGCGAGTTCTTCGGCGATCTGATCCTGCAAACGTGTGGGGACACTTCGCAACACTTGCGTCAACAGCTCGGCGACATTTGCGCCGGCCGGCTGGCTCAGTCGCGTTGCGATCTCCGATCGAGTCGGCGCGGCGACGGCCGGGTCTTTCAGCGGCGCGAGCAAGGCCCGGCCGAGAGGATTCGGTGTGAGCGAGACAAGTGTCTCGACGCAAGCCGCCCGCGCATCGATCGAGGCGGACTCGGAACCCGCGAGCTGCGTGAGTGCCGGAGCCAAGTGTTCCAGTTTGAGAGCCCTCGCGATCGTCGCTGCCGCAATCTGACGTTGCGTTAGCACGTTTGGCGCAACGGAGGGAATCGCAATCACAGGCGGCTCGAAGCGTGAAACCGCCAGCCAGGCATACGCTTGAATGTCCAGGCCATCCACGACCTCGACGTGACCTCGCTTCCCTGTGAACTCGGCGAGATCCCATTCGACTCGTCGTGCCAGATCGTTTCGTGGTGGAAGAACACTTCGCACGATGTCATTCGTGTCATCGAGCCGCAGCCGCACAACATTTCGTTCGTCTGCGTCGCTGGTGGGAAAACCGAGATGCCCGCAAACGAAGAAACTCAGCTTTTCAGGCAGGTCGAAGCTCGCGGACCTTGTTGTTCCGGTGGCTCGCTCGCCACCTGGCAGGCTGCTAAGAAACAGAACATCTTGTTTGCCGTCGTCGCAATTGCGCCGTTCCAATCCCCAAGGCGATCCGGTCGAGACATCGCTCCAGGTTCTCGATTCTTCGTCGTCGGACAGCAGCAACTCGTCCGCCAGCTGTCGTCCCCAGGCGTTGACACTTGCATTCCGTGGTTCGCCGCGCTGAACAAGCTGTTGTTGAAGGAGCTGGATCAGTTCGATCTGAAAATCAACGTCGTCTCCCGCGCGGCTGCGTACCAACTCGACAACTCGATCGATCGATGATGCCGGGGCGTGCGAAGCGACATGGGTCAATTGCGCTCGAAGTTGTTCATTGTCGATCAGGCCGTCTTCGATCGCGGCGACCAAAAACTCAGCGGCAACAGCCGTCGGGACGGCGAGTGCGATCTGAGACAGGGCGATGCGTCGCTCGCGGGTCAGCTTGGCATCGGCCAGCGTGTCGAACGCCGCAGGCGTTTGGAGCTGCGACTTCAAGGCAATCATGAGCGCGTGCTTCAGGTGAACATCATCAACCGGGTTCGACGCCAATGCGGCAAGCAGCGGCTGGATCGACGACGGATCGGAATGCTGGCTCAACGCGTCCGCGGCAGCTCGCTTCACGAGCGCTGCCTCATCACTTAGTCCCGCAATCGCGAGTTCTAAGAGCTGCGGCGACCATCGGCTGGCTTCAGACAACACGCGCATCGCGTGAACTCGAACCAATTCAGAATCATCGTGTGCAGCGGCAGCAACCAGCGAATCGTCGAGACGATCGAGTCGATGCAAAACCCACATCGCGTGGACGCGTTTGTTTGGCGACTGCGCGTCGTGCGCCGCGGTTTGTAGTGATGCCACCGCTTCTTCGCCAATTCGATCGGATAACTGGTCTGTCGCCAGCGAACGGACTTGAAGCGAAGAAGATCCCAACGAGTCAATCAACTCGCCAATCGAGGCCTTCGTCAGATCGATAACGCCCTCGCGAAAGCCACTTGTCTCGCCCGTGTACACGACTCGCCAGATCCGCCCGCGCGTCCGATCGCGTCCGGCGTGATCGAGTGCGACTTCGTAGTGGCCGATGATGCGGTTGTAGAAGTCCGCGATATACAACGCACCGTCGGGTCCAATCTGCAAATCGACCGGGCGAAACCAAGGATCGTCAGAGGTCAGAAAATCTTCTTGCTCGTGTGCTTCAAGAGTGGAACCGTGCCAGACAAGCGAGTCGCGATGCACGCGGCTGGTCATCACGTTGCAGGTGAACAAACTGCCACGATACGGTTCTGGAAAGCCATCCCCGTCATAGAACGCCGCACCCGCAATGGCCGTCGAGCCGTGTCCATGCTCCATGATCGAAGGGACATAACCAAGCCCATCGTGCGGCTTGCCAAAGCTGGAGAAGTAACCGCCGCGCAGTAACATCGTGAGCGGTTTGCTGTGACAATCCGCCGTGATCAAATCGCCATTGGGCAGGAACGTGCTCCCGAACGGATTCACTTGCCCCCACGAAAACTGTTCGACGCGAGATCCGTCGAGACGGATGCGATAGGTGTTGCCGCTTTGTAGCGTGACTTCGCTGCCATCCGTGCCGCGGATGGTCGAGTCGTTTCGGAAGCCGTGACAGACGTAGAGCCAGCCGTCGAAGCCGCGACGAAAGGCGTTCTGCATGCCGTGTGTATCGACGGGATCACCGAGCGGCCCATACAGCACTTGCCGCTGATCGCATTTTCCATCGCCATCGGTGTCTTGCAGATACCAGATATTCGGGATGCCGTACGCGACCACTCCGTTGCGATACGGATACAGGCCCATCGGGATGTTCAGACCATCGGCGAACGTTTCGATCTTGTCGGCCTGGCCATCACCTTTGGTGTCTTGAAGCACCCGAATCGTGTCGCGGCCTTCGCCGGGAGCCGCCGCGAACGGATACTCGACCGACCCGCTCACCCACAGCCGCCCCCGGCCATCGAACGCCATGTTCATGGGCTTTTGGATCGCGGGTTCTGCGGCAAAGAGCTGAATCTTGAAGCCGGCCGGGAGATGAAATGTGGCGAGTTGCTCTTCGGGCGTGAGCGGTTCGGTCGGACGGATGATGGCCGCGAACGGATCTTGTGCGACCAACGGGTGAACGGACATCACCGCGATCAAGGCGGCGGATAGTGCGGCTATTCTCATCGGAGTCGATCTCGTCAGGGGAGCTGATTGAAACGACACCAGTTTAATCCATCGGCCAGCCCGCCACCAATCCACAACATCAGCGTCAACGGGGCATTGCGGAGACTCGAACGGCTTGCGATGCTCGGAGCTTTCCGAGACAAAGCGTTCATAGGAGAACGACGATGGATTCTTTTGCCGGGCGACTGGCGGCTGGTATTCGCAGGTCGAAGACCCCGACACTGGTCGGCCTTGATCCTCGTTTTGAGAGTTTGCCGGAGCCACTGACCACAGGCTTGTCGAAGAACAATCCGGTCGAAGTCGCGAGTGCGTTTGAAGCATTCTGCAAAGGAGTGATCGACGTCGTCGCACCGCTGGTCGCCGTCGTCAAGCCGCAAGCCGCCTTCTTCGAGCAGGTCGGCGTTCCGGGAATGGCAGCGTTGGCCGAGACCATTGCTTATGCTCGCGAAAAGGGTTTGCTCGTCATTCTCGACGCTAAGCGGAACGACATTGGGTCGACTGCCGCTGCGTATGCCGACGCGTATCTCGGTCCGCCCGAAACGAGTGCCTGGGGTGCCGATGCATTAACCGTCAGCCCTTATCTCGGAGAAGACAGCCTGACGCCGTTTGTCGAAGTCGCCGAACAACGTGGAGCCGGGATATTCGTCTTGGTAAAGACCTCGAATCCTGGTGGCGGATTGTTTCAAGACATCAAAGATGACGGCGGAGCCGTCTATCAACACGTCGCACGACACGTCGAGTCGTTAAACGCGACGAACGTTGGCGCGAGTGGTTACGGCTCGATTGGCGCAGTCGTTGGCGCGACGTACCCGGAGCAACTGTCGGAGCTGCGAAGCGTCATGCCACACGCTTGGTTCCTTGTGCCAGGCTTCGGAGCGCAGGGTGGAACCGCTGCCGATGTGGCCGGTGCTTTCGACGCGAACGGTCTCGGCGCGATTGTGAACAACTCGCGCGGCATCATCTTCGCGCATGACAAGGCACGGTACAAGGATCGATTCGGTGCCACGAATTGGCAGGCCGCGGTCGAAGCCGCCACTCGCGATATGATCGAGAGCTTGCGGGCCGAGACGCCAGCCGGCCGGTTGGCTTAGCACTTACTGTCGTACGATGGCCTTCCAAGGCCGTCGATTCCTTGACGACGGCCTTGGAAGGCCATCGTACTGTGTTTACTCGTCGCCGGCCTTCAGCCATGGCGTCAACGTCGGCTCGTAGGCGTGAATCTCGCGGTCAGCGAAATAGAGTTGCATCTCGCGAGCGGCTGCTTCTGGACCATCCGACGCGTGAACAAGGTTCATCTGGCGGCTGCTGCTGTAATCGCCGCGAATCGTGCCCGAGGCAGCTTTCAAGCCGCTCGTCGCACCCAGCATGTCGCGAACGACTCGGATCACTTCCAGGCCCTCGACGATCATGGCGACGACCGGCGAGCCCGTGATGAAGGCTTCCAGGCCGGGATAGAACGGCTTGGCGACGTGCTCGGCGTAGTGCTGCTTCGCGAGTTCGGGCGTCACGCGAATCATCTTCATGGCGACGATATTCAGTCCCTTCTCTTCGAAGCGGCTGATGATCTGTCCCATCAAACGGCGTTCGACACAGTCAGGCTTCAGCAGTACTAGCGTTCGTTCCATGGCTCTTCACATTCTCTTTCACAGTAGATCGAGTTCCGGCGCGGAATTGTAGGGGATTCGCGACAATCGCTCAACGAGGCTTCTCGCAGCGCCGACAGCCACTACCAGCGTAACGCTGGCGTTCGATAGGGACTCGCGATCGAAGGCATCACCGGTTGGCCGTAGCCGGGGGCGAATGGTTGATACCACGGCTGATACGTTGGCGTGACGGGGTATCCGATTGGATAGCCAGCCTGCTGAAGTTGATGGGGTGCCCACTGCGAATAGGCGGGACCCATCATGGGCTGCGGGTTCATCGGCGATTGTACCGGCGAGCAATTGCCGCACGACTTGCAGGCAGGCAGGCAATAACGTTGGGCGTGATAACCATCGCTGATGCCGTATCCGTTAATCCTCCCGAGTTGATTGAAGTAGCCGTTCCCGGCATTCGAGATTGCCGAGGTGAGCAGAATTATCGCTGCGGAAACGGCAAACAGCTGGAGCTTCATGGTCTTATCCTTGTTGACAATCGTCTGATGCAACGACACGCCAACGCGAGTGGCGTTCTATGCCGGTATCGACAAACCGGGCTCCCCACAAGCAGCAAGCCGAGACGCAACGGGGACAAATCTCGCGGTCAGGTTCTCGTCGGGACAGATTTGACGATCATGTCGCGATGTGTGGGGCGGGACCGACGGCAACGATTGTGCTGGTCGTCAGGGGGTATTTGGCCAATACCGCGTTCACTTCGTCGAGAGTGACGCCTTGATAGTTGTCGACCGACTCGCGCACCGTGCGATACGATTGACGCTGTAGCCAGTTGTTCCCGACGGAGAAAAGCCGGCGCGCTGGACTCTCGTTGTGACGCACGAGATCCGAACAGATCTTGCTCTTGGCGCGAAGAAGTTCGTCCTCGGTGAGGCCACTTTTTTGAGCCTGCTCGTAAACATCGCGAATCTGTTTCAGGCAACTCGGCGTGTCGTCAGGCATACAGGCCAGGTACGTCATTAAAATGCCCGTTCCTTGGAATTCGTACGGGCTGATCGAGGCGAACTCGGCGCACCCCGTGTCGATTAACTCCCAGAACAGCCGGCTTCCCGTATCGTCACCAACAATCGTGGCCATCAAGCGGGCCGCGTGTCGATCGTCGTCAGCGGCGGCGGGTCCGTTCGCAACCTGAACGACGTACTCCTGCGCGGCGGCGTCTTTTTGAATGACTTGAAGACCTGAATGCTCCGCCGCGCGAGGCAATTCACGAGTGACCTTGAAGGGCGTCCACGAACCGCAGTTTCGTTCGGCGTCCGACACGAGTTGCTCGAACTCGACGTTGCCGCTGGCCACCAAGACGATATTTCCCGGGCTGTAACGCTGCTCGAAGTAAGCTCGCATCTGCTGCGAAGTGAGCGCACCGACAGTCTCGGCCGTACCGAGCACGCTTCGCCCCAGCGGATGGTCGCCGAAGTGTGCCGCCATGCACTTCTCGAACGCGCCGAACGGCGGTTGGTCTTCGTACTTGGCAATCTCTTCGATGATGACTTGCTTTTCCATCTCGAAATCTTCATCGCGCAACGACGGCCGCATGATGTCGCTGAGCAAGTCGGTTGCGCGGCTTTGGTGTTCGGGCAGCACACGGGCGTAGAAAACCGTGTGCTCTTCGCTCGTGAAGGCGTTCGACTGGGAACCGATTTCATCGAGTTCGCGATTGACGTCTTCGGCGCTGCGGGTCGGAGTGCCCTTGAACACCATGTGTTCCAGGAAGTGACTGACGCCGGAGATCTCGGCTGTTTCGTCACGCGAACCTGTGTTCACGAAGAAGCCGAGCGCCGTCGAATAGGCCTTGGGGCTGATCTCGGCGATGACTTCCAGGCCGTTGTCGAGCGTTTGCCTACGAAATTCCACGAGGGATCTCCAACTGTTTTGCGCCGAGCGTCACGACACGAAAGTCGCGGGGTGGGTTGTCGACGAGATACTGATTGATGGTCTGGCACGTCAAGGCGTCGATAATCGCACTTAGCTCGTCGAGGGCGCGGATTCGATTCAGGTGATACCAATCCCAAGCGATTTGGCTGCTGCGAGCGCTGCTCGATTCCTGAGCCATAATCAATTGGCTCTTGATCCGGGCCTTCAGCCGCTGTAGCTCCTGCTCGCGGACACCCTCTTGAAGTCGCAAAAGTTCGTGAACCAAGACATCGAGCGTCTCTTGGGCGCGTTCGGTGGTCGTGCCCGCGTACGAGACAATGGCTCCGCGAGTTCGAACGGTCTCGCAAGAAGCATAAACCGAGTAGCACAAGCCACGCTTTTCACGGATTTCCGTAAACAACCGCGAACTCATCCCGCCGCTGAGAACGCCAACGGCTCCATGCGACTGAAAGTAGTCGTCATGCGAATAGGGCACGCTCTGGTAAGAGACGGCAAGATGCGTTTGGCTCGAGTCGTGATCGATATGAAAGTAAGGCGCGGCGGGCGCGGGCGTCTCTTCGATCGGCTGATCGCTGCCCGTCCAGTCGGAAAACAACTGTCCGACGTGGTCGCAGAGCGATTGCCAGTCAATCTTTCCCGCGACGCTCAGGATCGCACCCTGCGGTTGATAGAACGTGCCGAAATGTTCGCGGACGTGGTCGATCTTGATTTGCTGAATCGCTTCGATGTTGCCATAGCTGACGCGGCTATACGGATCGGCGTAGCGATGTCGCCGAAGTTCCGTCATCACTTGGTGAGCCAAGTCATCGTCGTGAGACCGAACCTCTTGAATACAGACCTGTTGCGCATCATCGAACTGGTCGTCATTCAGATGCGGGCGTCTTGCGACGTCGGCGTAAATCGTCAGCGCATCTCGCAGCTTCTCCGCCGGCATCGAGCCGCCGTAGGACGTGAACCCATTCGACACCGAGCCAGAGCTGTCAACGCCGAGCAGTTCAAGATCCTCGATAAACTGCCGGCTCGAACGACTGCCGCATCCCCGTTGAGCCATCTCGCAGACAAAGTTGCTCAATCCGGCCAATTGCTTTGGGTCGCGATCAGCACCTGACGGGATCAACAACGTGAAGGCAACCGACTCCAGCCAGTCCATCGGCTCGGCAAGCAGGGTGAGACCGTTTTCAAACTGTTGCGAGTAAACTTGGTTCGCCACCGAGCTATCCTGTCAGGCAATACGCCAGTCGAGAAGAAGGGCACAGCCCAAAGAACCGCCAGGGAACCTCGATGCTGCGAAGATCAGAAACGAAGAGCGTACTCTTTGGGTCACGCGTAGGCAACGTCGGCTGCTTTGTAGACTGTCCTCACGCGTCGAAACCCAAGCCGGTAGTAAAGCTTGACGGCACCAGTATTCTGCGCGGTTACTTCGAGGTAGGCCTTGGTTAGACCCGCCTCGCGAAACCCGAGCAACGCTCGATGGAGCAGATGTGTGCCGAGCCCGCGACCGCGGTGCGCCATCGTTATGCCGAGATTTTGAATCGCTCCAAAGTCAGAATCCCGCACGCCCTGCACGGTGCCACAGTAGTCAAAGTCGTCCGGTCCCCTTTGGTGAACCAGCAACCAAGTGGCCTCTCCAAGAAATCCATCGCGCTTGGCGATTTCACGCATCAGCCGCAGGCAGCCCTCGCGTTCCCCGAGGCAAGGGAAAACATTGGCGTCGATCTCGTAGCAAAAACTGACGTATTTGGCTTCAGCATGCGCATCAACTAAGCCCGAACTCCATTCGACGAGTTGATAATCCGACGGCAGTGGTGGCGGCGTAAAGATCGGAGACCGCAAGTTGATCTCCATCCGAAAACGCCTGAAGTAGGTCATGCCCATGTCACACCGAACAGATTAGTCGACCATCTGACAGCAATGTCTCTGAGAGTGTGTGTATCGTATCGGTGCCTCAGAGAGTGGTCAATTCTTTGGCGAACTCGGTGCAGGTTCCAGCCGCAGGAGCAAAGTGGCTTCGCAATGGACGACAAACTACTGTCGCGGCTTGATGTAGTGGTGGCTTCCAG
>JAQBZB010000015.1 GCA_027622275.1 Planctomycetota bacterium | reverse complement strand
GAGAGTCGAGAGTCAGCAGGGAATTGTTCACGGCACTCGACTCTCGTCTCTCGACTCTCGACCGATCGGTCGCTTGCCGAAGGGAATCATGGCCACCGACCAGGGTCGCGGGATGGTGACGGTATAGAGGAAGCGTAGGGCACAAACTGCTTGATTAAACTGACTCCAAGAAGCTTCGTTGACTTGAATCAACCACAGTTGGAACTCGCGAATCTGCTCGGAGCCAAAATCTTCAGGCAATTTGCCGAAGTGGCGAGCAAAGCGATCGACGTGATAGGTGTAAGTATCGATGGTGCGAACGGCCAGATTTCGCACCAGCATGTCTTCGGCCATGCGTTTGGTGATGGGGGTTTGCCGCTTGAGATAGGAAGTGGGCATCGTCGTAACCTCATGGAGAAGTGTTGGCACGCGGTGGAGTACATCTTCACCTGCGATGACTCCAGGATGCTTGAGGTTTCGAAAAGCGCAAGTCCTACAATCGTTTTAATCGTTAGTGGGTAGCAGCAGTCAGGATCACACTCAGCGAGAGGCCGTCGTGAGAAGAGATCACAGCGCCGAGCCAGCAGCTTCGCGTTGTAGCCGCCACGACGAGGCGTTGTCCGAGCAGCATCGAAGGCGCTGGTGTCAGACAAACAGACGCCGAACTCATCCAGACACTCAGCCCGCCCGCAAACTCTTCAGCCGAGCGGTTTAGTTCAACGCCGAGCGTAACCGGGCGGCGACGTTACGCGTTGATTTCAGAGTCCGCCGGATTCGCCGCTTCGGTTCACGCATTTGTTAAGTGCCTCTGCATGGCGACCGAGAGGATCTGTATTGCCGATTATCGTTGGCGGCTCCAACTACGGACAGATTGGATGAATTCAGAATACATCGTGTCGTTGGTAAACGAACGTCGTGGAATGATCATCCCAACATCGGAGATGATGAAAACATGAGAATCCGTGGCTGCAACGTTCCTTATATATTCCCATGTTCTGGTAGTTGTTCCGGCGGGGCCCGTGATCTCAATTCCATGTGATGTTGCCGATACCGTTCTCTTGCCGAGTCTCGATTCCTGTTCTGCGGAGAGGACGTCATCTTTCGAATCCTTCGTGACCATAACAGCTAGACGGACTAGCAGGTCGTCTTTTTCAGTCTGCCTTACCTTGGCGATTGCCAAAACGAGACCAACGGTCGCACCGAATGGAAAGAAAACGTTTAGTACAGCATCCCATTGCGCATCAGCCAGCAAGGCAATCAAGTAGAACGCGACAATCACAGCGAGTCCGATGCCCGCCCCGATGATCCCTGCCACCGGGTAGAGGATCCAATCTCTCAGCATCCAAGATGCCCAATTGAATCCGGTGTAGGCAATCACATCGTCGCGACTCAATTCATATTCGAGAGTGAATTCGTGAGGGGTCATTAGTATTGATGCGTTTGAGTCTGCGGAGATGGCCGAAAGACAAACGGACTCGTCGGCACCTAACGTTGGGCATCACTGGGCGGTGGCCAGTGACCTCTGATCTCAGGACACGCACGAACCGCCGCTCCAGTGCATGCCATGGTTCGCTGCCGATCGCGTAGTCACTCGGTCGCTCGAACGTGATAGAGCCCACAACAAAACGGGCGAGGTACCTGCCTCAACCACAACTTCAATTCGTTCCAGTCATCTTCTGTGAAAGTACTCATGACGGCCTGGATAGCATCCAGGTTTCCCGTGGCGCAGTCGATCGGACGCGGATCGAAATCGGCCCAGTGAGGCAGCTCGTCATCCGGACTCGGTTCGTAAAGCGCTACCACCGGAAGCCTGGAACCAACCTGTGGGACCTGACCGCAGGCCGCAGGAATAGACTTCTCGATGATCTTAACGACCGGATACTCTCCGATGCCTTTCGTGAGGTCCGTTGAAACGGCGATCAACGTCGGTTCCATGGAAACGATGATCGCCGGATTTGCGCATCCGTGCCGAAAATGGTCGCGGACGCGTTGCCAATAAAACCAATTCATAGCGAAAAGCAACAGGGCGACGACCCAGAAGCTCCAGTGGACCAAACTTGCCAAGGCAACGAAGAACACGAAACTGCAAAGCCAAATCATCGGCCACTTTGGATAATGGCGAAACCATCGAAACGGATTCACCTGCAAGTTGCCGGGATTACTTGCCCGCGCCGAATCATCCAGCGTCCAGGTTTTCTGTTCTTCACTCACCGACGTGCCTTTCTGCTTCAAGCAGCGGTTGCGATAACCGGGTGGCCGCGGTTGATCTTCCATTCGAAAACGCGCTGTCGGCCACTCCGCGTTCATCGCTTGGTTATCCGCCTTCGTTGGGTATCAGGAAGTGGAATTCATCGAATTGTCTCGATAGCAACGATTCGTCTTGCACCCAGTCTCTGAAGTAGATTTCCTCCGCCTCGTCAAAAATGGTGAAGCCACATCCGGCGAGCTCGGGATGAATACCAAGCACTGCAGCAGTTGTTTTTACGATACCGTTTGCGTTGTGCTTTGTATCCCAGACAGATCGGAGGGTGGCAGGCCCCGCATCATTCATTGCGAATGGTGCCCAGCGGGCCTCGACCCCGCGAAAAGATGCTGCCTCTTCAGCAGACGTGAAGGGATAGAACGGAAAAATGCCTGTGCCAAACCTGTCAACAAGTTCGCCGTTGTGACGTAGATAGAGGTGTACACAGGCGCTGTCCGACATGTGAATCGCTAGTGTTGGAGCGACCATCGACAGTTCATGTATGAGCGATTCAAGTGCAACGGGATCGCCGTCGTCCGTAGCGCTGGAAGTATCGCCAACGAAAATCCATCGATCCGTCGGTCCAACGACGATGCTGCGATTTGCATCTCGTGCGGCAACGGGGGTTCCAGGCAAAACGTCCAGCAATCGTTCAACGATGCGTGACCGTGTCCTCTCGGGGCCATCCGAATCTGCGAACACGTGGATACTGCTGTAGTCGAACCCCATCAGAAGACCGTGGATTTAGGCGGATAACGCTTGGGATAACGGGGGGCGAGGAGAGGACTTGACTTCAGAACCGACTGCGCCGAGCCCTCCCGTTGATCCCATTGTTAGCGGCAGCAGTGACGCACGACTCGTCCTTACGGCAACGGTTTGCGCTTTCGTTGAATGTTGTCGAGCATCTCCTCTTGCCTCTTCCGACTCTCAGCGGCTTCCCGTTCAACTTGTCGGCGGCCTGCTGCGTCCGTGGCCTCGAGCAAGTCATCCAGTGATCTGTGCAGGCTCGTCGATAGCTCATCCAACGATGAAGAGATCACATCGCCAATTTCATAAATGGCCGATGCAAGTGTGCTAAATCCCGCGACAAGGAGCTTGTTTGTCTTTCGCATTTCATAAATCTGCGCGAAGTAAAAGTCCATTTGCGCCATTCGGACCACGGCGACCAGTCGTCGAGCCGTGGGGCGAGCATCAGGCAATACTCCCATCGGGAGATCGAATGCGGAGACGAGAGCGGTTGTTTCAACGGAGTCCTTTGCGTAGAGGATAGCGCAGCGATTGATAGTCGCGATCCCCTTTTCGTAGGCGGCTAGGTTGTTGATGGCGTGCTCAACCTGATCCCAAAAGGGCGCATACGCGTGCTCTGCAAACTCTTGCTCGGCTCTGTCGAGATGCTTCTCTGCGTCAGGGACAAGCACATGGAGACCACTGAATTTCCTGCGTGCGAGGACCAACAACTCGGCGGGCACAGTGTCTCGGAAAACGTAGTCCGTGCCTATTTCGTTCCACACCCAGTCTGGGTCACCCTCTTCGTAAGCCAGCAGGAACTGCTCATCGCGCTCCTCGTCTGTCTTCTTGCGTTTGCGCCTCATTATCGCTTTTGCTCCATCGCGCCTGAGAGCTTTGAGCTGCTCGATGGCGAGCGGTAGTATTGAGTGAAGAGCCTCCGCCGCTAACTATGTAATTCTGCGGCAGCCACAGGGCTGCCGATGCGTGTTATGTGGCCGATTTGGGCCGCATAACACGCGTCAAATCGCGAGTCGAGTTTACCTTGTTCGGTCAGCGCCTGCAAGCATTTAGATTGGCTATTCCTCTTCCGAGTTTGCGCGTTCTGCGGCCCGCCGAACGCGCACCGCAGAACACGCACCGCAGAACACGCACCGTATCCCGCGCAGCGGCCGCATAACGTGCGTCGACGAATTGCCCAAAGCGTGGGAAAAACTATTGATGCTTTGTTGACGAACGGTGGATGAGCTGGTAAATATACGCATGTACACTATCGGGCGTGAGGCTGCCCACGGCTTTTGGTCCGCGACGTCGCGGGAACGTGGGCCGATTCCTGGCCTGGAAAAAAACTCTTCTGGGAGAACGAGTGATGAGTCAACCAAACCCTTCCGCACCAGCTAGTACCGAAAAGCCGAAGTTGCTCGATCAAGTCCGAAATCACTGTCGCTTGCGACATCTGGCGCTCAGCACCGAAAAGCAAGTACGTGCAGTGGATTCGCCGCTTCATCTTGTTCCACAACAAGCGTCATCCGTTGGAGATGGGCAAGGCCGAAGTCAGCGCTTTCCTCACGCACTTGGCCGTCGAGGGACACGTGGCGGCATCAACGCAGAATCAAGCGTTGGCTGCGCTGTTGTTTTTGTATCGTCATGTACTGGAAAAGGAATTTGGCTGGCTGGATGACGTCGTGCGGGCGAAGAAGCCGAAACGGCTGCCGGTGGTCTACAGCATCGAGGAGGCGCGGATGATGCTCGAACAATTCGTGGGCCGGCGGTGGTTGATGGGAATGCAGTTGTACGGCGGCGGATTGCGGCTGATGGAATGCCTGCGACAGCGAGTGAAGGACTTGGATTTCGAGCGGTTACAAGTCATCGTGCGCGACGGCAAGGGGGAGAAGGACCGCGTAACATTGTTGCCCGAAGCGATCGTCGAACCGCTGAAGCAGCATCTGGCGCAGGTTCGCCAGCAGCACGAACGCGCGTTGCGCGAAGGTTACAGCGGCGTCGAACTGCCGTACGCCTTGGCGCGAAAATACCCCAACGCCACGCGCGAGTGGGGATGGCAGTACGTCTTTCCGGCCGACGAGCCTTCGGTCGACCCGCGCAGCGGCGTGCGGCGGCGGCATCATCTGGACGCATCATTCATGCAGAAAGCAGTGCGGGCGGCGGTGCTGAAACTGGAGTTGAACAAACCCGCTGGCTGCCACACATTTCGGCATTCGTTCGCCACACATTTGCTGGCCGACGGAGTTGACATTCGCACGATTCAGGAATTGATGGGGCACAACGACGTGCGCACGACACAGATCTATACGCACGTGTTGAAGCTGAACGGGTATGCCGTCAAGAGTCCGGCGGACAAGCTCTGGTCGTCCGCCTTGAAAATTCATCAGCAGCGCGGCGGTGGGGGGATCAGAGGGTTGTAGCGACGCGAGAAGAATCACTTCGCTGTGTCGTTTGCCAATCATCCCACGGAGTGTGATGGCTACACTTTTTCGCACGACAAGCAATCGAAACTCGCCCCACCGCGTTTCCAATCGGCAACGCGAATCGTCGCCCGTCGGCTCCAGGCAAATCAACATGGAGCCATCCGTGCTGGCCGCCGTGATCGTTTCGCCCGCTGCGCCACGTTTGGTTAACGCTTCGCCGAGCAGATCCAATAACAGCGGAAACGCTTGCTCGCTCAACGGCGGCAGCTCACTGAGACGACAGCGGGGTGTATGCAACTCTTCTTGCGCTAACGACAGCTCTTCCGCTTCTTGACGGCATTGTTCACGGAGCGATTCCAGCTCCGATCGATTGTCGATGAGTCGCGGAGTGCGAGCGGAACGTGCGACTCGGCCCGATTTGCGGAGCGTGGGGGCGATTCGCAACGGCGGCGAATCGGCCCACGAACTCGTTGCGGGAACCGGCGATTGTTCTCGCTCGGCAAGCGTCGCATCCGAAACCGTCAGATGCCTGGCGGGCGAAACGGCAAACGCCGTCCGCCACAAGCGATGAGCGGCTCGCGCGTCCGCGCAGTTCGCAAACCAAACCGCCAGTCGACGGAAATCCGCCGATCGATCCACGACGCCGCCTCGGCCTCGATTCAGTCGAGTCGCGGCGGCGGCGACTTCGCGGATCCCGGTCCTGGCCAGCGAACGCAATTCGTCGGCCTGGGACGTTCTGCCGCTCGGCGCAACGAACCAACCGACCACACCCAGCCATCTCGCGTGCAACTGACACTGAACTTGCTCGATCCGCTGCGTTGTCACATCAAGTTCGTCGATGGTGCGATGCCTCGCGATTGAATGCAACAACGCGTCGATCATCATCTCATCCGCCGCATCGATCATTGTCTCGGCTTCCCCAGCAACCGTGACCACTTGATTCAAGAATCGCTCGAGATAGTGAACCAACCGGTCCTTGAAGCTCAGAAACGCATCGACCGATGTCTCCCGCAGTTCGACCGTGGCCTGCAATCCGCGGAAGAATTCCTGCGCCTGGTTCGTCAAGTTCTCGAGTTCCGTGAACAGCCCTTCCATGAGCGAGCTGGCTTTCGCGAGATCAAAAGCGATGGCTGGGTCGTCTTCCTGAGCCTTGGCCATGCCGATCAATTCGGCCAACCGATCGCGAACCGCCGCGAGTGCCGTGGCTTGCAGCGATGCCGGGGTTTCGACCAGTTGATGGAACAACTCGATCGCACGCAGCGCCGCGACGCCGGGGCCTGTCAATTGATAGTAGAGATGCCGCCGATAGAACTCTTGCAGTGACAGGGCCTGCGAGCTGTCGTTGAACGCTTCCAAGTTGCCCCAGGTGCAAAGCTGGTCCAGTGCCGCCGCGACATCCTCTTCAACATGAGCCCCCGCCAGCCGCGAGACGACTTCGGCTGCGCGTAAGTTCAATTGAAACTCAACGCGTGCCTTGGCGAACGCTGTCACAATCTCGCTGTATAACGCGGCGTTCGGTGCGTTGATGTGAGCAAAACATTGGAGATTCGAACTCGGAAGACTCATACGCGTGCCGTACTACTTTGGTTTTCGAAGCGTGAGCCGCCGAACGGGGAGCGGCAACCACGAAAGGCACGAATTACACGAAAATGGTAACTCGCTTCTTCTTTCGTGTAATTCGTGCCTTTCGTGGTTCCTAGCCGAAAAGTTCGTGCTTCACGTTGCCATGAATATCTGTCAGTCGAAAGTCTCGGCCCTGATACCGATAGGTCAACTGTTTGTGATCAAGGCCGAGTGCATGCAGGATCGTGGCTTGCAGATCATACACGTGCCATGATGCCTCCGCAGGTAGGCAGCCGAGATCGTTCGTCGAGCCAATCGTCTGCCCGGGCTTCACGCCTCCACCAGCGAACCACATCGTGAAGGCTTCGATTTGGTGGTCGCGACCGACCGCGACATTCGGCTTGTCGCTCTTCTGTGCGACGGGGGTTCTTCCTAGCTCGCCGCCCCAGATGACGAGTGTGTCGTCGAGCAAGCCGCGCTGTGCCAAGTCCTTGACTAACGCAGCCGAAGGCTGGTCTGTTAACTTGCATTGCTGCGGCAATCCGCTGGCGATGCCCGTGTGATGGTCCCAGTCTCCGTGAAAGCACTGCACGAATCGAACACCCCGTTCGATTAACCGCCTCGCGAGCAGACAGTTCCGCGCGAACGAAGGCTGCGCCGGATCGTCGATGCCATAGGCCGTCAGGGTCTCTGTCGTCTCGCTGCGCAAATCCAGCAACTCCGGCGCGGCCGATTGCATACGGAAAGCAACTTCGTACGAAGCAATTCGCGCTGCGATCTCGTCGTCGCCCGTTTGTTGAAGACGCAGCCGATTCAACTCGTTGATCGTGTCAATCGACTGACGCTGTGTTTCAACTGAGAAACCATCGGGGCTCGCCAGATTGAGAATCGGATCGCCGGACGAACGCAATGGCGTGCCTTGGTACTTCGACGGCAAGAAGCCATTGCCGTAATTAGCGCCCTTGCTGCGCGGCCGCATTCCGCTTCGCAACACCGTGAACGCCGGTAGATCCTGCGATTCAGTCCCCAGACCGTAAATGGCCCAGCTGCCAAGACTCGGCCGTCCAAACTGCCGCCACCCGGTGTTCATCATCAACTCGGCGAACATGTGATTTGTGTCGTCGGTCTTCAACGTCTTCGCGATCGTGATTTGATCGACGATTGAAGCCGTGTGTGGAAGCAACTCGGACACGGTCGCGCCGCACTCGCCATGCCGCGCGAACTTCCAGGGCGAGCCCATCAGCTTGGGTTGTTTCTCTTGAATCTGAGCGAACGAGATCTGCTTCAAGATGGATTCCGGCAGCGGTTCGCCTTCGCGACGAAGCAACATCGGCTTCGGATCAAATAGGTCGAGCTGACTTGGCCCGCCAATTTGGAACAAGAATATGACGGACTTGGCACGCGGGCGGTAATGTGGCGGACGCGGGGGCAGCGGGCCGGCGGCTCGGTCGCTGGCTAACAACGACGAGAGCGCGACCGGAGCAAGGCTGAGGGCCGACGTTCCAAAGAACTGCCGCCGAGTTTGTTCTGTCACGTCCATCCGGTGCCTTGTTTCTACTCCCGTGTTATGAACTCGTCCAGGTTCATGACGACACGACTGACGACAACCCACGTCGCAAACTCACCAGGATCACACTCAGGCGGAAGTGTGTCGCCGGCGATTTGCGCTGCCTTGGTCTGGTCGGAAGCAAACGCGCGCCTTTGATTCGAGATCAGCGTCTGGAGCAATTTCAACTCTTCGGCGGTTGGGTCGCGCGACAGACAAGTCCGGGCCAGCAGTCCGATCCTTCCGGCGTCTGACTTTGGGGACGACGTGGCGATCCGAGCCGCCAGCGATCGGGCAGCTTCGACGAATGTCGGATCGTTCAACAAAGTTAATGCTTGAACTGGCACGTTCGATTTGTCGCGGTGTGTGCAAGCCGTGACACCGTCCGGTGCATCGAACAGGGGCAAGTTCGGATGAGGTGTCAGTCGCCACACCCAGGTGTACATTCCGCGGCGGTAACGATCTTCGCCTGCGCTCGTCGTCCACGATGCGGGCGTTGCTCGGTTCTCCAGGATGCCGTCCGCTTGATAAGGAAATACGCTTGGGCCGCCGAGCTTGTTCGACAGCAGGCCGCTGGCGGCAAGCGACACGTCACGGATGAACTCTGCTTCCACGCGAAACCGAATTTGGTGTGCGATCAGCCGGTTGCCGGGGTTGATTTCCGCCAAGTCGTGTCGCGCGTTTGATGACTGACGATAAGTGGCTGATGTAACGATGAGCCGGTGGAACGACTTGATGCCTTGCCAGCCTGAGTTCTCTCCAATTCGCAATTCGCTGGCCAGATAATCGAGCAACTCGCCGTGAAGCGGTGCCGGTGTCTGGATGCCGAAGTCCGCTTCGGTTGCCACAATGCCAACGCCCAAGAAACGCTGCCAAATGCGGTTGGCTGTCACTCGCGCCGTGAGTGGATTGTCGACGGCGAGTAACCAGCGAGCGAGATCGAGACGTGTGAGGTTGCTTTCTTCCGTAGGATGGACTTGTAGTCCGTCCCGATCCGCGGACGGACTGGAAGTCCATTCTACGTGAAGAAACGCAGGCAGCCCGGCTTCGACAAGATCTCCCGGATTTGCCCGATCGCCGCGCAGGAAGATGTGCGTTGGTTGAGGAGTCTGCTGCATCACGAGCGTCTGCGGCGAGCGGGGGACGTCAGCCCCCTGATCCGTCGCGTCACCGTCGCCCGCCACAGCGCTGGGGCCATCAGGGGACTGATGTCCCCCGCTCGCCAGTTCGATCTGGGTGATGGTCGCTTCGTTGAAGAAGGCGTACAGCTCATAAAACTCGCGATGTGTCAGCGGATCAGTCTTGTGCGAGTGACATTGCGCGCAGCCGGTCGTCAGCCCAAGGAACACCGCGCCGGTGGTGTTCACGCGATCGATAATCGATTCGTGTCTAACACCAGGATCGAGCATCGCGTTGCAGTGAAACCCCGTCGCGATGCGCTGATCAATCGTTGCGTTGGGTAGCAAGTCGCCCGCGAGTTGTTCCGTCACAAACTGATCGAACGGCAGGTCGGCATTCAATGCGTTGATGACCCAATCGCGATACGCCCAGATCTCACGCGGTGTGTCCGCTTCATAGCCCGAGCTGTCGGCGTAGCGCGCCAAGTCGAGCCAGTGCCGGCCCCAACGTTCGCCGTAATGAGGCGACGCCAGAAGCTCATCGACTAGTCGCTCGTAGGCGTCGGGCCGTTGGTCATCATCGAATGCGGCAACGCGTTCCCAACTCGGCGGCAAGCCGATCAAATCGAGATACAAGCGGCGGATCAATGTCTGGCGCGGCGCTTCGGGAGACGGCGCGATTCCTTGGTCTTCCAGCTTGGACAGTACGAACCGATCGATCGCGTTGCGAGGCCAGACGACATTGGATACGGCGGGTGACACGGGCCGGAGAATGGGCCGAAAAGCCCAATGCTTTGCCGCGGGATCAGCATCGTCGGGCATCCCCTTCGCACCTTGATCGATCCACGTTCGGAGTAGTTCGATCTGAGCGGTAGTTAGCCGCGCGCCTGCTGGCGGCATGCGGTCATCCTCGTCCGTCGAGACGACGCGCCGGATCAAGTCACTCTCGCCGCTCTTACCCGGCTCGATCACGATGCCGCCGTCCGCTTCGGCTAACGCGCGACGACGGAGGTCCAACCTTAAACCGCTCTCTTGTTTGTCCGAACCGTGGCAGCGAAAGCACTTCGTCGCGAGGATCGGCCGGATATCGCGATCGTAATTCACTTCATCAGCCGCAACGGAGACTGACCCCATCACGACACCGAGCGCGAAGGCAACGTACTCACGGAAGCAGCGGATTGGTTGGCGATTCGTCACTGGTCGTTCAAGAACGATCGGATTCTCCGAACTGGATTTGGTTTCCACGCATTTGTATGATAAGATAACACGCCGTCCCGCCCGCCCACAAACCTGGCTGCCAATCACGCCCATGCAAGCCGCACGAAGAGGCCAACGAGTTGTTTCACGCCAAGGCGCACAGGCGCAAAGAGAGAAATCCCCCTTTGCGCCTGTGCGCCTTGGCATGAGCCTTGTCAGCGCATCCCTGCTCGTGCTGGCGGTCTTCGGAACAGCGGCTGGCGACGAGACAGTGAACTTCGCCGACTTGCAGAAAGACTACTCTGAGCGAATCTTGCCCGGACTCAAGCAGTTCTGCCTCGATTGCCATTCGACCGAGAAGGAAGAAGGCGAACTCGACCTCCAGCGATTCGCGACTCTCGCCGATGTGCGGCGCGATCCGAAAACGTGGCAGAAAGTCGCCGAAATGCTCGACAACGGCGAGATGCCGCCCGAGGATAGCGAGCAGCCCAGCGTTGCGCAGCGAAAGCAACTGCGAGCGTGGGTCGAATCGTATCTCAACGCGGAAGCACTCGCCAGCGCGGGTGATCCGGGACCAATCGTGCTGCGGCGGCTGAGCAATGCGGAGTACACGTACACGATCCAAGACTTGACCGGTGCCGACTCGTTGGACCCGACGAGCGAGTTTCCGGTCGACGGCGCGGCGGGCGAGGGGTTCACGAATACCGGCAGCGCCCAAGGCATGTCGCCTTCGCTGGTGCAAAAGTATCTCGACGCGGCGAAGGCGATCGCCGAGCATGCCGTGTTGCTGCCGGAGGGGATTCGCTTTTCGCCGGCCACTTCCCGTCGCGATCACACCGATCAGCTGCTGGCCCGCATTCAGGGCTTCTACCGGAACTTTACGGAAGACGGCGGCGGCTCGGCGGTCAACTTGCAAGGCATCCAGTTCGATACGAACCAAGGCGGCGTGTTGGGCGTGGAGAAGTACCTGGCCGCGACGTTGCAGGAGCGCGAATCATTGCGAGCTGGCAGCAAGACCATCGAACAAGTCGCCAGCGAACGCGGGCTGAACGCGCGGTATTTGGCGACGCTGTGGAAGGAACTGTCCGCGCCGCGAACGGCATTTGGTGCGCCGTGGTCGCCGCTGACCGCTTTCCGCCAACGCTGGCAAGTCGCGAAAGCCGACGACGCGCCGCAACTGGCCGCGGTAATCGACGAGGCTCAGAAGCGGCTGTGGAAATTCAACTCGATCGGCCAGTACGGCCGCGAGGGCGGGGCGAAGCGTTGGATGGAAGCCGTCTCGCCGCTGGTCACGAAGCAGGAGTTTCGGCTGAAGGTGCCGAAGGTCGAGAGCACCGAGCCGGAACTGGTCGAAAGTCAGAAAGGCGCGGATGGTAAGCCGACTTTTTTCGAGTATGACTTTACGACATCGGACGTTCGCTTTTCGGCCTACGACCTGGGTGACGGCAACGAGCAGGATTTTGTCGTCTTGCACCGGCCGCGGTTCGAGTTCTCGCCCGATGCCGACGGCGCGGTCCCGCCGCCGATCTTGCTGCGCGACGCGAATGATATTGCGTCAGCAGTGCGGTACTTGCAGATCTCCCAGCTGCCGCGGACGGCGCTTTATCTTGCCGCCGTCGCCAAGTTGCACTCGGTCGCGGAGCAAGATCCGGACGCGCCGCAGCCGTCGCTGGAAGAGATCGCCAAGGCCGACAAACTGAACCCGCCGCTGCTGGCCGCGTGGGTCAAGTACGTGGGACTGAGCCAACGGGCCAGCCGCGAGATCACCGGCCACTTCACGAACAAGATGATTCGCGGACAGGGCTACGATGCGATCAACGGCTGGGGCCTGCCGGAGACGCCGAGCCTGCTGACGAACAGCTCCAACGAGCCGATCACGTTCCTGACGCTGACCGTGCCGGCTCGCGGCGTGACCGTGCATCCGTCGCCGACGCTGGAATCGATCGTCGCTTGGCAAAGTCCGCTGGACGCGACGATGCGGATCGATGGACTCGTGGCCGACGCCGACGACAAGTGCGGCAACGGCGCGGCTTGGCGGCTGGAGCTGCGCAGCGAGTCGGGGACCAGCGTGCTGGCCGAGGGCGTTTTTGATAGCGGCAAGAGCAACACAATCCAACTCGAAACACCGCTGGCGATTCGCACCGGCGACGTGGTGGCGTTGATCGTCAACGCTTGCGACGGCAATCACAGTTGCGACACGACGCACGTCGAGTTGAAGCTCAGCCAAGTCGATGGCGACAAGCGCGTCTGGGACTTGGCGACCGACGTGGTGGACAAGGTGCTCGACAGCAACCCGCTGCCTGATTCATTCGGCAACGAAGCCGTATGGCATTTTTGTGCCAGCGCTAACGGCGGCGACAAGTCGAATCCCGCTGCCGCGATTCCGCCCGGCTCGTCGCTGGCCAACTGGCGAGCCGCAGTTGTTGAGGGCAAGCCGGCTGAGGAGTTGCAGCGTCTGGCGCTGGCCGTGCAACAGACGGTTCCCGCCGCGACGGCCGAGCGGGCCAAGCAATTCACGCCGGTGGAAATATCCCTGCGGCAACAAGTCCGCGATTTCCGCGGGCCGATCAACTGGCTGGCGATCGGCCGGAGGATTTTTGAGGACAAGCCAGCTCGCAAAGATGATGACGGCCCGTTCGGCAAACATCCCAACGGTTCTCAGATCGACCCGGCAGACTTGTGCGAGCAGGCGGTCGCCGCCCATTTGAGAATATGGGGAGTCATCAACGAATTGATCGCCGGAGCGGAGTTCGTGGTAGAAGCCGAGCTGCACCCTGCGGCGGGCCGCGAAGGCAGCGTGCTGTTGACGGTGGAAGTGAGCAACGAAACGTCGCGCCGCTTCCACCCAATCGCCGGTCCCATCCTGGCCGGCACCGACGAAGCCGTCCGCAAGAGTCTGGAAAAAACGTTCGCCGAGTTCCGCGACCTGTTCCCTCCCGCGCTGTGCTACGCCCGCATCGTGCCGGTTGACGAGGTCGTCACGCTGACGCTGTTTTATCGCGAGGACGATCATCTCCGCCGGTTGATGCTCGACGATGAACAAGCCGCCGAACTGGACCGGCTGTGGGACGAGTTGTATTACGTCAGCCAAGAGCCGCTGCAACTGGTTGTCGCGTTGGAACAGATCACGCAATTTGCAACGCAGGATCGGCAAGATTTGGTGCCACAGTTCGAGGCGCTCAAGCAGCCTATCGGCGACCGAGCGGAGAAGTTTCGCCAGCGGCTCGTTGATACGGAGCCAGCGCATCTGAATGCGTTGTTGGAATTCGCCGATCGAGCATGGCGTCGTCGTCTGAGCGACGCCGAGCGGCAGTCGTTGCGCGATCTCTACCAAACGCTACGGGAGGCCGAGATCCCGCATCAGGAAGCGATCCGACTGACGCTGGCCCGCGTGCTGGCATCACCCGCGTTTCTTTACCGACGCGAACAGCCAGCGCCAGCCAACTCGGCCGCGCTGGTCACCGATATCGAATTGGCCAGCCGACTCAGCTACTTCTTGTGGTCTTCCGCGCCCGATGACGAATTGCGCCGTGCGGCTTCGGCCGGTGACTTGCGGAACGACGACGCGATTCTTTCGCAAACACGCCGCATGCTCGCAGACCCGCGCACGCGACGGCTCGCCATTCAATTCGCCTGTCAGTGGCTGCATGTCCGTAACTTCGACCAAGATGCCGAGAAAAATGAAAAACTCTATCCCGAATTCGCCGAGTTGCGAGACGACATGTACGAAGAGACCGTCCGCTTCTTCGAGGACATGTTCCGCAACGACGGTTCGATTTTGAGCATGCTCGACGCGGATCATACGTTCCTGAACGGGGCGCTTGCGAAGTGCTACGGTATCGACGGTGTCAGCGGTAGCCAGTGGCAGCGAGTCGACGGAATCCGCTCGCACGGCCGCGGCGGAATACTTGCGATGGCGACGGTCCTCGCCAGCCAATCGGGCGCGTCGCGCACCAGCCCGATCTTGCGCGGCAATTGGGTCTACGAAACGCTGCTCGGCCAGCGGCTTCCCCGGCCTCCAGCGGGCGTGCCCGTGCTGCCCGACGAGCCGCCGCAAGGACTGACCGCCCGCGCGTTGATCGAGCAGCACAGTTCGGTCGAAGCTTGTGCGAAATGCCATCTGAAGATTGACCCTTATGGATTCGCTTTGGAACAATTCGATGCGATTGGCCGCTTGCGCCCCGCCGCGGTGGACACAACAACCACGCTGGCCGAGGGCCAGGTGATCGACGGCATCGACGGCTTGCGCAACTATTTACTGAACGAACGCCGTGACGACGTCGTGCGACACTTCTGCCGTAAACTATTGGGTTATTCCCTGGGCCGCGAAGTGCAACTCTCGGACAAGCCGCTCCTTGATAGAATGATGAGTGACCTGGAGAAGAATGACTATCGATTCCGCGTGGCCATCGAGTCGATTGTTTTCAGCGATCAGTTCCGAAAGATTCGCGGAACGGAGTGAGGAAGCGGAGAATACAGATGCTGACTTACAAATCAAGTTACAAGCCTTCGGATCAGATCTGGATCGGTACGGTGCTGGATTTTCCTGGGACAATTGCATACGGCGAATCGTTGGAGCGGGCTCGCCAAAACCTAGCCTTAGCTCTGCGCGACATGGCCGAAACGAACTTGCTTCAAGGAGAAGCATTACCGATCCCAGACCCAACCAGACGCGATTCGGATGCCGATATCGAGGAACCAATTCACTTGGTGTTGCAGGCGGGACAATAGATCTCAACGACGGTTGGGGTCGCGACGTCATGAAACGCCGTGACCTGCTGCGGCATATCGAATCCCATGGCTGCGTTTTGGTTCGAGAAGGTCAGAATCACACGATCTATGAGAATCCAACCATCGGAAAGCGTGTCCCCATTCCCCGCCATCGAGACATCCCGGATGTCTTTGCTCGGGCAATCTGTCGACAATTAGAAGTTCCCGATCCTTAACTCGCTAACGATACGAGACAAGACGCACCATGCTTCACCCTGAAACCCTCGAAGCTTACCGCCGCATGACACCGAGCGAGCGGCTGCGATTGACGTTGGAGATGACTACGGCGAACACGCCCTACTTGTTTCTAGGAACGCCGGAGCAAGTCGACCGGAAGTTCGAGTTGCTGCGGCGGCAGAACGATGAACGCAACCGAAATATGCTGGAAGGGCTCGCCCGAACAAGGATCCCAACATGAAAGAAGTGGTTGAAACACTTCGCGATATCGCGGGAATCTTTGAGCGGCTTGAACTGCCCTATGCGGTCATAGGCGGTATCGCGGTTCGAGCTTACGGAATTCCGCGTCCAACGTACGACGTTGATTTCACCGTGGCCGTGTTGCGAGAACGATTGGCAGAAGTGTACTCAGCCATCGAAGACGAAGGATATACGATCCCCGAGAGCTATCAGTTGGGATGGGTCGACTCAGTTGCAGGGATGCCGTTGGTGAAGTTTCGATTTTATATCAAGGACCGCGGCGTCGATGCGGATATCTTTCTCGCCGAAACAGCCTTTCAGAAGAAGTTGCTGACTCGCCGGCGGCTGGTTGAAACGCCAGATGGAAACTGCTGGCTTGCGAGCGCGGAAGATCTTATTTTGCTCAAGCTGCTTGCGAGTCGGCCTCGCGATCTCGTCGATGTCCAAGACGTGCTTTTTACCCAAGGGCAGCTTGACGAAGACTACATGCGAACATGGGCTGCAGAGCTGGGCGTGGAAGACAGGCTGCGGGATGCCATATCACAGTTTCACAAAGAAAACTCAGGAGACCAAACGTGAACACGAATCTACTTTCTCGCAGAACGATCCTTCGCGGTCTTGGCGTTTCGATGGCCTTGCCGTGGCTGGAGTCGGTTCGAGCATTTGGGGATGACGCGAAAGATGCCGCGACACTCAATGTTCCGCCAACACGTATGGCGATCCTCTTCTCCGGCTGCGGCTATCACCGGAACGAATGGTGGGCCAAGGGCGAAGGCTCGTCGATGGAACTCGGCAAAGTGCTGCACCCGCTGAACGACTTTCGCGACCGCCTGACGTTCATCCGCGGCTTGTACAACGCCGAGGCCTTGAAGGGAAATATTCACAGCTCGCAGACCGGCAACCTGCTGTCCGGTGCGCCGCTCGCCGCGGGTGGGACGATCCTGTCCGGCACCAGCGTCGACCAAGTCGTGGCTCAGCGGATCGGGCACCAGACGAAGCTGCCAAGCCTCGTCCTTGGCTGCGAAAAGGCGAATCCGTCAGTCCACAAGAACTACTCGATGCTGTACAGCTCGCATATTTCATGGAGCAGCCCGACAACGCCGACGCCGCTGGAAGTCTATCCGGCGCTGGCCTTCGATCAGTTGTTCAAGGACAGCGCTCAACGAGGCGACCAGAGCGTGCTGGATGCGGTGCTGGCCGATGCGAGTGACTTCCGACGCGATATCAGCAAGCTGGATCAGCAAAAGCTCGACGAGTATTTGAATTCCGTTCGCGAAGTCGAACAGCGGATCGCGCAAGCTGGCAAGCGCGGCGAGTTGCAAGGCTGGCGTCCCACGCTCAGCGAGCCAAATATCCCGCGGCCGAAAGACGGCTATCCGCAAGACATCGTCGAACACATGCGGCTGATGTGCGACATCCTCGTGCTGGCGTTCCAGACCGATTCGACGCGCGTCTGCACGTTGAAGCTGAACAACGATCACGGCACATTGCGGTTCCCGCACCTGGGCGTCGACTACATGATCCACCACCTGCTGTCGCATAACGACACAGACGATTGGCTGAAGGTGAATCAATTCTTCCTGGAACAAGTGGCCTACATCGCCCGCCGGCTCGACGCGATCCAGGAGGGCGAACGGACCGCGCTCGATAATTCGATGTTGATGCTTTGCTCCAGCATGCTGAACGGCCATCACGACGCGACGCAGTTGCCCGTTGTCATGCTCGGCGGTGCGGGTGGCAAGATGAAGGGTGGACAGAATCTCGACTACCTGGGCGATTCCGATCGTCAAATGTGCCGGTTGTATCTCAGCATGATGGACAAGATGGGTGTGCAACTCGATAAGTTCGGCGACGCGACGGAGCGGCTGGCGGAAGTCTAGGTGAACTCCGGACCGACGCGCGACAAGAGCGAAACGGCAACGCTCGCAATGATACCCGATAGGGTTCGATAGTTGGCTTTGTCATTCGATGTCACGTCCGCACTGTCGTGGAGCTACTGGACTCTACGTCCGCGATCGGTGGTGTTTTCTAAGGGTCAAGTGCCGGAACGCAAGTCGGAAAATCAAATCGGAGCCCAGAGCAGATTTCGACGTTACTTGAGTTCTCTGGAACACTTTCCCCTTTGACAGGCAATTCGCTGACGCCCACGCGGCGTAGTAACTCGCGAAACCGTTCTGTACAATGCCTGCAAACGCAGAACTTCAGTGCCTCCTAAGAGAAGGGCAATGCGATTAGAAGCTCGGATGAGATTCTTCGAAGCGAACTTGACGCTCTTGGATCGATCAACAAAGACTACTGGTCGTTCCGTGGAAACGCTGCGCGCGAGCACGCACACGCGTACTTTCAATATCCGGCGATGATGGTCCCTCAAATGCAAGGGGATATTATCCGTGCGGCACTCAAGGCCGACCCGAACATTCGACAGATACTTGATCCGTTCGTGGGATCGGGCACCGCTCTCACCGAGTCAATGATGCTCGGTAAGAGATTTGTTGGAATAGACATCAATCCGCTTGCCATCCTTCTCTGTCGTGCGAAGACAATTCCTTTCTTCGACGCCGCTCTCAAGCAGCACTTCGATGAGCTCATGGCGACGGTCAATGATGATCGATCCTGCAAGTTAGCAACGACGTTTTGTGGTTGGAACAAATGGTTTCGCCGCGACGTCGCCATTAGGCTTTCACGACTTCGGCGAGGCATCGAGTCAATCGATGCAAAGTGGGCAAGGCGTTTCTTCTGGATTGCCTTGGCAGAGACAGTGCGACTATCGAGCAATTCTCGAACCTCAACTTTCAAATTGCACATCCGCCCTGACGACGAAATCAGCAGAACGCTGTCACCAGTTGCCATGTTCAACCGCATCGCGGCTCGTAATCTTGCCCACCTAAAGACGGCCAAGGCAGTCTTCGAAGAACGCGGCCTGCTCTCACGTGGCCGCTACAGCGAAACGGTAAACCTGTCCCTTCACGATTCGGCGGTTAAACGAGACGCCCTAGTCGATGGCGAATCCGATTTTCTCATCACGTCGCCTCCGTACGGCGACAACGCTACAACGATACCGTACGGACAGCACTCGTTTCTGCCACTCCAATGGGTTCAGTTGGAGGACATTGACCCAGTCGCAAACGTCGACTTTCTGAAGAGCACTCATGAGATCGACACGCGCAGTCTCGGTGGGTCAAAGGTGATAGCAAATAAGCAAGTTACTAAGCTTCGACAGCGTTCCAGAACATTTGCCGAATGTCTCAGGCGACTCAAGTCCGAACCTGCCGATCGTGCCGCTCGTGTTACGGCTTTCTGCCGGGACTTGAATGAATGCATCGATCCGATTCTCGATCGCCTGAAGCCGAATTCTTACATGGTATGGATAGTGGGAAACCGCAAGGTTGCTGGCAGGTCATTTCCACTGGATCGAATACTCTCCGACTTCCTCGTGTCGCGGGGAGCAGAACGTATCGCCCAAATTAAACGAGTTATTCCAACGAAACGCATGGCAGTACGCAATAACATTGCAGAAACGATGGGGCGCGAAAGTATCCTTGTGCTGCGTAACGGTGGTTCCCGTGAGTCGTAATCCCAAAGCACACTTTGATATTGACGCTTCAATCGTCTTTCAGTTGGGCGAAGACCTGATAACGGACGTGATTCAAGCACTAGTCGAGTTAGTTAAGAACTCGTATGACGCCGATGGCGATTACGCAAAGGTAACGGTCAACACGTCGGACCAAGTGCCACTGAAAGAATCGTATTTTCCGAACGCCCGGGGTTACGTCCTTATTGAAGACAACGGCGACGGTATGGATGAAAGCACGATCAGCCAGGGTTGGCTGACAATATCTAATTCGCCCAAGCGGCTGATGAAAAGGCGCAACGAGACAACGAAACGGGGAAGAACACCGCTTGGCGACAAGGGCTTGGGTCGACTGGGAGTTCAGAGGCTCGGAGGCAACATAGAGATATTTACGCAACCCAAAGCAGGTGGTGCGCAGTATCATGTTGGCTGGTCATGGAATGACTTCCGCGGTGACGTCACACTAAGTAAGGTTCCCGTGCGATGGGAATCGCTGAAGAGGCGACAGAAGGCCGGCACGCAAATTCTTATCTCGGATTTGCGAGAACCCGAGCAGTGGAGTCCCTCAAACCACGAGCGGGTGATCACGTCGCTATCCCAGGTCGTCTCACCGTACGCGCAGTTCCGTGATTTCGACATCCTTGGCACGGTGGATGGTCGGGAGCTCGAATTAGCTGAAATCAGCGAGCGAGTACGGCGACAGGCGCGACTTCGATACCGGATCAAGTTCGACGAAGAGTCACTTCAGATCACGGGACGTGCGAGGCTAGATTTCCTGCGGCCGAGCAATAAGAAGGATATCGCTGCTTTTGAGCAGTTAGTTGAAGAAGATGGCGGAAAACGCTTTCTCGATTTTCTGCTTTCAAGAAAACCATCCAGCCGTTTCGGACTCAAAGCAGCTCGCTCAGGTGAGTTCTTTGTCGAGTTCCACGGAAGTTATGCGTTTGGAGAAATCGACAAACTCATTCGTCCTGCGAGCGAAAGCATCCCAACATCGCCTGGACCATTCTCAGCCGAAGTCGATGCATTCAACTTAGGTACAGAGGCGGTCGCCCGCCAGAGTACGTTCGACCGTTCCGCCGAATACAAACGTTACATTAAGGATCTAAGTGGCGTTCGAATCTATCGCGATGGTTTCGGAGTGCGGGCAGATCGAGACTGGCTTGGCCTGGGCAAACAGCAGACTGGTGGCGGGTCGTTCTACGGCTTGAGACCGGAGAACACTCTTGGTTTCGTTTCGCTCTCGGCCAAGGAAAACGCCGCGTTGGTTGAGACTACCGACCGAGAGGGATTCAAGGATACGCCTGCGTATAGGAACTTTCTCAGTTTGTTCGAGCTGTTTGTAAAGTTCTCGCACGACGCGCAGGAATTCTTACGGCGAAGCTGGCTTGACTTTCGCAACGAACACGAACGAGAACTGGCTGGCGTCGAGCCACAAGCGACAATTAGTGACATCGCTGAAACGATGGACGCTGGACTAACGCGAGTCGCGCGCGCAATGACGTCGATCGCAGGAGTACAGGACAAACTGGACCAGCTTCAACGTGACTCGGTGGCGACGTTCGATGCACTCGACGCAGAAGCAATAGATACTCCCGAGGTCACGAAAGCCATTAACAAAGCTCGTAAATATCTTGATCGACAGCTCGGCGACGCGCATGCGATGCTGAAAGACATTGCAGGCGTGTTAGAGCCTGCCGGTCAGTTACAGGATCTACATCGAGTTCTACAAGGGAAGGTCGAGTCGCTTGAGAATAAGTTAGAGCAGGGCATCGAAGCCATGAGTCTCGGCCTTACTGCGGAGGTACTATCGCATGAGATTGCAAACATCGTGGATCAACTTGCGGATCGGACTCAGCGAATCAATACGTTCGTGGGTCGACTGCCGGAAAGACATGCAGAACTGATTGGATACATAGAATACGTCAGAACGACTGTCAGCGGACTCCGACGTCAACTCGGCCATCTCGCACCATCGCTGAAATATGCCCGCGCGCAACGCAAAGAAATCGATGTCGCCGGTTTCTGCCGTGAGCTTAAGGAATACCACGAAGAAAGGTGGGCCAGTACGCCGATTCACCTAATCGTCGTCGAATCGCAATCCTTTAGCGTTAAAATCAACCAAGGTAAGCTGACTCAGGTCTTGGACAATCTCATCTTGAATAGTGAATACTGGTTGAAGGAAGATCTTATCGCTGGGCGGGTGGATGGAGGCAAGATCACCGTACGAGTCTCGGGGCCGTACATTCGGATTAGTGACAATGGTTATGGGATCAGCCCCGCAGTTGAAGACAGCCTGTTTGAACCTTTCATAACAACGAAGAAGAAGGGACGTGGTCTAGGATTATACGTCGCTCAACAGTTGCTAGACTCGGACGGGTGCAGTATTTCGTTACAGTCACGAAGAAACGCAGGCGGAAGACTTTATCAGTTTGAACTAGATATGTCGGGGTGTGTGATCGATGGCAATCGCTGACGCTGACAAGCTGAAACGCGACGAAGCTCGCAGGGCGGTAAATGATCTATTTGAGATCATGGGAATTCGTCGAGTTATCGTCGTCGATGATTCGTATTCGGCTTCCCCGGCAGTCGACAATGTTCTCGCGTTGTGCCTGACAGTTGCGAAGTCTGAACACGCGGCTTCACTTAAGAAGATCGACTGTTTCAAAGGTGCTGATCTAATCGTCGACGATGATGACGTGTTGCGAAAACGGTTGAAAGACTGTCTCAAAGACGCGACAGAAGTTGAACTGAAGTCGATTTCCGTCAGTCTCACGGACTTCCGTGATGGCCGAGACGACGGCGAGAACGCGACACGGCTGGTGCTGGAGGATATTCTTGGCGAGCACGATTACCAGTCGCTTTCGTTGCAGCAATGGCAATCCAACAAGGATGACTTGCTGTCAGAAGACTCCGCCAAGGAAACACTTTTTTTATTCGATCAAGACATGAGCCTCGGGGACGGACGAGAAAACGAGGGAATCCAGATCATTGCGAGCCTGCTGAAGTCTGAAGACCACACTTCAATCCGCTGTGGCCTGCTCAGTCACACCGTACCCGCCAATGACGAGCACGAAACGTGGGTCACGTTGTCGACTCAGCACGACCTCGACCTGCACAAAGATCGCTTCGCTGTCCTAGCAAAAGCGCATCTAAATAAGGCACCATTGGCATTCGCATTTCGTTTGAAACGCCTAGCGATATCTGGGCGGTGTGCGGAGATGCGAGACACGGTTTGCAATGTCGTCGAGCAGGCTAACGAAGCGGCACGGACAAAGCTTGGGGAACTAAACATCTACGACTTTGAACAGATCGTCTTTCAGTCGTCTTACATGGAGGGAGTCTGGGAGCCCGACACGCTAATTCGGCTCTTTAATCTATTTCATTCGGACGAGGCCCGAAGAATCGCGATGTCCGATGAGCAATTGCGTAAAAATGCTGACGACGTCCGAAAAGTCGTAACTCTGAGATTTCGGCCCGACGATGCACCCAGGTCGTCGTCGTGCGCGATCCGGCACCTAGAGTTGTACGAAGACGGAAGCTTTTTGTCCTCACACCATATCCCAATCGAGTTAGGCGACATTTTCGAACTGCGTCGGAGTGGGAAGAAAGGGGAATATGTACTCGTCGCACAGTCGTGCGATCTGATGGTCAGGAGCGACGGCACGCGAAATGGCAAGGAGTTAGTCCTTGCGGAGTTGGTGAAGAACAAGCCACAGACGGACTCTGTCGCATTCATGGAGCTAACTTTCTACGAAGCGAACACGCCGGATTCGGTTTGGGTTCGCTTCTCGAAGCCAAAGCTTATATTGGCCGAGATACTAGATTTGTGCGTCCTCTCGGAAAATGGAGTCGCCGTCTTTGCTCCAACTGCCGAGGCCCCAGGCGGTTTACTTCCCTCGTGGAATGAGCGGCTTTCTTTACTCAGGCAGCATTACCAGCAGCGGCTTGACTCCTATCGAAAAGCCATTGACGAGGCAACCGACCAGTTGTCCTCAGAAACGATTGCGTTGATCCAACTTCAGTTAACGGGTCTCTCTGGTGACATTGCCCGCAGCAGTATCGACTTGAATAAACAGCAATTCGAATACGGAGTGACGCGAGTAGGTCGCGTGAAAGAACCGGTTGCGTCGTCGATGCTCCGAGCCTACGCTCGCCATATTTCGCGAGATGCATTCGAGCATGATTTTACGCGAGAATTGGCGTCGTAGCTGGATGCTGCAAAGGTCGAGGAACGGAAAACGTGTCCAGAACCAGAACGGAAAAAGTATACGGACCAGTTTCGCTGAATGAAGCGGAGTTGCTTCGCTTCGCTACACTCGCGCCAAGATGTTTGGTGTCGGATGTAGCCACGAGCGTAGTATTCGGTATCGAACAGATGTTGAGCCTCGGCGAAGATTCGGTACTGAAGACTCGAACTTCGATGACGGCGAATAAAGAAGGACGGTCGTGCTTTACCGGGAACTCGGTAGAGCTGTTAATCTACGAACGGAACAAGAGCCCTGCCGACACATTTTGCAGTCGTCACCACATGAGTTAGAATGTTAACTCGGATCGCCGGAGCGTGATGGCTGCAGGACGGCCAAGCCCCACTGCCGATCGCGCCGCTGGAGTAAAGAATGACGGAGCATCCGATTCGCCGTGTTTCTCAAGTCTCCGTTGTCGCGCCCTACACGCTGTGTGTGGGTTTTGATGACGGAACGGAGCAATCGATTGATTTCCGACCTGTACTGGCCGGGGAGTTGTTCGGTCCGCTGCGGGACACGCGGCTCTTCAATCAAGTTAAAATAGATCCCGAGGTTCACACGCTCGTTTGGCCCAATGGAGCAGACTTCGATCCTGCGACGCTGCACGATTGGCCGGAGTACGCCGATGCCTTGGCCGCACGGGCGAGGAAGTGGAACGTCAATCCGGTCTGATCGTGCAACGGACGTGCCGTCTCCGGAACTCGGTGATGCAACGGAGCGGCTTGCGGAAGTATGATGGAACCACGAAAGGCACGAAATGCACGAAAGAAGAAGGATCTGAAAAACCTTATGCAAGCCTCAACTCCCCTTTCGTGTAATTCGTGCCTTTCGTGGTTGGCCATTCTTCTCTTGACAGTTCAAGTATCCGCGGCCGAGTTCGAACTCAACGGCCACAAGTTCACGGTCCCCGACGGGTTCGTTGTCGAACACATCGCCGGACAACCGCTGGTGGATCGGCCGGTCAGTGCCGACTTCGACGAACGTGGGCGGTTGTATGTGACGGACTCCAGCGGCTCGAACGAACCGGTCGAAGTGCAACGCGAGAAGCGGCCGCATCGCATCATGCGGCTGGAAGATGCCGATGGCGACGGGCGGTTTGATAAGAGCACCGTGTTCGCCGACAAGCTGATGTTCCCGGAAGGTTCGTGCTGGTTTGACGGCTCGTTGTACGTCGCCGCGCCGCCGGAGATCTGGAAGTTTACCGACGCGGACGACGATGGCGTCGCCGAGCGGCGTGAAGTCTGGTTTGACGGCCAGACGTTGACCCATTGTGCGAACGATCTGCATGGTCCTTACGTCGGGCTCGATGGTTGGATGTATTGGTGCAAAGGCGCGTTCGCCGAGCAGACTTATGAGCGAGTCGGCAAGGCACCCCTGCTGACGAAGGCAGCGCACATCTTCCGGCGACGGCCGGAAGGTGGTCCCATCGAAGCGGTGATGACCGGCGGTATGGATAATCCCGTTGAAGTCGTCTTCACACCGGGGGGCGAAAGGATCTTTACGACGACGTTTCTCGTACACCCAAACCAGGGTCAACGCGACGGACTGATCCATGCGGTTTATGGCGGCGTGTACGGCAAGGATCAAGGCGCACTTGGCAACCATCCTCGGACGGGCGAGTTGATGCCGGTGCTGGCGCATCTCGGCGCGGCGGCGCCGTGCGGATTGGCGCGACTCGAATCGGACGGCTTGGGCGGCGGCTTTCAAAACAACGTGCTGGCCTGTTCGTTCAACATGCACAAGATCACGCGGCATGTGCTGACGAACGAGGGCGCGACTTTCGCGTCCGATACCAGTGACCTGCTGATCAGCGACAATCTTGACTTTCATCCGACCGACGTGTTGGAAGACGCCGATGGCAGCGTCATCGTCGTCGATACGGGCGGTTGGTTTCGTCTCTGCTGTCCGACTTCGCAGCTAGAAAAGGCGGATGTACTCGGCGGCATCTATCGAATTCGCCGCTCGGATACAAAGCCGGTCGCCGATCCTCGCGGCGGCAAGATCGCATGGAATGGGCTGAGCGAAGATGCGTTGGCGGAGTTACTTAACGACGAACGATTCGCCGTGCGCAATCAGGCTCGGCAGCGGCTTGGCCGACGCGGGCCGATAGTGATCGGTGCCTTGACGCAAGTTCTCACTTCGTCGAACGACCCGCATCATCGGTTGCAAGCCGTCTGGGCGCTGACTTGGCTCGACGACGCACTCGCTCGCGCCGCCGTCCGCAAGGCACTCGCCGATCCCGACGAGACCGTACGGCAGGCGGCTCTCCACTCGATCAGTGTTCGTAGGGATGGACGAGCGGTCGACCAACTGGCGGCAATGATAGATCAAGGTCCGGCGCATAATCGCCGAGCGGCGGCCGAAGCCTTGGGACGAATCGGCTCGTCGAGCGACATCCCGAATTTGCTCGCTGCGGTGCCAAGTGCGACGTTGACCAATGGCGAAGTCGACCGCTTTCTCGAACACTCGTTGATCTACGCCGCGATGGAATTGAATGATCCGGCTGCGTTACGGCAGTTCATCGCATCGGACAACGACCGGATTCGACGAGCGGCCTTGATCGCGTTGGACCAAATGGAAGGGGGCGATCACTTGCTGCCCGCGGACATCCAGCCGCTGCTGAGTTCAGACAACGAGCTGTTGAACGATACGGCGTGGTGGCTGGCGGAACAGCATGCGGATTGGGGTGACGTCGTCGTTGAAGCGATTCGTCACGAGCTGCAGCGGCCGCCAAAGGACGAAAGGCTGCTCGTACGGCTAAGCGACCGGTTGCGGCGGTTTGCCGGTTCCGCCGCGGTCCAGCAGGCGATGGCCGACGTGTTGCAAAAGCCGGCGGCGGACGATGCATTGCGACTCACTGTGCTCAATGCCATGTCGGCGAGCCGGCAGAAGCCGCTCCCCGCTTCGTGGGCCGAGCCGTTGCATAAAGGCTTGTCACAATCCAGCGTTGTCATTCGTGCAGCCCTGACCGCGTTGAACGGGCTGAGCGATGGCAAGCTGGAAGAGAAAACGGTTGCGCGGCTCAAGAGTATCGCCATCGACGACAAGATCGACGCGGAGCTGCGATTGCGAGCACTCAACTCGATGCCTGCTGGCTCGCGGGAAATCACGCCCTCGACGCTGAGATTTATCTGCTCGCAGTTGGCTATCGAATCCAGCGTCACGAATCGTGCGTTGGCCGTCGATGTGCTGACGTCGACGGCGCTAACCTCAGAACAGTTGCAACATATCGCGCGACAATTGCCCCGAGCCGGAGCGATGGAGCTTCAGCCGCTGATGGCGATGTTCGCCAAGTCGTCCGATGTTAGTGTCGGCATGGTGTTGGTGACCGCACTGTTGGAAGCGCCGGCTGCCACGTCGTTGTTCCCTGACCGCTTGCAAGAACAATTGTCAGGCTTCGGCGAGAGCGTGGCGGCGCAGGCGGAGCCGCTGATGGCGAAGATCCGACAAGAAAATGAAAGCAAGCTACAGCGGGTCGAAGAGATCCTGGCTCTGTTGCCGGAGGCCGACTTGCGACGCGGGCTGCGAGTGTTTCAGGACACAAAGGCATCTTGCATCGCCTGTCATCGTCGCGGCTATCTCGGCGGCAACATCGGTCCCGACTTGAATCGCATCGGCCAAATTCGGCGCGAGCGGGACTTGCTGGAATCGATCTTGTTTCCCAGCCTCAGCTTTGTTCGCAATTACGAGCCGGTGACGATCGCCACGGACGATGGCCGTGTGTATAGCGGAGCGGTTCGCGACGAGACGGACGACACGATCACGCTGCAACTTGACGCCCAGAAGTCGGTGGAAATCGCAAAGTCCACGATCGAGGAACGTCAGGCAGGCACGATCTCGATCATGCCCGCCGGCTTGGAAAAGCAGCTCACGCCACAGGAGCTGGCTGATCTGGTGAAATATTTGAAAGAAGGATGATCGATCCCATGCGGAAGAGTGAACCACGAAAGGCACGAAATACACGAAAGAAGAACATACGCGCCTCCCTTTCGTGTATTTCGTGCCTTTCGTGGTTGCTTCTTCTGAGCGTTGGTTCCCTGGCCGCAGCCGAAGACAAGCCGACGTTCGAGAGTCACGTGCTGCCGATTCTCAAGGCGAAATGTCTCTCGTGCCACTCGGGCGAACAACCCAAAGCGGGCCTCGACCTCTCGACTCGCCGAAGTGTGATGTTGGGGGGCAAGTCGGGCGGAGCGGTGCGACGCGCGGCGGCGGAATCGAGTTTGCTATGGGAACGGATCGCCGCTGGCGAGATGCCGCCGAAGGGAACGAAGCTGACCGCGGAAGAGAAAGGGATCATCCGCGCCTGGATCAACGACGGGGCGGTTGGCGAAGGTGGAGACGACGACTTGGCCCACGGCGCGGCGGGCCGAGAGATCGGCGAAGAGGCGAGGGGCTTCTGGTCGTTCAAAACGCCACTGCGAAGCACGCTCCCCACGGTGGATGCCACGCAGCTCGTTCGTAATCCGATCGACACATTTATTTTGCACAAGCTCGCAGCGTCACAGCTCACACTCTCGCCCGAGGCGGATCGCCGGACGCTGATCCGCCGCGCCTATTTCGACCTGCTCGGGATTCCGCCTGCTCCCGAAGCAGTCGATGAATTCTGTGCCGACGGGCGACCTGCTGCCTACGAGCGATTGATCGACCAGCTGCTCGCCAGTCCCGCGTACGGCGAACGCTGGGCGCGGCATTGGCTCGACGTAGCGGGCTATGCCGATTCGGCGGGAATCTTGTCGGAAGACCGCTTCCTGCCGCTGGCCTATCGCTATCGGGACTACGTGATCCGCGCGTTCAACAACGACAAGCCGTACGATCGCTTTCTGCTCGAACAGATCGCAGGCGACGAGCTGGTGGATTACTGGCAGCACTACGAGAACGATGATGCACTCTCGGACGAGATCATCGAGGCGATTACGGCAACGGGATACCTGCGGTGTGCTCCTGATTCCAGCAGGCCGGACTTTTCGACAATCAAAAACGCCGACTCGCAATACTTTTACCCGACGATCAACGACACGATGCAAATCGTCGCCACATCGGTGATGGGCATCACGCTGCAATGTGCGCGCTGTCACGATCACATGTTCGACCCGATTCCGCAAGAAGATTTCTACCGGGTGCAGGCGATTTTCATGGGGGCGTTTCGACCGACGAGTTGGGTCCCGCAGATGGAGCGGCGTTTGACGACGCTCAGCAAGTCGCAATTCGAATTCGCGACGCAACGCAACAAGGAAGTAGAAGAAAACGTCAAGAAGCTGGCAGCGGATGCCACCGCCCTCCGCGAGAAGTACAAACAGCGCCGTTTCGCCGGCCAACTTGCCAAGTTGCCGGAGGAGATTCGAGAAGCCGTCCGAATTGCTCTTTTAACTTCCGCCGATAAACGTGACGAGGCGCAACGAACCCTGGCCGAACAACACGCTCCGTCCGTGCAACCCGATGACAAGCAGCTCGACGAGTTGTTGCCCAAGGAATACCCGGACTATCAGGAGTCGCGCACGAAGTTAAACGACCAGATCGCGGCCGAGCAGGCACGCCGTCACTATTACGACGAGATTCGCGCCGTGTACGACTTGCCGGGCGAAGCCTCGACACCGTTCTTGCGGCGCGGCGATGCACTGACGCCGGGACACGCCGTCGGGCCCGGAACGCTGACCGTGTTGGAGCAAGAGATTCCCTTCCAATGGCAGCCGCCGCCCGCCGAAGCAAAGACCAGTGGCCGACGATTGGCATTTGCCCGCTGGTTGACCGATTCGCGGCATCCATTAACCGCTCGCGTGATGGTCAACCGCCTGTGGCGGCATCACTTTGGCGAAGGCATCGTCTCGACGCCAGGCGACTTCGGCCGCGCCGGCTCAGCGCCGAGCCATCCCGAACTGCTCGATTGGCTGGCTGTCGAGTTGGTTGACAGCGGCTGGAGTATCAAGCATCTGCACCGCATGGTGTTGAACTCCGCCACGTATCGACAAAGTTCCGGCTTGAATAAGGGGTCAGGTCCAATTGATGCGAAGCACCCGATGGGCCGTTCCGGTCAATTGGACCTGACCCCTTTTTCAAGCCGCGATCCGGAAAACCGTCTCTTGTCGAGACAGCGATTGCGGCGACTGGAGGCGGAAGCGATCCGCGATTCGGTGTTGAGCGTCGCGGGAACGTTGCGGTCGCAAATGTACGGCACGACGATCGGGCTGCACGTTTGGCCCGACGGCGAAGTGACGGTTCACGACTCGCTCGATCACTATCGCCGTTCGATCTATCTGCAGTACCTGCGGCTGCGGCCGGTCACGATGTTGAACGTGTTCGACCAGCCGGTGATCGAAATCAATTGCACGGTTCGCAGCCGTTCGACCGTCTCGACGCAAGCCTTGACGCTGCTGAACAGCAAGATGATGACCGCGGCCGCCGACGCATTCGCCGGACGGGTCCTCTCGGAAGATGCCGAAGATGCCGCGACGCAGGCCGTGCGGCTGGCCTTCGGTCGAGTCCCCGCGCCGGACGAATTGCAATCGTTGAACGAGTTCCTCGATTCGCAACAACAGTTGCACGCCAAGTCGCTCGTAGAACCCGCTGCTCTTGACGAAGCCAGACGCCGCGCCGTCGCCGACCTGTGCCACATGCTGTTGAGTGCCAACGAGTTTCTCTATGTTGATTGAAGTGTGGTCGCTAGTTTGGAAGCATCCGAAATGAACAAGTCACGTTACTTTCCCTGTGGCACCAGCCGCCGCGAATTCGTGTGGGAAATGGGAGCTGGATTTACGGGGCTCGCACTTTCGAGCTTGCTGGCATCCGAGGGCTTCTTTCAACGTGTCGCGAACGCAGGCGAGGCGACAGCCGCGCCGCCGCTGGCTCCGAAACCACCGCACTTCACGTCCAAGGCAAAGTCGTGCATCTTTCTGATGATGAATGGCGCGCCTAGTCAAGTCGACACTTTCGATTATAAGCCAGAGTTAGAAAAGTACGCCGGCAGGCAACTGCCGCCGGATAAACAGTACATCAACTCCGGCGGTCGCAAGGTTGGCTATCTCACTCCCGCGTGGCGGAAGTTTCTGCCGGGCGGCGAGAGCGGGCTAATGATTTCGGACTACTTTCCCAACGTCCGAAAACATGCCGACAAACTCGCCGTGATCAATTCCTGCCACACCGACAGCCACGCCCACGGCTCGGCGCTGGTGGCCATGAACACGGGGAAGACGTTTATCGGACGACCGTCGCTGGGCGCGTGGTCGGTTTACGGTCTGGGAACCGAAAATCAAAGTCTGCCGGGCTACGTCGTGATGCTAGACAAACGCGGCGGGCCGATCAGCGGGCAACCGAACTGGTCCAGCGGCTTCATGCCGTCAACGTATTCGGGCACGTTGTTCCGACCATTTGGCGATCCAATTCTCGATTTGCGTGGTCCCGCACGAATCACGCGGCAAGTGCAACGCGAGCAACTCGACCTGTTGGCCGCGTTGAATCAGCGGCATTTGGACGCGCGCCCCGGCGGTGCCGAACTCGCCTCCCGCATCGACTCGTATGAATTGGCTTATCGAATGCAGACCGAGGCCCCTGAAACCGTGGACATCGCGGAAGAGACGCAACAGACGCTCGACATGTACGGCGTCGGCCAGCAACCAACGGACGAGTATGGTCGCAACTGCCTGGTTGCCAGGCGGTTGGTCGAGCGAGGCGTCCGCTTCGTGCAGCTTTATTCCGGCGGCGGGCACCTCGAGGAGACATGGGACGCCCACGAGAGCATCGAGAAAAACCACGGGCGGCATGGTGCCGAAGTCGATCAGCCGATCGCGGCGTTACTGACCGATCTGGAACAACGCGGCTTGCTGGAGAGCACGCTGGTTGTCTGGGGTGGCGAATTTGGACGGATGCCGTTTAGCGAAGGCCAGAACGCTCCCGGCCGTAATCACAATCCGTACGGCTTTTCGATGTGGTTTGCCGGGGGCGGCGTAAAAGGGGGAATCCGTTACGGCGAGACGGACGAGTTCGGTTTCGAAGCGGTCACGAACAAAGTCCATCTCCACGACGTCCACGCAACGATTCTGCACCTCCTCGGGCTGGACCACGAAGCCTTGACGTACTTCCACCAAGGACGCGAGGAAAGCTTGACGGATGTCGGTGGGCGAGTCGTCCGCGAGGTGATCGCGTAAGGCGGCAGCGCCAATTGAGGGCTCGCCGACTAGACCCCGGCCACCGATCCGCTCGAGAGACTGCCGGAACTGCGAAGCATGAATTCGGCCTACTTCTCCGCCACACGCCCCGAATTCGTTTAATCGGCCGAGTTTTCGCCGGACAGCCGAGTCCTCGCGCGCCGATAAGAACGAACAGTATCCGTATTTTCCGTGTATGCGTTTTTGACGTTGGAGATGGAAGCATGCGACAAACTACTTTAGTACTTGCATTTGTCGCCGCTGTCGTCACTGCTAGCGTGACTCAGGCTGGTTGGACCGAGTTTTGGGACCGCGTTCATTTGGATTGGCATCGTATGAACTCCTGGCCCGAGCCCTTTCTGCACGCCGACAAAGATCTGGCCCGACAGCCGCTACTTGCGATGACCGACAATGGTTGGCGCATGCAGAATACACTCAGCGATCACTTGTTCGACATCGAAAGGCACAGCCTTACGCAAGCTGGAGCCCTGAAGGTTCGCTGGATCGTGACTCAGGCTCCTCCGCACCGGCGAACCGTGTTCGTGTTGCGGGGCACGACACCCGATGCAACACTCGCTCGGGTCGATGCGGTCCAGGAAGCGATCACACAACTCGTGCCCCAAGGCAATCGTCCCGAAGTCTTGCTGACGGATATCATTCCGATTGGCGGCTCGGGTGACTACTTCGATGCGGTCGATCGCGCCCTGAAAGATTCGATTCCACCGCCACGACTTCCGGACGCAAATGGACCGACCGGTGGCAACTAGTCACGCTCAGGTTCATGATCCACCGCTACCCGTCACAAGGAGGTGCAGGGTGCAATTCAGTCGGCTGATCACGGCGGCAATCACGCTCGTATGGGGCGGCACGCTGGTTGGATGCTCAGGGATGTCCCCGTTCGCGTCGCAACCAACAGACGCGTTCTCGACCGCGCGCGGTTTCGATGACCCGAATCGACAGCCCTACGATCAACTCGCCCAGGCATTTCCACAGCAGAATGTTGTTGGACCAAGTGGCTCACGAATGCCCGTGCAAGCACCACCGCAGCCCGACTCAGAGAACGGCTGGTTGGCGTCGCTACGGCGAAGGGGAGAAGCATTCACCGAAGCGTGGACGATCAAACCGCAAACGATCGCGGCCCAAGATCCGACGAGTCTGGCCAACCAGCCCGGCGACGTTGGCGGAGCCCTTAACTACCATGCGGCGAAGGTCTATGAAACCCAGGGCAATGTCGCTGGTGCGATGGCGCTGTACCAAAAGACGTTGCAAATGACACCGAATGATGCTCGTGCGATGATTGGTTACGCACGGCTGCTGGACCGCGAAGGGAACTTCCGCGAAGCGGAACGACTTTATCACCGGACACTTGAACTCGAGCCGGCAAACGTCGTGGCATTGAACGACCTGGGGATGATCTATGCACGGCAGGGGATGTTTGATGCGGCGTTTGATTCGCTCAGCCAGGCCGTAGAATTACAGCCGACGAATCAGCGATACCGCAATAACATTGCCATCGTGTTGATCGATGCTGGAAGGTTGGACGAAGCCTTTGGTCAGCTCGCCGCCGTACATGGCGACGCGACAGCTCATTACAATCTCGCCTTCTTGATGGCGCGGCGAAACATGAACGACCAAGCCGTGGGGCATCTGCAACAGGCTTTGGCGATGAACCCTCAGCTAACCCCCGCTCGTCAGCTGCTCGACAGCTTGGGTGCTCCCGGAGGGTATGTTCAGCAAGCGGCACCCCCGCCTTCACGCAATGTTTCTGGGTATCCCGCGGACGTAAACTTTGTGCCGCACTCGCCACGGAACACCCCCTGGCGACCTTTGCCGCCTTTGTAGTGGAGGCATCGCCCTGTCTTGCTCAATCGGAACGAATTCACGAATTACGACAGCGTCGCAAGCACACAAGAATGCGGCCCGCGACCAGGGCTAAACTGCTTCTTACCTAGATGTTGCGTTGGCGATGTTGCCGCAGCGATCTAGGGCGGCTGGTCCACGCAACAACATTTCTCTGTTGCCGCAAATCAAAACGCGAATTACTGTTAATGATAGAGATGAGGTAGTGGACTTGTACGAGGCAGGGATTGCCGCGCCGCGCTGAAGTTACTCCGAAGATGGATCTCGCCTGACCGTCCGCCCACCTCCCCACGAGCGTTCTTTTCCAAGTTTCGTGCTCGGCGGTTGCGGTTCCAGCTCTCCAAGTGGCTGCATTCGCTGTGCTCTGTGAACCACGCTGGTCAGCAGAGGCTCTACCTTTCGAGGAATGCCTCTTCATGCTGCGTCACGGGGTTGCAGAGATCCGTCATCAGCCGAGCCATGTTTATTGTCGAGTCGAGTTGACCACGGATCACGGTCCACACGGCAGCTGGCGTGTAGGAAGCACAAGAGCAAGTCATGCGCAAGAAGCACACTAACGCACTTCGGGCGAATTTCACAGTCGGTAGGCGTATCGCCACGGCGAACAACCAGCCACTGAGGAGGCATTGGTCATGAGCGAAAGTCACAGCATCATTTCGTTGATCGGTGATCGGCAAGATGTCACCCAGTTTCGTAAGAAGCACTGGGAGGGGTCGTTCGAGGACTACCTTGACCTGGTCCGAGCCCAGCCCAAGTCCACGCGGAATGCATTCCAGCGCGTGTACGACATGCTTTTGTCGTACGGCTCCGAGACGTATGAACCGAGCCGAGGCGAGAAGCGAACGCATTACAAATTCTTCGACGATCCTATCGAGCACGGCCGCGACGGGGTCTTTGGACTAGACGCGACGCTGGAACAGCTTGTCAACGCCTTGAAGAGCGCGGCCCGCGGCTATGGCATCGAGAAGCGTGTGCTGTTGCTGCACGGTCCCGTCGGCAGCAGCAAGAGTACGATCGCGCGGATGCTGAAGAAGGGCTTGGAGCGATACAGCGCGACCGACGAAGGCGCTCTGTTCACGCTCGGCTGGCGCGACGACGCCGAAGGTGAAACGCTGTGGTGCCCGATGAACGAGGAGCCGCTGCACTTGATCCCCGATCGATTCAGGAAAGAGGTCGCGACGCAGCTCAATGGCGACTCGGCGGCCGACTTCGAGATCAAGATCGTTGGCGAGCTGTGCCCGTACTGCCGGTTCATGTACGGCGAGCGGCTGAAGGTCCACGAAGGAGATTGGACGAAGGTGATCGCCGACGTGCGCGTCAAGCGAGTCATCCTCAGCGAACAAGACCGCATCGGCATCGGCACTTTCCAACCGAAAGACGAGAAAAACCAGGACAGCACCGAGCTGACCGGCGACATCAACTATCGCAAGATCGCCGAATTGGGGACCGACAGCGATCCGCGGGCCTTCAATTTTGATGGCGAGTTCAATGTCGCGAATCGCGGCATCATCGAGTTTATCGAGGTCTTGAAGCTGGACGTCGCGTTCCTTTACGACCTGCTCGGCGCGAGCCAGGAACACAAGATCAAGCCGAAGAAGTTCGCGCAGACGGACATCGACGAGGTCATCTTGGGCCACACGAACGAGCCCGAATACCGGCGGTTGCAGAACAACGAGTTCATGGAAGCGCTGCGCGACCGCACGGTCAAGATCGACGTGCCGTACGTCACCTGTCTGGACGACGAGATCAAGATCTACGAGAAGGATTACAACCCCGAGAAAGTCATCGGCAAGCACATCGCTCCCCACACTATCGAAATGGCGGCGATGTGGGCGGTGCTCACACGCCTCGAGCAGCCGAACAACGCGGGACTGAGCTTGCTCCAGAAGTTGAAATTGTACAACGGCAAGACGCTGCCGGGTTTCACGGAAGACAACGTGAAAGAACTTCGCGAGGAAGCGACGACCGAAGGCATGAACGGCATCTCGCCGCGCTACGTTCAAGACAAGTTGAGCAACGCGCTGGTCGCTCATCCAGAAGCCCGGTCGATCAATCCGTTCATGGTGCTGAACGAACTGGAAGCGGGCCTGAAGCATCATTCGCTGGTGACGAGTGACGATACGCGGGCCAATTACCGCGACCTGCTGGGTGTCGTCAAAGAGGAGTACGAGAACATCGTGAAGAACGAGGTGCAGCGAGCGATCGCGGCCGACGAAGACGCCCTGAAGCGGCTCTGCGGCAACTACATCGACAACGTCAAGGCTTATACCCAACGCGAGAAGGTGAAGAACAAATTTACCGGCGCGTACGAAGAGCCGGACGAACGCTTGATGCGGTCGATCGAAGAGAAAATCGACATTCCGGACAGCCGCAAAGACGACTTCCGCCGCGAGATGATGAACTACATCGGTGCTTTGTCCATTGATGGCAAGCAATTTGACTTCAAGTCGAACGAACGTTTGTACAAGGCGTTGCAACTCAAGCTGTTCGAGGACCAGAAGGACTCGATCAAACTGACGAGCCTCGTCTCGAACGTCGTCGATGAAGAGACTCAAAAGAAGATCGACGTCGTCAAGGGACGTCTCATCCGCGACCACGGCTATGACGACGAGAGTGCGACAGACGTATTGAATTTCGTGGCCAGTATTTTCGCCCGCGGCGACGTGCGACAAGACCAGTAGAATCGATTGTTGGGAGTACCCTCACCATGTCCCTCAAGATTGATCGCGACAACAACCGCTTTCGCCAGATTGTGCGTGGCAAGATTCGGGAGAATCTGCGCCGCTACGTCAATCATGGCGAGATGATCGGCCGCAAGGGACGTGATCTGGTCAGCATCCCGCTGCCGCAGCTCGACATTCCCCATTTCCGATACGGCCAGAATGGGCGCGGAGGAGTCGGCCAAGGCGACGGCCAGGAAGGCCAGCCAATCGCGCGGGGTGATGGCGAAGGTGATGGTACCGGGCAAGCCGGCTCGGACCCCGGCCAGCACATCGTCGAAGTGGACGTGACGCTCGAAGAACTGGCGGAGATCCTCGGTTCCGAATTGGAACTGCCCCGCATCGAGCCGAAGGGAACCAACAAGATCCAACAAGAGAAGGCCCGCTATCGCAGCATTCGACGCGTCGGCCCCGAATCGCTTCGTCATTTCAAACGAACTTACGTCGAGGCCATGAAGCGGCAAGTGATCGAAGGGACATACAACCACGCTGCGCCGCGCGTGATCCCGATCAAGGGCGACCGCCGCTATCGGTCTTGGCAAACAACGCCCGAGCCGCAATCGAACGCGGTGATCGTCTATATGATGGACGTGTCGGGCTCGATGACCGACGAACAAAAGACGATCGTGCGAACCGAGGCGTTCTGGATCGATACGTGGCTGCGCAGCCAGTACGACGGGCTGGAACGACGCTACATCATTCACGATGCCGCCGCGAAGGAAGTCGACGAGCAGACGTTTTATCACACTCGCGAAAGCGGCGGGACGCGCATCAGTTCCGCGTACACCGTCTGCTCGAAGCTGCTCGACGATGCATTTTCGCCGGACGAATGGAACATTTATCTGTTTCAATTCTCGGACGGAGACAACTGGGGAGAGGACAGCCGCAAGGCAATGAATCTGCTGACCAAGTCACTTGTTCCGCGCAGCAACTTGTTCTGCTACGGCCAGGTCGAGAGCCCTTACGGCAGCGGCGAGTACATCCGCTCGCTCGAAGCAACCTTCGGGCGAACCCACGAAAAGGTCATCCTCTCCGAAATCGAGGACAAAGACGGCATCTTTGAATCGATCAAAACGTTTCTTGGAAAAGGGAAATAGCACAACGAACCGAGGTCACTTCGAATGCCCGCTCTACACCACTTTCGATCGCTCACTCCCGAGATGGTCGAGATACAACAGAAGATGGAAGGCCACGCCCGCGACTACGGGCTGGACTTCTTCCCGACCATCTTCGAGGTGGTGGACCCGGATCAATTGCATGCCGTGGCGGCTTACGGCGGCTTCCCGACGCGCTATCCGCACTGGCGGTTCGGCATGGAATATGAGCAGCTCTCGAAAGGCTACTCGTATGGCTTGCAAAAAATCTACGAGCTGGTGATCAACAACGATCCGTGCTACGCGTACCTGCTGGGCAGCAATGGCATCACCGATCACAAGCTCGTGATGGCTCACGTCTACGGCCATTGCGACTTCTTTAAGAACAATTATTGGTTCAGCAAGACCAATCGACACATGATCGACGAGATGGCGAATCATGGCAACAAGATTCGCCGATACATGGATCGATTCGGCGTCGAAGAGGTCGAGGATTTCATCGATACGTGTTTGAGCATCGAGGATCTGATCGACATCCACTCGCCGTTTGTGAAGCGTACGGACGACCGCAGCAACTACGAGTTCCGCGGGCATACCGAGGAGGAAGACGAGCCGGAAGAACCGCCGAAGTTTCAAGCCAAGAGCTACATGGACGCGTATGTGAATCCGCCCAAGGCACTCGCCGAGGAAGCGGAGCGAAGGCGGCTGCGGTTGTTGGAGAAGGGCGAGAAATTCCCGGAGGAACCGGTCAAGGATGTCATGCTCTTCGTCTTGGAGAACGCATCGCTCAAGCCGTGGCAATTAGATGTTTTGTCGATCATTCGCGACGAAGCATATTACTTTGCTCCGCAAGCCCAGACGAAGATCATGAACGAAGGCTGGGCGACTTATTGGCATTCGACGATCATGACACGCCACGGCATCATGCCGTCCGATTTGATCTGCTACTGCGATCACTGCGCCGGGACGCTCGCCAGTTCGCCGACGCGGTTGAATCCGTACAAGCTGGGCCTGGAACTGTTCCGGCATATCGAAGAACGCTGGAACAAGGGACGACATGGCCAGGATTGGGAAGACTGCGACGACATGCGTGCCAAGCACGATTGGGACACGGGGGACATGCTCGGACGCGAGAAGATTTTCGAGGTCCGCCGCATCCACAACGACCTGACGTTTGTCGACGAGTTCCTGACGTTCGAGTTCTGTCGCGAGCACAAGATGTTCTCGTTTGGCTTCAACGAACAGTCGGGTTACTATGAAATTCAAAGCCGCCAATTCGACAAGGTCAAGCAGCAGTTGCTGTTCAACTTGACCAACGTCGGCCGCCCGTTCATTTACGTTCGCGATGGCAACTATAAGAACCGGGGCGAGCTGTATCTCGAACACCGCTACAACGGAGTCGAGTTGAAAATGGAATATGCCAAGGACACGCTGGCGAACCTGTATAAGCTGTGGAGGCGTCCGACGCATATCGAGACCGTCCTGGATGACCACGTGACAGTTCTGTCCTTCGACGGGACGGAACACGCAACCTTGAAGACGGAAGAATTGGTCACAATTGGGGAGGAATGAACGATGAGTATTAAATCCCAGATCCATACAGAACTGAATCGCCTCGCCTCGCTCGCCGCAACGGGCTCGCATTCGTTGCGTCTGGACATCGGCGACGGCCGGCTCGAAGCAACGCTCACCCAGATCGATCAACTGGCTTGTGCTTTCGAGCACTTCTCGTACAAGGTCGACAAGCTGGCCAATGCCACCATCGATCAACTCAAGGACATCGCGAATGCCCTGAGCCAGAAGTTGAGTTACTTGCTCGAATCGATCAGCCCGATCGAAATCGACCACGACGCCTGTGTCGTTCAAATGCGCTCCAATCCACCGCAGAAGGACGACGACGGAACCCGCTACTACGAACTCGTCGTAGCGCGTGGCGAGTTGACGCTCTGCCGCTATACCCGCCCCGCGGGCCAGACGCCATCCGTCGTCGCCGCCCATGTCACGCGAGAAGTCTTCGAGCGGTTGGCGGAAGATTTCCTGGCCGCGGCTAAATAGAGCAGTCTCGCTCGCAACCGCCTGCATGGCTTGGCCGTTCAAAGACCGTGACGGGCTATTGGACGTCTCGTCGCCTGTGGTAGACTCGACTCGGAACTTATTTATCTGTTTTGTTGTCGAGCAGCCCAGGAGAGAGAAGATGAATCGACCCGCACCCGGCCAGCCGTCGGCTGAGCCTTCCTTGGAACCGGATCAAGGTTGGCATTGCAGCCATTTGTATTACCGCTTTGATCGTGGCGTCTTGGCCGCGCTCGCGCCGTCGCAAGTCAAAGATGGACGCGAAGCGCTAATCGCGACGCTGAATCCGGAAGCCGAGAAAGCTCCGGCGCGGCTCCAGACCAGCTTGGTCAGCGGCAACAAAGCGGATTTCGGCCTGATGGTGATGGATTCCAATCCGCTGTCTGTCGAAGGCGTCAATCAGAAGCTGCTGGCGAGCAAGCTGGGGCCGGCGCTGATCCCGACTTATTCGTTTGTGTCGATGACCGAGATCTCCGAGTATGTGCCGGACGTCAACGAGTACGCCAAGCGACTGCTGCAAGATGGCGAGAATCCCGGCAGCCCGGCCTACAGTGCGAAAGTGAAAGCTTACGAAGCTCGCTTGCCCATGATGAACAAACAGCGGCTAACTCCTGATTTTCCGGTCGGCTATCCCGCGACTTGCTTCTATCCGATGAGCAAGAAGCGGAAAGTCGGCGAGAACTGGTTCAGCCTGGCGTTCTCGGCACGCAACCGCATGATGGCCGAACATGCCCGCAGCGGAATGGAGTTTGCCGGTAAGGTAAGCCAGCTGATTTCGGTCGGCCTGGGGTTCGATGACTGGGAATGGGGAGTGACGCTGTGGGCTCGCAATCCGCAGTTCCTGAAAGAGATCGTCTATCGCATGCGATTCGACGAAGCCAGTGCTCGCTACGGCGAGTTCGGCGAGTTCTATACGAGCTATATCATGTCGCCGGCCGAGATGCTGAATCATTGCCTCGGCGGCTCGAAGTAACATTCGATATCGCCGTTCCCGAAGTACGATGGCCTTCCCAGGCCGTCGAGCTAGCATGCCGCGTGTGTAGTTCGACGGCCTTGGAAGGCCATCGTACATTCCTCAACTTGCGGCTCGTGATGGTCGATCCTTTCTAATAGCCTCAGCTTCTCCCCACGATTCTCCTTCCTCATCGTCGCGGATTCCCGCCCGTCTGATGAATCGACCCCACCAAGCAGCAACGACTCCTCGCGGACGCGCCGCGCCCGGGCAACTCGTCCGCACGATCGGCCCCTGGCAGTTGGTCCGCCTGCTCGGCGAAGGCGCTTGGACCGAAGTCTATCGAGCGCGGCCCGCGTCCAGCACTCGCGAAGAGACCGCGGACTATGTGGTGAAAGTGCTCAAGCCCAGCTGCCAAAACGATCCGCTGGCGATTCAGCTGCTGCAGCGCGAGGTCTTTGTCGCGCGGCAAGTCCGGCATCCGCATCTTTCATCGATCTTGTCCGCGCACACGGACCACGCGCCTCGCTTTGTCGTCATGCCCAACATCGACGGCATCAGCGCCGCTGACGCCTTGACGGAAGCAGGGCGTTTCATCGTTCCGCAGGGACTTTGGATCGTGCGTCAGACGGCGGAAGGATTGCAAGCCTTGCACCAGCACGGTTGGCTGCACGGCGACGTAAAGCCCGCCAATATCATCGTCTCGGCCAACGGCCACGCGACGCTTGTTGACCTGGGACTGGCCCGCGCGCTTGACGCTTCGCGGTCCTCCGACGAACCTTTAACCGGCAGCATGGCCTACGCCTGCCCCGAGGCATTCAATCCGCACGTCCCCTTCGGCCCCGGCAGCGACGTCTACAGCCTCGGCATCACCCTCTACGAACTGCTCACCGCTTCGCGCCCCTTCAACGACCAAGACCCGACGGACCTCGCCGCCGCCCACCTGACTCGTCTCATACCCGACCCCCGCCTCCTCGTGCCCCAACTCCCACCGCGCGTCTCCCGCCTGCTGCGCCACATGCTCGCCAAAGACCCACTCCGACGCCCCGCCGTGCCAGAGCTGATCGATTGGCTCGTCGACTTGGAGGTAGCAACATTCTCGGAGCGGTGGGCGGCCTAGCGTGATTCGCGCGAACGCAGTTCGGCGGCGTCTGGATTTACCGCCAGCCAGGGCATATCTTCAAAGAACCTCGATCGTCCGCAATGTTTTGGGAGCGAAGGTCATGGCACAGGTTCGGCCGCGCGGAAGCGTCCAATACGACAACACGGGACGCGTGGCGGTTGTGTCCGGCGGGTGTAGCGGGATTGGGCTGGCGATCTGCCGGGCGTTCGTTGATTCGAATGCAGCAGGAGTTGTCTGTTTGGATGTTGATGAAGAAGCCGCCGCGCGTCTTCCCGAGCGTGTGAACTTCTATCGCTGCGACACTGCTGACGAAGAGCAATGCCGCGCGGCGATCGCGTGGAGTGTCGAGCGGTTTAGTGCTTTGGACATCTTGGTTAACAACGCCGCGATCCAACCGAAAGAGTCGTACGTCCCGTTGCATGAACTGCCGGCGGAAGTGTGGCACCGCCTGGTGGCAATCAATTTCTCGGGGTACACGTTTCTCGCTAAGTACGCCTTGCAACAGATGCGGCAGCAGCAGAGCGGTGTTGTCGTAAACATCGCCAGCGGGCAAGGACATCGAACGGCGCGGGAGGTCGGTGCCTATGGGCCGATCAAAGCGGGCAACATCATGCAGGCGCGCCAATGGGGCGTCGAGTACGCGCGAGATGGAATACGAGTCGTCTCGGTTTCGCCCGGTGCCATCGATACACCGCTGGTGCGGGCAAGCTTGGCGAAGCAGGGCGGCGCGGCCGAGATCGCGAACCGGCATCCGGTCGGACGATTGGGCCAGCCTGAAGAAGTCGCCAACGCGGTGCTGTGGCTTTCGAGTGACGATGCTTCGTTCATCACCGGCACGGACTTGGAAGTCGACGGCGGTTTGGGAGCGTTCGCCGCTTTCGCCACGCCGTATCCGATGCCGGACGCCGAGTAGCGTTTGCACGGTGCGGCCGTGTGGCTGGGGTCGAGTCCGCGAGCCCCCAGCAGCAATCACGACTCTGGGGGCTCGAAGACTCGACCCCAGCCACCCCGACGTGTAAATCAGCCGCTACGCGATAGCGTGCGGTTCTCGCGAACTTCGCGAGAACCGCAGGCTATCGCCAAGCGGCTGATGAATTATCCGTATGATGATTCTGCATCACTCTTGAATTAGCTGCGGCGGCGTGCCGGCGATGGGAACGGCGTTGGGATTGTCCGGCGGCTGGTCGAGCGAGAGGAACGCGAACAGATCCGCGAGTTGCTCGGGCGGGAGTTGTTTCTCGAGACCTTCCGGCATCAGCGATAGCTTGCTGATCGCGATCTCGTCGACTTCTTCGCGGGGCACGATCTCCAGCTTGCCGCCCTGTGTCTTTAAGACGATCCGTTGCTCGTTGTCTTCCGCGAGCAAGCCGGTGAGCACGCGGCCGTCCGCGGTCAGCACCATCCGAGCCTGGTACGAAGCACCGATGACCAGACTCGGATCGAAGACGTTGGCCAGCAGATGCTCGAACGATCCGCGGCCGTTAGCCGTAATCTCGGGCCCTACTTCTTGCCCCACTCCATAGATCTTGTGGCATTGGCCGCAGACACGATTGAAAACTTCGCGGCCTCGGTGCGGGTTGCCCGACGAGTGACTTAGCTGATCGTGCATGTCGCGAATCACTCGTTCGCGTTCGGGATTCCGTTCTGTCCGCACGGCCCCCCACTTGCTTTGCACCAACGCCGCGATCTCTTTGTCGGGGCTGGCGAGCAACGTGCGGACTTGGTTGACGTTCAGAACGCTCGTCGGCAAGTCCTTGCGCCCGATCGCGTCTAGCAGTTGGCGGCTCCAGATTGCTCGTTGGGTCAGAAGCTCGATCGCTTGCGGCTGCAAATCGGGAACGAGTTGTGCGTAACATGCGAGCACGAGTTTCGCGACGGTTGGATCGTCGTAACGTCCCAACGCGCCGAGCAGCCGCGCTTGAATGAGTTCCGGCACCGACTTAGCACCAAGCAGCGAACTCGCGGACGATAAGAACTCGACATCGCGAGCGGCCGTCAGTGCGTCGATGGCCGCGATGCGATGCGGTTCGGTCTCTTTCGCGTCACCGACAATACTTCGACCCTGTTCGGCGGCATCTTTGTCGCCCCACGAAGTCGCCAGCAGGAGCGCGTCGATGTAGAGCGGCGATTTTCGCCCGGCGGCGAGAACTTCTTGCAGCTTGCCGCCGAGTTGCTTGCGGATCGCAGCACGCTGTGGGCCAGTGACCTCGCCGCTTTGCACGCGCTCGCGAAGCGTCGCCAAGCATTTCGCGGCGGTCTCTTCATCCACGTCGATGACAAATTCGAGCAGCGTGACGACAGACTCCACGTCCTCCGCCACGACGATCGACGGAAGCAACAGCAGCGCGGTAATAGCGAGGGCGAACTTCATGCTTACTTCTTGTTGACCAGAATCCGTTCCGTGACACGCGGCATGATCTTCTTGAGGTTGGGCGAGGCTTGCAGATCTTGCGCCTTGACCAGGGCGAGGAACTCTTTGGCTCGATCGCCGAGCGTCGGATGCAGATTCTGCCAGACGATGTGCGGGATCAAAGCGTCGTCGCCGCTGTTGGCAAGCACTTCGACCCAGATCGGCAACGGATCGAGCCCTTCGATTTTGCCGGCGGCAATCGCGACTTGCAGTTGCACATCCGCCGATTCGTCGGCCGACATCGTGGCGATCTTGTGGCGAAGTCCGTCTTCGACCTTTGCGGAGTTGCCGGCGGCCCGCACTCCCCAAGCCCGCAGGCTGGCGTGAGGTGAACTCAGCAGTGTCGCATGGAATTCGGCGTCCAAAGTGCCTTGTCCGACCAGCGACCAAAGGGCGTGCATCCGCGTCTTGTGCGAAGCCGCGTCGTTCAGCACCAACGCGGCGAGCTTCTGGTTGGTGGCCGCATCCGTTCGCTCGACGAGGACTCGCTGGGCGAGGCTGCGATAAAACAGATTCGGGCTGTGCAGGCGAGCGATCAGCTCGTCGCCCGATTCCTTCGTCAAATCGAAGGGCTTCGCCCGCGGGGTGTCTTTGTAACGAACCCGATACAACCGACCGTGGCCCCGGTCGACTTTGTCGGGATGAGCACGGGCGTCTTGATAACAATGGAAGCGGTCGTACCAATCCAACACGTACAGACAGCCATCGGGGCCGATCTTCTGCGCGACGGGCATGAACCAGACATCGTTCGCCGTCAGGAAATCGGGAGCCAGTTTGCCGCGGTACGTCGAGCCGCTGCGCGACAATTCATCGACGTTGATACAGCCACCGTGGATGTTTCCCATGTACAGGCGATCGCGATACTCGGCGGGGTACGCATCGCTGTCGAAATACTCGATGCCGCAGTAGGCGGCCAGTTGGTGCTTGTAGTCGACGATCGAATCGATCTTCCAAGTGAACGGCGGATACGGGCCTCCTTGCCGATGGTAGTAACCGCTCTCGGTGATATGCCACAGATGGTCGATCACACAGGCGCTGATGAAAGCGCTCCCTTCCGGGTCCCACGCGATGCCCCACGGATTGCTCGTCCCTTCGGCAAACACCTCGAACTTACGCGTGCGAGGATCGATCCGAAACATCGCACACGTGAACTGAAAGTCCTGGCCGTTCTGTTTCACATGGCTGTTGTTGAACACGCCATTCAGTCCGTACAAGTAACCGTCTGGTCCCCAGCTCAACGCGTTGGGCAATTCATGCGTGTCGTCGCGACCAAAGCCGGTGACGACGACTTCTCGCTTGTCGGCCTTGCCGTCACCATCCGTGTCCTGCAGGAAGAGGATGTCGGGAGCGTTCGCGACCCACACACCGCCATGCCCGATCGCGATCCCGGATGGAATGTTTAAACCTTCCGCGAAGATGGTGACTTTGTCGGCGGTGCCGTCACCGTCGGTGTCTTCGAGGACCTTCACTCGATCGCGCCCCGGACCTGCTTCGAAGCGCGGATACTCGAAACTTTCGGTAATCCAGATCCGGCCGCGTTCGTCGAACGCCATCGCAACCGGATTCTGAATCTGCGGCTCGGCGGCGACCAGCTCGACCGAGAACCCTTCCGGAACGGTCATGTTGGCAATCGCATCCTGCGGCGACAAGGGCGGCCCGGGGGGCTTGTCTTGCCGACGCGGGACGAACTCTTCCTGTGCCGTAACGCAGTGGCAAGTAAGGGCAAAGCCTAGAATTCCAAGCGTAAAAAGCCGCATGACGGGGTCCTTTACCTATCTTGAGCAACCGTTAGTTTCCATGAAGAGTCTCAAATCTTCGCATCGATTATGAGTTGAGGTGCATCGCGTGGCAACCTTGACGCGAACTCGAATACGCTGAATTGGCTCGGGTTCGCCTGGAACCGACAGCGATCCCCTCCGACACGCCGCCGAGTGAGCGTGAAGCGACAAACCGCGATTGTTCCTCGACAGGTGAGTTCCAGCTTGGCATAATGTGGCAAGTTGTTGGTGTCTTGAAGCAAGAGCACTCTCCCGCCCACCTGCTCAAAAAAGTGAGGTTGTTATGTCCCGTTCGCTTCCCATTTGGTTGTTGGCTTCGGCACTGGCCGCATTTGTCGGTTGCGGCGGAGGTGCTGCCACGGATTCTGGTGCTGTTGCTGAGAGTAGTAGCGGCGCAGCATCTGCGAGCGGCGGTGGGGCAGCGATGCCGGCCGGTGGGGCAGCGATGCCGGCCGGTGGGGCAGCGATGCCGACCGGTGGGGCAGCGATGCCGACCGGTGGGGCAGCGATGCCGGCCGGTGGCAGTGGCATGGGGGCTCCCGATAGCACCAACATGATGGGTACAGCTGGCGGTCCAGACATGGCTGCCGGGATGGCCGGCAGTGGCGCGCCCGACCCTACTGCGGCCGGAATGAATATGCAAGAGTTCAGCCCCGGCGGTGAAAGCGGCGCAGTCCCAGGTGGTGATTCAGCGGCGATGGCGGCGGCTTACGGAGCAAACGGTGCGGGCCCTCCGGGTGCGACGGAAGGAGCGAATCTTGCTGGCGGGGATCCTGGCGGTGCGAATCTCGCTGGAGCGAATCCCGGCGGAGCGAATCCTGCTGGTGCGAATCTCGGTGGAGCGAATCTCGGTGGAGCGAATCCTGCTGGCGCGTTTCCCGGCGGAGCGAATCCTACTGGCGCGAATCCCGGTGGCGCGAATCCCGGTGGCGCGAATCCCGGTGGCGCGAATCCCGGTGGCGCGAATCCTGTAGGTCTGGGGTCCGAAGGGGCGTTCTCTAGTGGGCCGGGTGGTCCCGGCGGCGGTGCTGTTGCAGAGAAAGTTCCGGAGGGGTTCGAGGGCCAGGCACAATTGGCATTTCGTCGCGGAAAAGAGAAAGACGCGATGCAATTTCTGTATGCGCACGCACTGACAACGGATGCCGGTGCCGAAAGCCTTCTTCCGACGATTCGATGGGTCGGCGGATTGAGGCAACCCAAGCTCGCCGTTCGTTGGGGAGTGGGCTTCGTCATCACGGCACCTCGCAACTTCACCGGTGATCCGAAGCCCGTTGGCTCGGAACAAAAAATTCCAACCAAAGGCGAGAACCGAGGTGGCGGCGAGGCTGGAGGCGGCGGTTATGTCGGCGGCGGCGGTGAAGCTATCGGCGGCGGTGGTGGCGGTGAGGGCAGTGGCGGGGGCAACAACTCGCTCTTCTCGAAAAACACTGGTGAGCTGGGTGACAAGTTGGTGGCTGCCTATACCATGCGCGTGATGCAAGGCAATTTCGGCGAAGTCCTCAAGAAAGCGATGCAGGGTGCCGAAGGTGGCGGTCGGAGAAACACTGGCGGCGGTGCGGGAGACGGAGGAGGGGGCGGGGCGGCTGGATTTGGGTCGGCTGGACCGGGCGGTGCTGGATTTGGGTCGGCTGGACCGGGCGGTCGATCAGGTGGTGGTGGAGCAGACGCTGCGGCGGCTACGCAGGTGGCCCAGATCATGCCGGGCCTGTCGATGCTTGGTGTCGGAACGCAGAAGGAATTGGTCGATCGAGCCCGCGAGGATGGCATTGACGCGCTCGTCCTTGTCGATATGAAAATCCGCGTGACGGCAAGTACCGGGCTCGTCGCGAACGACTCGACACTCATGTTGCTTGACGCGAAGTATCAAAAGAAACTTCACACGACCAAGAAGTTCAACAACATCAGCATCCAAAAGGATCGCGCTGACGGTAAGGAGGATGGCGTTGATAAAGAGTTCGAGAAACTCTTCGAGGCGATCGATGCTAACTTCAAAATGACCGATCTGCCGGCCATCGTGGACGCTCAACTCGCTGCCAAGCGAGTTGAAAGCCTGGCCGCTGAACAGCATGAGAACCCGCTGCCGATCTTGGCCGAAGCACGGATGTACCACGCCAAGGGGTTGTTGGACGAACACGCCTTGTTCGCGGCGTACGAGAAAATACTGGGCGTTGACTTTGGCCGGCTGCTCGCCACGGGAACCGAAGAGGATAAGAAGAAAGTTCTCAACCAGTGGCTCCCTGAAAGTTAGAGCTGCCACTTGGATCCGAGTTGATTTCTAGTGATCAAGCCTAGCCAGACTCTCGGAGGTAGGCTGAACGCAATTCGGAAGCAGGCAGCGGGGCGCTTTTGTGCCGAGAACTAGTGCTCTTTTTTTTCGCGGGCCGGCGCGCAGAAAGCTGTTGTTGGCTGCCGCGGTATTGCATTCTTTCGCGTGGGGTTAACTCACGGCCAACAACGCGGCGCAATCGTTCAATGAGTGACTCGATAGGGAGGTCCGCTATCGCCAGGCGGTTGATGAATAATCCGGATTAGCACTTTCAACCGCGAGCGGCATATCGTGAGAGTTGCCGTCAGTCACCCGAGCGATTTTTCTCAAGTTCACGCTGGATGAAGTGCCGCATGAGTTTCGGTCTCACAAACACTGCCAACCAGTGAAACAACAGGCCAATTCCCCAACCCAACAGCGGCCAGCGGAACCACAAGTATTGCGGGCTCGTGCTGTAATTGATGAACACCAGCAACAGATTGACCGTGATATAAGCGACCAGGTGGATATGGAAACCTAGTTTTGCCCCAGCTCGACAATAGGCCCGCCAATACGCTTCGTCGTGCTTCCTCATGTGATTTTCTCCTGGCGTCGCGAATCGTCTAGGAATACACTACCACGCCAAGCGGCCCATCATTAGAGGGCCGTTTGATTTGCCGGCGCGAGCGGGACGGGGACGACGGATTTTAAGAGCGTCCCTTCTGGCAGTCGATAGACTTGAACTTGTCCACTCTTGCTGCCCAGCGCCAACCGCGTGCCGTCGGCGTTTAGCGCGACGCTGTAAATGGGAGCCGGCACGTTGCTGATCGTGGCGACTCGCTGGCGATCGGCAATTTGGTAGACGCGGACTTCCGCGAAGTCGCCCGCGACGGCAACCAGTTTGCGGTCGCCGCTGAAAGCCATATCCAGGACTTCACCCGGCTGGCCTTCAAAATTCTTCACATATTGATCGCGGTTGGTAACCGGCTGCGCACCATTGCCGCTGCCGGTGACGCCAACGCCGCTGAGTGCCGTCTTCAGTTCGTATCCGATCAGCGTTCGCGCCCGTCCGGCGGAGACCGCGAACTGCTCGTCAGCCGCGACCGCGCTGACCAGTTCCGTGGAACCGTCGACGCTGCGTAATAACTCACCGGTTTCCACCGACGAGATCTTTGTCGCCTTATCGCGCCCGCCGCTGATCAGCATGGTGCCGTCGGGTGAGTAAGCGACATCCAGAATCCAGTCACTGTGCAAATCGAAACTACGCACCGGCGCATTCGCATCCAGCGGGACGATGTGAATCGCTCCATCCGCGCCGCCGAAGGCAATTGACTTTCCATCGGGAGCGAAATTGCCGCGAAACAACGTGTCGTGGCCAATTCGCCGACCGGAAACGACGGTTCCATCCGCCGGATTGAAAAAACGTACATCACCGTATTGCGCGGGCGAGCCTCCCGCCGCGGCCAGCAGCGTCCCGTCCGCATTGAATTCGACATGCGTGAGCAAGCCGCTTTCGGTCGGCAAACGGCGCGGCGCGGATTCGGCATCAACGTCGATCAAGACCACTTCGCTGCGGCATGCCGCCGCCAGCAACTTGCCATCCGGACTGAGCGCCGCGCTGGTGACGGCCGGCGGCGAAAGATACGTTTCCGGAATCTGAATCGTCGAGGGCGAGCCCGCTGCTGGCGAATCATCTTTCGCGCCTGCGAGAATCCAATGCCGCAGTATCTGGATTTTGGCGACGGACAAAGGCGGTTGCTTCTTCGGCATCTCGGGCTCAGGGCCGATGATCATTTGCACGAGCGCGCTTTCGTCGGGCTTGCCGGGTTCGAACAGCGGCCCGCTGTCTCCGCCTTTGAGCATGGCCGCCACCGAATCCAGCCGCAGTCCGCCTTCCGGCTTGGCCGCCGAATGGCAGCCCCAGCAGTGCCGCTTGAGAATCGGCTGCACGTCGTTGCGAAAACTGAGCTTGTCCGCCGCGGCTGGGTCGAGCGCCGGCAACGGGTCTTGCGCGACGACCAATGAAGCGGACACAACCAGCACGCACAGAACGAAACACGATGTCGATGGCCGCATGTTAAAAGTGCCGTTTGTTGGGGGGCGAGGCAGGAGCCTCGCGTGCAGTGTGTTCCCAGGCAGGAGCCTGGGAACAAGGGTCAACAAGTTCAATACAGCAGCACGAAATCGTGGCTGTTCAACAACGCCCACATCAAGTCTTCGGCGGCTTCCTTGCGCTGTTCGCCCTGCGTCTTGATAAACGCGGTGGCGACTTCGACTTCCTGCGGAGTCGGTTGTCGGCACAGCGACCATAAATACAGTTTTGTCACCAGTTGATCGTCGGTCGCTTCTTCTTTCAGCAACTGAGCGACCCGCCCGTTTGCCGCGGCGACTCGGCTGAGGATCGACTGGCCGTTGATGAAATGCAGAGCCTGCAACATGTTCGAGCCCGTATCGCGCTCACACTCGCAAGCCTCCATCCGCTGCGGCTTGCCGAACAATGCTAGAAACTCGCTTTGCACGTTGGCATCGGGCAGTTGCTTGGCGGTAAAGTTGGCCGGAGCGCCGGGAAACTGTTCTGGAACGCCGGTCGCCTGGACCAGCGAATCCAGCAGCGCCTCGGCGGGCAGGCGGCGAGGAATCGCGTGCGAGAAGTTCATGTCGTCGTGAGCGTTCGTGTCGTTGGCAATGCTGCCGCGCTGATAAGTCTGTGAGTTCGTAATCGTTCGCATCAAGTGACGCATGTCGAAATCATGATCGACAAAGTCTTGTGTCAACGCGTCCAACAGTTCGGGATTGATCGGCGGATTCGTCGTCCGCAAATCGTCGACCGGATCGATGATGCCGCGATGGAAGAAATAACTCCAGATGCGGTTGGTCATGCTACGGCCAAAGAAGGCGTTGTCCTTCGACGTCAGCCACTCGGCGTACAGTTTGCGGCGATCCGTGCCGGCCGCGATCTCGGGCTCTTCGCCTCCCAGAAAACGAGGCGGCTGCAATTGGCTGGTGCGGGGATTCTGCGAGTAGCCCGCGGCAAGATTGACGAGCACCGATTTGGCATTGGGAACGCCGGTTTGCCGCGGATCGGCTTTCGTGGTCACTTGATTGAAGAAGCTGTGCAGGCCGTAGTAATCGCCTTGCGTCCAATTCTCGAACGGATGCGGGTGGCATTTGGCGCACAGCATCCGCACGCCGCAGAACACTTGCGTCGCCCGTTGCAACGTATCGTCCGTGTCCTTGCTGGCGACGAAATACGCGGATGTCGGGTCATCCGCCAGGCCCCCCCGGCTGGTCAGAATATGGCGAACAATCTGGTCGAGCGGCCGATTCTCCGCGATCGATCCGCGAAGCCATTCGCGAAACGCAAACATGGCCGGCTCGCTCAGCTGGTTGCGGCTGATCTGCAGCAGGTCGCCCCACTTCATCGACCATTGGTCGACAAATTCCGGCCGATCGAACAACGAATCGATTAACCGCGAGCGCCTGTTCGGCTCGGCGTCGGCGAGGAACGCCTGAAGCTGCTCGGGAGTTGGCTGCAAGCCGATCACGTCGACATAAACGCGCCGCAAGAACATTTCGTCGCCGGCCAGTTCCGAGGGCGTGATGTTCAATCGGTTCAGTTTCCGCACGACAAACTTGTCGATCACGTTGTCTTCGGGAACGGGCGTTGGCTGGAAGCTCGCGCTGGGTTGCAAAACAATAAAATTCGAGGTCGCGAAGATGCGTTCGAAGCGAGCCACGACGGCGGTTTCGCCAAGTTCATTCGCGGTTACCAGCCCTTCGTCGGTGACTTCGGCGATCCGCGTCGTATTGACGTTGTAGATGCCCAGTCGCGTGACGTCGCGAATCGAGCCGTCCGAGTACTCGGCCAGCAACTGCAATTGCTGCTGCATGTCGGGACGCAACACCACGTTTTCGGGATAGATACGGATCGATTCCAGCGTGGCCGGATCGTCCAAATCCGATTTCGCACCGCCCGTGATCCAGCCGAGCATGTATTCGTGCAGCAAGCTGTCTCGTTCGATCCGAATACCGCCCTCGTGCGGCACGTCGCCTAATGGCTTGCCGAGGATCAGACTGGCGGCCGGATTGTGCCGATTGACGCGGCGTTCCAGAAATTCGTCCGTGATCGCTTTGTAGTCGTACGCCGGATCGGAGCCGCGAAGTGAGAGCTTGAAACCGTTCTTGCCGAGCGAATAACCGTGGCAAGCCCCCGCATTGCAGCCCGCTTTGGAGAGTACTGGCATCACATCGTGCTGGAAACTGTACGGCCGCGGAGCGTCCGGAACCGTCACCGCCAGTTTGACCGCGGCGGTTCTGCCAGCCGCTTGAACCGTAATCTGCGCCGCGCCATTGTTAATCGGCTGCACCCAGCCCAGCAAATTGACTTTGGCAACATTCTCGTCGCTCGATTGGAAAGTCGCCTGCGACGTCAAATCGACAAGCTGCCCGTCGGCAGTCTGAATGGTCACGTTGATCGAATGCGGATGCCGGCGATGATCGAGCTTCAATTCGGCCGGCTGTACCTGCAAGTCGCCGATCATCACGAGCGAGTCGTCCGCCCGGCCAACGGCGATGCAAACCGCCAGCAAAACACAACTGATGGCCGACAAGCGCGACATCTTCTTCAACGAGTGACAGTTCATTTTCATTCTTATGGTTGAGTTGCTTGAGCCGCGTCGGCAGCCAAGACGTTGATCGTAATCGGAATTTCGGTACGCACGACGATGTTGGCGGCTTTGGGATCGTAGGGACCGGTGGCGTAGAGTTTCATGGAAGTGACTTCGGCGGGTTGGAAATTCGCGGGGAATTTCAGTTCCAGTTCAAAATCGCTTTTGTCCGCCGACAGCACGACACTCGGAGCGGTCACACCACCCGGCTGCCCGACGATCGAAACGGTGACGTCGCCCGCGAAACCCGCCTTGCGCTGGATCGTGCCGATTAGCTTAACGGAAGCACCTTGCCCGGCGTCGAGTCTGGTTTCAAATCTGTCGGGTGTCGACAGCGCCAAGCCGAGCGGATTCAAGATGCTCAAGCGACGCACCGGCGTGTAGTATTCGGCGACGATCCGAGTGTTATCGACGCTGCGAAGTTCGGTCTTGAAGGCAACGTCGCACGATCCAGCTGGTAGATTCGGCGGAATGATCACGTTGAACATTGTCTCATTGCTGATCTTTGCTTCTGCCGCGCGGAACGCCGTTTCAGCTTCCTTTTGTTTCGTGTCTGCCACGGCCACCGCCGCGGTCGCAGCGTTGTTGGCTGCTGTCGCCGCTTCCGTTGCCGCGGTCAACTTGGCTTGTGAATCCGTCACTTCCTTTTGAACAGCCACCAGCATCTCGTTGGCGGTCTTCAAGTTGACTTCGATGTCGGCCACTGATTTTTCCGCGACGGCCAGCTTCTCAGCCGCCACCTTGGCTTTGGCTTCCGCGTCCGCTTTCGCCGTCTCGTCGCTCGCCGCGACTAGTTCCGCGTCAGCAGCTTCCTTTTCCTTGGCGGCCACTTCCCGTATGGCTTGCGCGGCGGTCAATTGCGTCTGCACTTCCGCTACCGCTTTCGTGATCGGCTCGAGCTTGTCAGTGGCGACTTTGACGACAGCTTGCGCATCCGCCGTCGCTTTCGCGCCAAGCTCTTGTGTCGTTTTGGCCTTCACCATTTCGTCGGCCTGGGCCTTGCCAGCGACGGCCAGTGCATCGGCGGCAGCTTTTGCAGGGCCGTCCACCGGAATGTCGACCGTCGCGAGTTCGGCTCGTACCGATTGATTGACATCCGGATTGCCGTTCACCAACGGAGGCGGCTCGCCAATGAACAGCGACACACGCACCGGACCGATGGCCCCGGGCGGGCGCATGAGCTTGATCGGCGCGTTGAATGTCGAACCCAGGACGAGCTGTGTTTCGGACGAAGGTTTCGCCCAATCGATTTCGAACGGAACTTCGTTGGCGACCGACAACGCCAACGCGAGATCCATTTGCAGCCACGGCTGCAAGTTGCCGAGGGGATGCTTGTCGAACGATGCGGTCGCGGTGATCTCCGGCGTCATCCCGACGCTGCTGCCGCGCAAAGAAGTAATGATGTTTTCCGCTTGCTGCCCCGCGCCTTGCAACGTGACCAACGCACCGTTGCACCCGGCTGGGATCACGCTGGTACTGGCCATGACACTCGACGGCAGATTTTCCAGCTCCAGCTTGATGGGCCCGTCGTATCCCGTGCGCTGGGCGACCACTTGGAACACTTGCGAAGCACCTTGCGGCACGTTGAAAGTGTCAGCGGAAATCGTCAGGCGAAAGTCCGGCGCTGGCACCGCATCGAGCGAGGTCACAACCAGCCGATAGACGCTGTGCGGATCGGCGGTCTCGTTTTGATCTTTGATCGCCACGTCGATTGCCGCGACGTCTTTAGGCACCGTGTATTCGATCCGCGAGTCGGTCGTGTCCGTCGAGTCGTCGTTCAGCCCAAGACGCCCTCCCTGCTCGTTGCGAATTTCCAACAAGGCATCGATCGGCGAACCGAATTGTTCCGCCTGCACGTCGAATCGCAACTTGGCGCCTGCGGTCACGGGCACACGATAGACGTCTTCTTCGCCGGGCTGCAATAATCGACCGCTGACCGCGACGGGAAATCCCGGCATCAGCTGCGGGGTTTCGCCACGTGGCGTCTCCACCAATTCCGGGAATGGACTGGCCAACACCTGTGGCCGCAGCCCGCTCGGCATTTCCAAATCAGGCCACGGGGCAGGCGACGGGCGATTGACGCTGCCCGCAGCGAAATCTATTTGATTTTCGGCGGGCAAGTTTCCAATCAGCGCTAGTTTTGCATTCGTGCCGATTTGCACCGCTGGAGGGAAGGCGATATCCGCAAACTGAAACGATCCAATCTTGAGCCGATAAAAGCCTGGGGAGGGAGCGGCATACTGCAAATCGTGCAACTCGATCGTGTACTGGCCGTCTGCCGGCAGTGTGACCGCGAGGCGTGCATCCCCGCGCAGCCACGGCGCGGGAAGAGCCATCGCAATCTGCTTTCGCTGTGCATCGTAAAGATTCAAGACCGGACGCAGTTTGCCGCCCAGTCGTTGCGATTCGACTTCGATCAGTAGCAGCTCGTCCTTCTTCCCGGTGAAACTCGTTCGCGCGATGTTGGAACTGCTGAGCGAACCGTGCATCGCGATTGGCTTCGTCTCGACCGATTCCGCGAAGACAACTTGCGGCATCTTGTCGACCGCCACCAACAGCAGCTCCGAGATCCCTTTGGTGTTCGCCAACCGCAAATTGCAAATACCGGGCGTGACATCACCGTCCAGCGTGAGTTCGATCTGGATGTTGCCGTCGTTGGCTCCTTCCAGGACGACTTGCTTCGCGATCGGCACACCGGCGATTAGCTGTGGATCGGGCAGCAAGTCGCGGCCTTGAATCGCGATCACGGTTGTGCCGCCGATTTGCAGACCGCGTATCGAGATGTTTGTGATCTGCGGCGCGGCGTCGAGGCGGCTTCCGCCCACGGCGATCGCGCAGACAACCAGAAGAGCTTGGCAAAGTCGTTGCAGCATAATCAAAACAATTCGCGAATCGGTTGGGCTTCGATAAATCGGATCGGGCGGCTGCCTGGCCCCGGCATCATGGTGGTTTCCAGGTCGATGCCCATCGCGTGATAGATCGAAGCAACAACTTCCGGCGGAGTGACGGGCCGATCGTGCGGCGCGGCACCGATCTTGTCGGTCGAACCCACGACGCGGCCGCCTTGGATGTTGCCGCCACAGAAGAAGTTCGTCCAAGCGGACGGATAATGATCCCGCCCGCCACGGTTGTTCAACTTGGGCGTGCGGCCGAATTCCGTGAGCACGGCGATCACCGTATCCTCCAACATGCCCCGCTGCTCCAGATCCTCGACCAACGCCGTGAAGGCCCAATCGAACTGCGGGCAGAGCAGTCGTTCGTAATCGTCGTACGTATTATCCAGCCCGCCGCCGTCGGCATGCATGTCCCAACACGAGAGATTGAAGACCGTGTCAAAGTGATTCACCGTGACGAACCGCGAGCCGCGCTCGATCAAGCGACGGGCCATCAAACAACTTTGTCCAAACGTGTTGCGGCCGTAGCGGTCGCGGACTTGATCGGGTTCGTCACCCAAATCGAACGACTTCTTCGTCTCTGGCGAAGTGAGCAGATTGAACGCGCGTTCGTAGGCCGTATCCAAATCGCGCGTCGCTTTGGTTTCGCTGCGGCGCTGAATCTCATCAATCTGTTTCAGCAAATTGCGGCGCGCGTCGATTCGCAACTCGGTCTGGCCGGCGGGGGGCGTCAAGTTAGCAACTTTGAAATCACCGCTGGCCGGATCGCCGCCGAGAAAGAACGGTTCATGAGCGCTGCCGAGATAAGCGGCTTGCTGGCCGTGCGGTGTCGCCGTGCCGGTGTTGCCGATCTTGTCCGGCAGGATAATCGACGCGGGCAAATTGCCTTTGGGGCCGAACACTCGCGAGATTACGGAGCCCATGTAAGGCTGCGGATTATTCTCGTTGAAGTCATGGCCGCTCATCATCCAGCGTTGGCCGTTCTCGTGCGACGCGCCGGTCTTGTGATGCAGGCTGCGGACCAAGGCGACCTTGTCCATCATCCGCGCCATCAGCGGAAAGTGTTCGCAAATCTGCACACCTTCAACATTGGTCTGAATCGGTTTGAACTTGCCGCGGATATCGTCGGGCGCGTCGGGCTTCATATCCCACGTATCGAGTTGACCGGGTGAACCGACCAGGAACAGCGTGATGCAGTTCTTGATCTTGGCCTTCGACTCGTCGACCGCTCCCGCCGCTTGCAATTGAAACAAGCCCGGCAGCGTCAGGCCGGTCAGCGTCGCCGCGCCGGCTTGCAGGAAACTGCGGCGCGTGTTGCCGCCGCAAAGTGGAACTCGTTCGTTACCGATGTGTAGCATGACGGATCGTCCCTTATCAAGTTTGTCGCTGCTCGGTGGCTCTAGATCGTGTAGGTGACGGCATTCGAGATGTCGATGTATGTGCTCTCCACATACTCGCCGTCCTTCTTGCGGTAGTTGACATACTTCCACATTTGCAAGATGACTTCGTACGTGCCGGGCGTCTGATCGGGATGCTCGTAAGTCAAATCCGCGCGAGCGTTCGGGTTGTCAACGACCTGACCATCGCGTTTGATCAACCACTGCACCCGCAATCCCCAATCGTTGGTCACGTCGCTGCGAATCAGCTTGTGGCCTTCGAGCTTGATTTCCGCTTGAGGCGTTCCTTCAAACTTTTGTTCCATGGTTCGGGGGCCTTCGCAAAGAGGTTTGCTGATCGGGTTCTCTATATTCGAGACGCGGTGAGGACGGAGTGCGGGAATCAAGGGCGGGCTTGGTCACAGGGTTTCTCTCCCTGTCGTGGCGTCGGCAAAACGCGGTTGGCGTGTGCGGCTTCCATTAAACCAGATTCGCTGCGCAAATGCACGTTCGAATTCAGGGAGAGGCGGATAAATCGCGCGGAAAGCCGTGAGGGGTTAGAGAGCAGTTGTCATTCCGGCTTGAGCCAATACTCCAGAAAGCTCAGTTCCAGTTCTAACGCCTTGGCAGTGGGAATGTGGGTTGAGCGCGCGGTCATGGCGACCCGACGTTCGTAGCCCAACAGGCGGTTGATCTCGACCAGGTGTTGGAGCGCCCGCCAATTACGAGGCGGGTCTTCGGTGCCACCGGAAACGAGCACCGGGCGCGGGGCCATCAAGGCGTGTAGGTCGACCAGATCGTCGCCAGCGTCGATCATCTCTTTGTACAACCCGGTACGCGGGTTGTCGGGCGACGGAATACCCGGCTTGCGGCGCACGGCAGCATCGTAACCCAAATACCAGGGCTCCCAGTAATTCACGTTGGCGTTCTGTTCGTTGAACACGATTCCCGGATCGGACCAGACAGCGCAGGCGAACTTGTCGTGCAGGCAGGAGGCGAACATCGACCACTTGCCGCCGTACGACAGCCCGATGATGCCGATGCGTTGCGGATCGACTTCAGGCATTTGTGCCAGAGCCGTGTGACAGTTGGCGGCCACATAGGCCAACAACGTCAGCGGCTGGCGTCGCTCTTTCTCACCGGCATCAACCAGCGCCTTTCGCGTATCGACGCCAATGCTTTCCAAGGCACCCGGCGTGCCGATCGACAGTGTCACGAAACCACGCCGCACAAGTTGCAGTCCGTAGTCATGCGTGCCCTGTCCCTTTTTGCCTTCGCCGATGCTGGTCAGTGGCTCGTAAAAAGGGACCAGCACCGCGGGAAACGGACCGTTGCCCAACGGCATCAAGATATAACCATCGACCATTTGGCCCGCGGCCGAAACCTGGACTCGCACCTGATGTTGCAGGTAGCCGTCGCGCTCGAGCGACTGCAAACGCTCGACGGTCGGTTTGTCGAGCAACGGCGGCCAGGCACCCAGCCGGCGATGCCATGACGCGAGAATCTCAACTCGCCGGTGCTGCCACTGGCTGGCCGACTGCACGCGCCGGCCGCCGGCCAGTGAAAGCGGCGAGCGATAGTTGCCGGAGTCTTCGACGAATTCTTTCGGCAGAGCATAATACGCAGCTAGCCGCTGTTCTAAGTTCGACCGCGACGCAGGTTCCTCGGCACCCGCGCAGTTCGCGCGCAACAACACTCCAACCAGCGCCAGGCACGTCGCAACAGCTCGAAGTAAATAGATCCCGTTCATGGCGTGCTCTCGTGTTCGCGCTTGCCGATAGTGTTCTGTCATTGGGCTGTGATGGAAACGTCCGCACATCGACGCTTCACTCGTGTTGCGCAGTCTGCATTGGCCGGCTTCTCGTGAAGTGGACGGACAAGAACGCCGAGTCATCCACGGAAGCGTTACGAATCTTGGTTAACAGTGCCAACCTAATGCTGCACCGTCGACGATGCAAGGAATCCACACGCCTTGATCGGGCATGCCAAGAAATAAAATCGGCCCGTGGAGGAGGGGCAGAATCCTCGACGGGCCTAGCTCAGCAGGTGGGGCAGAAACCTGTCCGAGGTTCTCGCATTGTACTTGGCAAAGGACGGTGTGGCGAGTTGGCCCAGCTTATGGTCGTGGTACAGTTTGACGATCTCGATGCGTCGAGGTGAGTGGCTCGTAACCCGACGCGTCAGCGAGGCAACACGCTG
>JAQBZB010000274.1 GCA_027622275.1 Planctomycetota bacterium | reverse complement strand
AGGATTTTTGTCTTTCATCCTGTCCATCCTGCTGATCCATGTTGGTTCTCATTTCCATCCTGCTGATCCATGTTGGTTCTCATTCACCCCAGATGCGGGCGAGGGTGGCGGCGATCTTCTGCTCGAACCGCTCGATCAGTTCGCGGTTGGCGGCGACCAGACGCTGCTCGGTTTCGATCTCCAACACGATTTGTTGCTGCGTCGCCAGCGGCGGGATGGGGATTGAGAAGGTGCAACGTCGGATCCGAAGGGGCACAGCCCCGATGCCATACCAGCCTGGGGCAACGCCCCAGGTTCATGGTCACCACGAGAACTGAGGGCTGAAAGCCCGCCTCATCGCCTCAATCCCAAACGTATCGCTCATCAAACGCCACGCCGTATTTCGTGAGAAACACACGATACTCGTCCTGAAATGTGCGCGTGCGGTGGTGTTCTTCCTGCCGGTCGATGTAAGCCAACAGCGCATCCAGATCGGTCGGCCCGACGGAAAACACTCCATAGCCACGTTGCCACGCGAAACCGCCGAGATCGCTCGATTGAGTCTTGAGCCATTTGGATGACGACGTTTTGAGTTCTTCGACGAGGTTCGCGATCGTCGTCGTGCGCGAAAAACGGATGGCGAGATGGACGTGATCCTCCACCCCGCCGACGCGCTGACATTCGCATCCCGCGTTGCGAGCCACCGTGGCGAGATAGGCGTGTAGAGCCGGGCGAACGGACGGGATCAGACACGGAAGGCGATCCTTCGTGCTGAAGACGAGGTGAATCAGGACGTTGGCGAGAGATTGCGGCATAGGTTGGGTCGGGCTTTCAGCCCTCGCTCGTTGTGGGATCGGGAACCTGGGGCGTTGCCCCAGGCTGGTATGGGGTCACGCCGTTGGCGTTGAAATCATGCGGCAGCAAGACTGCGTCGGCGGCATTGGAACATCGTCGCATTGGAACATCGTCGCATTGGAACATCGTCGCATTAGAACATCGGCATCGCAATTACATCGGCGTCACAATTACGTCGGCAGTGGAATCACGTTGGCGTCGAATCATACCGTTGGTGTTGGAGTTCTGCGGGCCAAAGGCCCGACCAATACTAGCCTGGGCCAACGGCCCAGGTCAGGGATACGGCAAAATCCGAGGGCTGAAAGCCCGATTCAAAACGAGGCGAGGTCATGGTGTTTCCTCCTCGCCCCAGAGGCGGGCGAGGGTGGCGGCGAGCTTCTCCTTCGCAACGATGAGGCCAAGCGTGGGCTGGAAGTCCTCGACTGATTCACGACCGCGGAGGCGGCCGAAGTACTCGCCAATCTCGACGCGGACTTGTGTGAGTTCTTCTCCGACGTTGGCTCGGCGTTAGGCACCGAGGCCGAAGCCGTCGTTTTCGATCTTGAAGAAGCCGATCGTGTCGCTCTGCTTCGCCAGCGATTTGTCGAGCAGCAGGATCGACGTCTTCACGCCGGAATACGGATTGAAGACCCCCGCCGGTAACGAGACGACGGCCACCAGAGATGTCTCGACCAGCATCCGCCGCAGCTCGGTGTAGGCGGTCTGGCTCTGAAAGATGATCCCCTCGGGCACGATGATGCCGGCGCGGCCGCTGGGCGTCAGGTGCTCGGCCATGTAGTCCACGAACAGGACTTCGCTCCGCTTGGACTGCACCGAGAACCGCTTGTGAGGCTTGATGCCTCCCTTCGGCGACATGAACGGCGGATTGGCCAGGATCACATCGGCGAACTCGTTCCATTTGTCCTCGGACGTGAGCGTGTCGTACTCGTCGATGTGCGGATCGGTGAAGCCGTGCAGGTACAGGTTGACCAGCGACAGCCGCACCATGTCGGGCGAGATGTCGTAGCCCTTGAAGTTCTTCGCGAGGCGGCCCTTCTCGTCGGGGGTAAGAACATTGAACATGGATGGGCAGGATTTTTGTTTTTCATCCTGTCCATCCTGTTTATCCATGTTCGGTGTATTGGCAGCGAGAATGTGTTTGTAGGCCGAGATGAGAAACCCGCCGTGCCGCAGGCGGGGTCCAGAATCGTTTCGTTCTTCTTGGGGTCCACGACGGCGACGATGAAGTCGATGATGTGACGCGGCGTGCGGAACTGCCCGGCATCCCCCTGCGATCCGAGCACCGACAGCAGATACTCGAAGGCATCCCCCAGCCGCTCGGAGTGGTCGTAGGTGAACTCGTCGATCACCTTGAGGAACATCTTGAGCGTCTCAGGATCGCGATACGGCAGATAGGCGTTCTTGAAGATGCCTCGGAACAGCAGCGGGATGCCGGGATTGTTCGGCATCTCGGTGATGGCTTCCGCGTACAGGTTCAACGTCTCATACCCGCCCAAGCCGGAACGCATGAGCTTGGCCCAGCCGTACCGGGCGAACTCTTTCGCGAAAAAGTTTCGCTGGCCGCCGAACTCTTCGGCCTCGGCGTCCATGTCGTCCATGAACTTGTAAATCAGCGCGATGGTGATCTGCTCGACCTGCGATTTGGGATCGGGCACTTTGCCGACGAGGATGTCGCGGGCGGTGTCGATGCGGCGCTTGGTGTCGGTGTCGAGCATGAAGCCACTTTCATTCACATGGATGAGCAGGATGGACAGGATAAAAACAAAACATCCGGTGAATCCTGCTTATCCATGTTTGAGTTCTTTGCTTCTCGTGAAGCGTTTGTATTCGAGCTTGGGAGTGCCGAAGTTGATCAGCAATCCGACTTCGATGCCCGTGGCGTTGAGGTAGTTGATGATCTGAGCCTGATGCTCTGGAGCGATGGCTTTGACCGCTTTCAGTTCGACGATCACTTTTCCCTCGACAAAGAGATCCGCAAAGAAGTCTCCCACGCTTTGGTTTCTGAACATCACTTGGATGGGATGCTGAGCGACGACCGTCAACCCCTTTTGACGCAGAGCCAGCAGCAAAGCCTTTTCGTAGACGGATTCCAGAAACCCAGCCCCAAGTTCATTGATCACTTCAAACGCGCAGCCGATCACAAGGCCAGTAATCTCTTCGTGCTTCAATCTCCGATCCTGTCCATCCTGGGAATCCATGTGAAGTTTCTCCTATGCGGCGAACTGGTTCAACGAGACGTAGTCCTTGACGTATTCGGGAACGATCTCGCGGTACTTGGCGGGGACCGCTTTCAGATCACGCGTCGAGAAGAGCGGATTCGTGGCAAGGTCGGTGAACTGCTTGTTGTCGATGATGTGGCGAATCTGAGCGCTGGTGACATACGCCTTGAAGTAGTTCTTGATCGCCGGGATGGCATCGGATTCTTCCGGCTTGTAATCGGCGACGAACTTGGCGAATTCTTCTTCAAGTAGCTCGTCTTTGGATTTGAAGCGCGGGATGAGGCCGAAGATCTTTGAGAGAATCTCCTTCAGCGTCAGGCGGCGGTCCACGGCGGCCGCTTTGCGGAGCTTGTCGAGCGTGTAGAACTCTTCGGGTTTGTCGAACACCTCGCGGTTGACGAAATCAATCACGCGATCCCATTCACCCGCCTCCACGCTGGCGGCGATGAAGTCGTTACTGCGTACCGAGTCTTCAAACTTGGCGAAGAACCTGCGGTCGATCTTCATTCCCTCATGGCCGATGGTCTCCTCTTGTATCGTGGCCAGGATATCCTCGCCGAGATGCTCGTAGGTTTCGACGGTTCCGCCCGTACCGCCGCCCCCTCCACCTTCGCCGTCGTCTCCTTTGGGCTGCGGCAATTTCAGAACTTCGTCGTAGTCGAATTCTTCCTCGAAGTATTCGCAGTTGGCGAAGAAGTCGAACAGCTTGAAGGCGGTCTTGCGAGGGGCCTTGATGGTCTGCTTCAGGTCTTCATCGAAGAGCAGTTCCAAGAAGTTGTGCTTGCGCGTCCCTCGACCTTTGATCTGGATGAAGTCAGTCGGGGAAAAGATCGGGCGGAAGAGACCGAGATTCAGAATGTCCGGACAATCGTAGCCGGTGGTCATCATGCCGACGGTGACACAGACGCGGGCCTTGCTGGTCTTGTAGGTGTCGAGGAAGTTGGCTGAGCCAAGCAAGTTGTTGTTGGTGAAGTTGATCGTGAATTGCTGGGCGTCGGGAATCTGCGACGTGACCTGGACGGCAAAGTCCGAGTGATACTTGCCGGGATACATTTTGTCGGCGATGAGGTTGAGAATCTGCACGAGCTTGGCAGCGTGGTTCTGGCTGACGGCGAAGATGATCGACTTGCCAATCTCGCCGCTGATCGGATCGCGGAGTGCGTGCTCCAGAAACGTCTTGCAGAAGAGTTGGTTGGTCGCCGGAGCGAAGAAACGTTTCTCGAATTCCCGCTGCTTGTAGGCTTCCTTTTGGTCGTCCCCCTGGTCGTCTTTGAACTCGACGACGAAACCGTCTTCGGACAGCAACTCGGTCGTGATGCCGGTGCGGGCATCGACGACGGTGGGATTGATGAGATAGCCCTCTTTCACTCCCTCCAAGAGCGTGTAGCGGTAGGTGGGCTGACTGTCTTCGCAACCGAAGGTGCGATAGGTGTCGAGCAGCAGGCGTCGCTCGTACTCGCGCGGGTCTTTCGTGTTCGACTTGGTCTGGTCGAACTTCTTCAAGTAGTCCCTCGGCGTGGCGGTCAGACCGAGCTTGTAGCCGATGAAGTATTCAAACACGGCCCGCGAGTTCCCGCCGATGGAGCGATGCGCTTCGTCGGAGATGACGAGGTCAAAGTCGGTCGGCGAGAAGAGGCTTTGGTATTTGTTGTTGAAGAGGAACGACTGCACGGTACTGACCACGATCTCGGCTCGTCGCCAGTCGTCGCGGTTCTCTTTGAAAATCACCGTCTGATAGTCGTTGGCCAGCAGTAGGTCGAAGGCTTTCCACGCCTGGGTCTCCAGTTCGAGACGGTCCACGAGAAAGAGAACTCGCGCCGCGTTGCCCGATTTGAGGAACAGCTTGATGACGGCGGCGGCGGTCAGCGTCTTCCCCGTGCCGGTGGCCATCTCAAACAGGAACCGGTCTTTGCCGCTCTTGATCGCCGCCTGCAAAACGTGAATCGCCTTCTTCTGATAGGGACGCAGAAACCGCAGTTTGTTCGCTTCGATGTAACCGGGACGCTCTGCTTCATTCCGCCACGCGGCTTCGGACTGATAGCCCGGTCGCTGCGTCAGAACGATGTAGTCGTCGTCCACAGGGTCGGCGATCAGTCGGGCGGGATCGGGCGTCGTCTTTTGATAGCCAGCGACCGAGCTGGGAGTGGGGAACGACGTGATGATGTAGGGATTCCCGCGTTCCAAATCCCAGAAGTAATGCAGATTGCCATTGGACAGGATGACGAAGCGGCAGTTCTGAGACTTGGCGTATTTGCGAGCTTGCTCCTTACCGATGAGCGGATTCTTGTCTTCCGCTTTGGCCTCCAGCACGATGAACGGGAAGGACTTCTCGTTGAGCAGCAGAAAGTCGATGAAGCCCTTGGCAGTCTTCTCAAAATTTTCGCCGAGCGCGTTCAGATCGCTCTCTTTGATGATGACGCTTGGCTCCAGCCGAATGTTGGCCGGACCAGCCTCGTCGGCGAAGAACCGCCATCCCGCCGCTTCCAGAAGTTTGTTGATCTTGATGCGAGCAGTGGCTTCTTTCATGTCATCCTCACCGATCGTTGTATCAGCTTTCGAGTTGCCATGTCGCACGACCAGAAACAAAAGACGCCCAACAAGTTTGACTTTGCCGGGCGTCTCGAATGGCCATCGGTTATGTCGCGATGTGCGTGATGTGATTGCTCTCCGGGCCGTCGCCTCGGGAGTTGCGGCCGACGAGCCAGAACTCGTAGGTGACGCCGGAGGTCAGCGGGCCGAGTTCGACGACGGAGACGGTCGTCGTCGGGGAGCTGCCAGCCAGTTCGGCGGTGCCGCCGGCCACGCGGCGATAGGCTCGCAACGTCGTCGCATGATCGGGCATCGCGGGAGCGGTGAGCGTCAGGGCGACGGCAGCGAACGTCACAGCGCCGGGCGCGGCGGGGAGCGGTTGCGACTGAGCTTCACCGGAGGCTCGGCGGGGTTGGCGGCCGATCTTCACCAGTTCGGCTGTCTGGTCCAGATCATCGCTCGCGTTGCAGTAGAAGAAGCGGACGCGGGCATTGATCAATTGCAGGAGTTCCAGCGCGGCGTCTCGCGCATCGGTCGCCGCTTGAGCGGTCCCGCCCGTCGCCAGAGGCTGGTTGGTATTCACGATGCCAAGCTGCGTGGTGATCAACGCCAGCAACGCGGCGGGATACCGATGCGCCGGATCGGCAATCCCCGGCGTGGCCGTGATCGCTTGATTCGCCAGCGACTCAATCCGCGCGTCCGTGAAGTCGCCGACCAGACCGCTCTCCCAACCATACGCCGTGAAGACTCCCAAGCGATCCGCGTCAGTGATGGCAAAGCTGCCCAAGCCCTGCACGAAATTGAACCCGTCCCTCAGCAACGTGCGAAGCTGCTCGAGAGCCGTTCGCACATTCGCGGATGAGGTGGCCCGGCCCGCTTCGGTCGTCAGCGTGGCGGAATCCTTGGTCTTCAAATCCGCCAGCCGAGCATCCAGCAACGTCCGCGTCGCCGCGATCATCTTGAAGGGATCAGCGGCCACTCGCCCGTCATCCACCGCTTGAGTGAGTTCCGCCAGTTCAATCTGTTCCAACGATGTCTGATTGGGCATGAGAGGCTCCTGAGTAGGGGATGGAAGCGATGTACACGACAAACTCGACGTTGGATTCGTGCCAGTCACCGAAAGCAACGTTGGACGATCGCTGCGGGGCACGGGCGCGCGTCAAAGCCGGGGTTGCGCTTCATCAGTTCCATTCGTACTTCCTCGACCTGCTCGGCGGCTGGAATGGCCGAGATTCATTGCACGTCGGCGACGGGCGGCGGGGGGCGGGCGGCGGCAACTTCGCTGCGGAGGAAGCAGCGCCGCATAGAGTGTTGCGAACGCTCTTTCGTGCGCAACTGGCAAACAACAAAGCTTGCCGCCGCGCTGCAACAGAGTTCGGACTCAGCCAGGTCGATCAGCTTTCAGCCGCGGATTTTGGCCAGTGATTCCGAGAGGCGTGAGGTAGCTCACCCCCTAGCAGCTTGACGCGTCCGTTGTCTTCGCGCTCAAGGAGGAAGCCCAACGCCAGCTCGGGCGACGATGCCGATCAGTTCGATGGCGATTTCAGCGAGTTCACGCTCGAGGTCGATGACAGCGTTGGAGCATTGACGAACTTCCCGGCCTGGGTTGATGCGATTTAGGGCGAGGTCTTGCGTTCTTGGGATTCGACATCAAGGACGAAGAGAAACCGGTGAGATCTTTTGGCAGTCTCAGTGCAAACGCTTAGGACGTGGGATGACCTGGACTGGGCGTATCCACGAGGGCAAGTTCAGACGTTGGCACTTCCTAGTATCTCTTGCACGACGACGATGTATCCGGCAATCACCAACGCTCCTAAAACGAGCGTGGGGATCAGCAACTTCGCCGGAGCCGGTGTGGTGGTTTCGATGGCCGAGCCGTCGTTGGGGGGCGTTTCCAGACTCAGGTAGCCGGGCGACCAATCGTCACCGCACGGCGTCGAATACTTCACACGCGACCGCCAGAGCGACGCGACGATTAACACGAGCTGGACGCACGCGACGACGACTGCAATCATCTCGGACGAGTCTTGTACTTCGAGTAGTTTCGCGTCCACACCGCTGGTCACTTTCATCAGCACGACTGCCATCGAGTTATTGAGATAGTGAAACAGCAACGGTGCCCAGAAGCTGCGAGTCGTGATGTATAAGTAGTGCATGAATAAGCCGATCGGAAAAACGGCCACGACATGCGCGGGGCTCATGTGGACCATCGCGAAGAGTACTGACGTAATCAGCACTCCGACGACCATTCCGTGTCGAGCGATCAAGCCTCGCCCGATCACACCGCGAAAAACCAGTTCTTCACTGATCGCCGGAGCCAGCGCGATCAAGGGCAGTAACACCCAGATGGAGGTGTCTTTGCCAAGGTCGCGCAGCGCGTTGTTCACGTCCAGTTCCTCGAGAACACGAGCGAGATCCGTGCCCTCCAACAACAGGTCCAAGATCGACGTGGCGAACTGGTGAAGTGCTCCAGAAATCATCGCGATCGGAACCAGTGCTGAGCACATCAGAAGTACATGGCTCAGCCGAATTGACTTCATTCCCAGCTTGCGGCCCTTGTCTCTTCCCATAGCCAACAAAGTCAGGACGATGGCTACCGGAACAAAGAAAGCCATCTCACCGACGATTAACGCCAGCCCGTTTTCGTCGGTCACGCTGGCGACCCCACGGTCCATGGCCGCTTCGTCGCCAGCGGCAGCAGCTCGAAAGAAGTCGGGGCCAGCCAAGGCGCAAAAAGTAATGATGCCGCCAATGGCATGGACGACCAAAACCCCGATCGTCCACAACAGCGCTCCACCGATCCCCGGACGCGGCGCTTGTACCGGCTCGCCATCGGCATCATCGACCCACGGCGATTCGACGAATTCGGACTGCGTGGACGACAGTGGCGTTCGCTTGGAATCGGGTGTCGCTTCCGAGTCGTCGGGTAAGTTGGATTCCGGCATCGGGTGGCTCGCTGATTTTAGAAATGAATCGACTGACGATTGTTGTAAGACGCGCGTTGAGATAACAGCCGCTTGAAACCGTGGTGTCGCAAAATCCCGGATTCAGGATCAGGTTCGCATGCCGACGAATCGTTGAGTAGAATCGCAATATACACGCTTGAACATTCACACGAACTCTTGAATCTCCTGCTGCCTGGAAGAATCGGCGTTTCTGATTGTGCCTGCATGATTGACGCGGGCGGTCATAAACTGCTCAAACATGCTGTTCGGCCAGTTGACTGTCTGGAACATCGCGTTTCTAGCGATTCCTTTTGGACAAGGGGTCGTCAACTGATAATTGTTTGAATCCAAATCAAGTGCCAACGCGGTAACTCAAGCATCTTCAATCCATCGAATCGAAGGCGACCGTGAGCGAATCTTCGGAACAACTTGCTACGACTTGGACCTTGTTCTGCGTAGGCTGCAACGCGCGATTTCCGATGAACTCGCAATCGACCGTTTGTCCCAACTGCGGTCACGACGGAGCCCACCAGGACACGTCGCTGCAAGAGACTCAACTTCTTTCGGACAGTGTCGGGGACGCACAACCGCACCGCGAGGTGGCGCAACGCAACGAAGCGACGGATCCGTTGATCGGTCGCAAGGTCCATGTTTATCAATGCGTGTCTCTGATCGGCAGCGGCGGGATGGGCCGAGTCTATCTGGCGAACCACACCGATTTGGAACGCCGTTGCGCGCTGAAGATCCTGTCTCCCAAACGCGCCACGTGTGACGAAGAATTCGTCGAACGCTTTTTGCAGGAGGGCCGCAGCGCAGCGGCATTGGTGCATCCTAACGTCGTCACGATTCACGCAGTGGGACGTGCGGACGGCGTCCACTTTCTGGAAATGGAATTCATCTCCGGACGGTCATTGCAGCAGGTGATCAAGGACGACGGCAGACTTCCGACCGACCGAGCGCTTACCTTAGCGGCTGGAGTTGCCGAGGGGCTGTCGGCGGCTCATCGAGAGGGCATCATTCACCGCGACGTGAAACCAGACAACGTCATGCTGACTCGGCAGGGGATTCCTAAGGTCAGCGATTTCGGATTGGCCAAGCGAGTGCTCAATCGCAACGGCAAACCGGTAGCAGACGGGCTGTGCGGCACGCCGAATTACATGGCTCCCGAATTGTTCCAGGGCGAAACGGCGACACCGGCCAGCGATGTTTATGCACTCGGCGTTTGTTTGTACTTGATGCTCAGCGGACGGCTTCCCAATCGAGCGAAGTCGATCGCCGAACTGCGCTGGAAGGCGACTTCGGAAAGCGTGCCGAACATTCGTGAGGTTTGCCCGGACGTGTCATTGGAAGTCGCCGAAGCGTTGTCGTTGATGACGTCGCCGACGCCCGCGCATCGACCTCAGGATGCCACGTCCGCTCTGCAATTGATCCATGCTGTCTTGGGCCACGAACGAGATCTTGAGTCGTTGTTGACTCAAGCGTTTCGGCACGAACCGGCAATCACGTGGCAACGCCACGGCACGATGTATTCGGTCGTGCGCAACCTGCCGAACAATCGCAGCCAAACGGTTTTCATCGAGAACAGTCACCACGACATCGAAGACCGCTTGCTGTTGTTTTACAGCGTGTGCTGTGTCGCTCAACCAACGTACTTCGAGAAGAGCTTGCGTCTAAATTCCGAGATGCTGCACGGTTGCCTGGCGATCCGCGACATCGACGGAAAACCGTATTTTGTGGTGCTGAATACGTACCCTCGAGCGACCGTCGATCCGGAAGAAATTAAGCAGACTGTGATGGAAGTCGCTCGAATCGCGGATCAGGTCGAAGAGCAATTGACCGGCCAGGACAACAACTAGGACGGTGGCTTGCTGCCGAATGATCGGCCGCTCGATTTTCCGTTGATTGGGCTTTCGTTTCGCGTTCACACTACAATGCTCGCCCGCCAGTCACTGAATTCTGACGGAGCCCATTTCTCGCCTCTCGAAACGACAGGCTGACCGAACAATGCTCGCTGAACTTGCGCCCGGAACGCTGCCCATTCTGTTTGTCGCCAGTGCTCTGTTGGCGGCGGCGGTGTATGTCTTCGTGCGAACCATTCGCAACACGTTGTATTCAGAAGACCTGTCGCAGACAGATGAATGGCGCTACGACGTGACTCGCATCAACGCCTTGCGAGAACAAAGTGTGATCTACCGCATCTTCTATCCGCTGATCCGAGTCTTCGCCGCGCTGAATCGAGGCATGCTGCGCGACTCGTTGCCGGAAGTCGAACGCGAAACGCAGGCCGCAGGCTTCTCGCGGTTTTGGACGCCCGAGGAATTTCTCGCTCGGCAACAGGTCATGTCGTTGTTGATCATGCCGCTGTTCGTTTTCGTTTGTGTCGAGGTTATGGGCACGCCGGGCATTGTGCTGGCTGTCGTGCTGACCGGGTTGACGAGCTACATCCTCAGGCGACGGCTGGCGAATCAGGCTCATTATCGCCTGTTCCAAATCAAGAAGAAGTTGCCGTTTCTGTTGGACTTGGTCACGCTGCTGATGGAAGCCGGTTCGACTTTCATGCAAGCACTGCATGAGGGCGTCCGAGAATTCGCCGGGCAACCGGTCGGTGTGGAATTCGGTCGAGTGCTGGCCGAAATCAGCATGGGCAAGAGCCGCTCGATGGCTCTGGAAACGATGCGCGATCGCCTGCGAGACGACGAAATCACAGCCATCATTGGCTCAATCGTCCAGGGCGAAACGCTGGGCACGCCGCTGTCGACCGTGTTCCGAACTCAGGCCGACGTCTTGCGGATCAAGCGAACTCAACGAGCGGAAACGATTGCCGGCGAAGCGGGAGTCAAGATGTTGCTGCCCGGCATTCTGGTGATGGCTTCGACCGTCATCGTGATTTTGGGTCCGTTCCTGCTGGGCTTTATTTATCAGGAATACATGTCGTAACCGGGACGCCCTCGGAGCACTGTCGCGACACATCGGACCCGCCTTGAGAAGCTCAACATGAAGAACACGAATCCCGAAGTCGATCGTTACATCGAAAGCGCGGCTGAGTTTGCTCAACCGATTCTGGTGAAAGTTCGCGCCTTGTTTCACAAAGCTTGCCCGGCGATCGAAGAAACGATTAAGTGGCGCGTGCCACATTTCGTTTCGAATGGAATCGTCGGTTGCATGGTCGTGTACAAGAACCACGCGAGTTTTGGATTCTGGAAGGCGGCAGAGTTAACAGACCCTAGCGGTCAATTGAAGCAGATCGGTGCCACCCAAATGGGTTCGATAAAACTGACGAGCATCGATGACCTGCCCGCCGACAAGATCATCGTCAGTTGGATCAAGGAGCACGTAAAACTCAACGAGCAAAACAAGAGCCAGGACGCGGTCGAAGCCAGGAAGGCAGCGGCGAAACCGAAGAAGAAAGCAGCCGAGGCGAAGGTTCCCGTTTACTTGGCGGCCGCTCTAAAGAAGAACGCGGCTGCCGCTCGTACCTTCGCGAAATTCAGCCCGAGCAAACGCAAGGATTACATCGAATGGCTGACGAGCGCGAAACAAGAATCGACTCGCGAGTCGCGTCTGGCCACGACGATCGAATGGCTCAGTGAAGGCAAGAGTCGAAACTGGAAGTACGAGTGCTAAGCCCGCACTTGATGAGTTCTCAGTCAAGCTACCCGTTTGTCGCTGACTCGTCACACACCGAATCTGCATTGTGACGCGCGATGTTTTTCGATCGAAGTCGTGCGTGACAACTTTTGGCTCGGGAATCGCAGGCTCATTTCTTCCGTGAATCACGCCAAAATGCGACCGGCGCAAAGGTGACACGGTTTGCCGCTTGGCTAGAATGAACTCATGGCAGGCAATTCATTCGGTCAACTGTTTCGCATCACCACCGCTGGCGAGAGTCACGGTCCCGGCAACGTTGTCATAATCGACGGAGTGCCGCCCGGCATCCCAATCACTGTCGAAGAGCTGCAAGTTGATCTCGATCGGAGACGTCCGGGGCAAAGCAAAATTGTCACTCAACGCGCCGAGTCGGACATTCCCGAATTCCTCGCGGGAGTCTTCGAAGGCCGCACAACAGGCACCAGTCTTGCCATCCTGATCAAATATCGAAATTGATCCCTGATTATCTATCAACTCTTGCTCAAACCGTTTCATTAAAGCATCTGTT
>JAQBZB010000273.1 GCA_027622275.1 Planctomycetota bacterium | reverse complement strand
CATCCGCGCCCGCGATCGTGCGTAGATCGGAAATGTATTGAGCGAAAGCCGCTTGCCCAAGACCTGCCGTTGCAAACGCGAGACTTGCTCCGGGAGCGACATCGTGAATTACCTGCGCCAATGCACGGCCTTCGTCGCTGCCGCCATACGGGTTGTCGTTTAAGACTCGAACCGAAATGTTCCGCCCGTTCGCGTCTCCCAGCGCCGGCAAGTCACCGCTGGCCGAATTGCCCGCGGCGCCACCGAGGCTGTTAAAACTGTCCGACAAGATGCCGACGGTAACGCCCGCGCCATCGACGCCTAAGGTGGAACGAAGCTCGTCGGATCGTTGTGCGGCGTCGCCTTGAGTCATGGCCGCACCAGCGGACGCTACCGCCATGAACGGCCGCGCTGTTCGCACTTGCTCCAGTGCCGCCAACTCGTCGATCGCGTCAATAGGAATGACGCCGGAGATGAGCTGTTGCCAACTGCCCGTGATTTGCATGCCGATGTCGGCAAGCTGACTCTTGAGCGACTCAACGTTTCCATCGGCAAGAACGTCGACGTCGACGCTGTTGCTGGCGGAGACTTTAACAAGCGGATTGCGAGGTGTGAACTTGAAAGGCCCCACCGTCGTGGCCGTTACTGCTTTGAACTTGGCGTGATCGCCGTGCAGAATGGCCAGATCGAGACCGACCTTGCGCAGCGAACCTTCCTTGGCGAGTGTCCCACGATTTTCGTTCTCGGCATTGCCGAGCCCGAAAAATAGCTCAACTTCTTCATCCCGACTTAGCCCTGGGGCGTTAACGTGGTCAGGCACTCGGTCGTTTACACCGGCGAGCAAGTCGCGGCGCTCTAAATGTTCAATCTGGGGATGGCGAGACTTAACACAATGGCGTCTACGAGGCAGACGCAAATTCAAACGGAACCATCGGGATGATTGAGTCACGTTGTAGATCCTTATGCGAAAGCCCGGTCGTAGAGCTGACGGGACAAGAAGGGCGCGAGGTGAACCTCAACAGATTCTCGCGGATGCGGGCCAAGGTCTTCTGTGACGCGAGCGTCGGACATTCAGTTGAAGGTTTGACTGCCATCACTACTTCACTCGCGAAGCCAATCGCGATCTCCCTTGAAGCACTGCCTGAGAGCAGAGCTTTCTAGAGTCGGATCAGAACAGCCCTAACGACCGTTGTCAACTAGGAGGATGTCAAGCATTTGCGATTCGACAATTGCTTGATTCCCGACCGGAACCTGCAGAAATGCCGTTGTTACTCTGAATATGGCGTCCGGACGGCGGTGCCCTTCGAGAGCCACTTCAACTCCGTCTTCACTCAACGCGGTGCCGGCTGGGAAGACAAACCCGTGGGCGACATTGCACAGAAACGAACCGGCCTGACATGCTCGCTGAGGAATTGCCGGCACCGGACTAACTCCGTGTCCTCTGGTCGCTCCGCCGCCGTGCCGTCACGTTGCAGCATCGCGCTAAGCGCCAATCCCGTAAAGCCCCATCCACAGTCCGCCAGGAACTGACGCCGCTGCACTCGGCCGCAAGGAAACACGGGGTTCACCATTGTCATCTTCCTACCTCAAGTCGCAACCATCACTTATCGAATCGTAACAAAATCGTTATGCAAAAAGAGTACGTGTACGAAGTTTTCCCGGGCTCTTGTCACGGCGTCAGCCGCTGGCGCACGCTTCGCGGACCCGCCCGCGGCAAAGTGTGGCGATGATTTGGCGGCGAGCAGCGCGGCATGCTCGCTGAGGAATTGCCGGCACCGGACTAACTCCGCGTCCGAAGGGCTGCGCGACAAAACTGTCTCGAACGCGCTGGCAACGAACTCCTCGTCAGAGCCTGACAGTTGCCCGGCGAGAAGGCGCGCATGATCCAGCGCCAAGCCGCTATTCATCATCGCCAACGACTGATGTGGCACGACACTCTCTTTGCGGCGATAACAAGAATTCGGATCGGCGACGTCAAAGATCTCCAACATGCCCATCTTTTCGTTCGGTGTGTTTCGGAAGTACAGGCTTCGTCGCGGTACTTTCTCGCCGTCCGATTCAGGAATCTCGGCACCGCCGAAAGCCATATCAAGTTGGCTTGCCAGATACAACAAGCTGTCCCGCACGACCTCGGCCTCCATGCGGCGTGAGTTCATTCGCCACAAGAAGATGTTCTCGGGATCTTTCGCCAATTCCGGCGGCGCGGGCGGCGCCTGAGACGACATCCGATAAGTGCTCGACAAAACGATCTGTCGATGCAGCGGCTTCATCTGCCATTCGTGTGCAATCAGTTCACTAGCGAGCCAATCGAGCAATTGCGGGTGCGTTGGTTTCCTGCCGTTCAATCCAAAGTTCTCGGTGGTGTCAACGATCGGCCGGCCGAAGTGACGGCTCCACAGATGGTTCGCCGCGACCCGCGCCGTGCGCGGATTCGACGGACTTGCGATCCAATTTGCCAACGCCGTCCGGCGTCCTGTGCTCTGTTTTGGGTACTGCTCCCCAAGGGGCGCATACGATTCGGTTGGAATCTGTAATGCGGCTTGGAATTCCGAGAGTTTCTTTTCGGCATCGACAAGTTGTTGCTTCACGGCGTCGGTCGTCTGCTGTTGCGAGAGCTTGAAGATCTCGATCTTCGCCTTGGCGATGTCGAACTGCCGCTCCGCGACGAAGGCCAGTTTCGCCAGCGATTTGGCTCGCTCCGGCTCTGGCTCGTAATAGGCGGCCATGGCCGCATCGAGACGCGCCTGCACAGATTGCAGTTCAGCGTGGCAGACTTCAATATCGAGTGTCGCCAAACGGACGCTTCGGTCTGCATCGTGTACTCGCCGCTGGAGCGTTTCAATTGATTCGACGTGGGGCGAGATCTTCAATTCCAGAAACTCGGCGGAGCCTTGATGGACCCAGAGTGCGAACTTACCGTCTTGGCGTGCGATCGGCATCACGTAATCGAGCTTCCGTTCTCCGTTCAGATCAATCGTCAAGCTGGAACCTTGGACGGAAACATCAAGCGTCGCTTCTTCACCAACCTTGAGCGTCGTCTTGACGATCCCTTCGCTCGGATACGCTTGATTGCCACCTACGCGATGAAATGCCTGCACGCTTTGACTGGTGTCATTGGTGCTTGTGTAGATGTCTTGCGAATTGCCTTGGTCTTGATAATCGAAGCTGAATCCAATGGACCGGTAGGTGCCGGGTTGGAGCGGGCGGTAACGCAGATGGACTTTGAAATCACTGGGGTGATTCGCTTTCGTCACGATCGTGGCGAAGCCAGTCACTGCCTTTTCGATCAGCCTACCGTTCTCATACGCCCAAGTTCCACTGAGTGTCTCCCAAACGTCGGGGTTCGACTGGGCGAACGTATCGTGCAGAAAGGGTTGGGCTTCATCGGTCGCTTGGGCCGGCACCTTCTCCGCCACGGCAAGATGTTCTTGAGCCACGACAAGAGCCGCTTCCTCTTCAGCAAGCTTCTGTTCGGCGGCCATGACATCCGCTTGTGCCTTCTCGATCAATGTCTCACGAACCCCATCACGAAGCATGGGATACCAAGCACCGGTCGGCAGATCGATTGGTACGACATTCACCGTGTCTCCGCCCAAGGCCGCCGGCACGCCGGGACTTAGCGGCTGTGATTCGTCTGGATAACGATTATCACCCCGCTTGAAACGAAACGTTTTCACATCCGGTTGCTTGTCGAAGACCAGCGCGATGCCATCGTCGAGCACTGGCCCGAGTGTCGCGTCTTTTTGAGTGCCCGTGAACGCGGAGATCGGGTCCGTGCGAACATCGTGTGGCTCGAAAAACGCACGAAAGCGATAGTATTCTTCTTGGCTAATCGGATCAAACTTGTGGTCGTGACAGCGGCAACACCGCAGCGTCAATCCAAGGAACGCTTCGCCCGTCCGCTCGACGGTCTCGAACATCCACACGTTGCGATCGAATTTGTACCAGTTGCGGCCCAAGTAGCCGGTCGCCGGAAGCACGTTCGTATCGTCACCGGCCAGTTCGTCGGCGGCTAACATCTCGCGGATCATCTGATCGTAGCCTTTGTCCTCGTTGAGTGACGCGATGATCCAATCGCGCCATCGCCACACATGTCGTTGGCTGTACCTGATCTCGTTGATGCCGCGGCTGCCATACCAATCGCTGTAGCGCCAGATGTCCATCCAGTGCCTGCCCCAGCGTTCGCCATACTGGGGCCGCGAAAGTAGGTCGTCGACGACGGTTTCATAGGCAGCCGCCGAATCGTCGGCCAGGAACTGCTGCAATTCCGTACGAGTAGGTGGCAGACCGATGAGATCGATGTAGACACGCCGCAACCAAACGGGCTTCGATGCTTCGCCAGCATGCGACAAATCGTGACTCTCCCGCGACGCTGCGACGAAACGATCAATCGGATTCCGACACCACTCTTCCTCGGTGACTGGCGGCGGCGACGGGCGGCTGATTGATCGATAAGACCACCACTCGCGCGGATCAGCTTCCGGTTGTTCGTCCTCGGGGGAATTGGCTCCCGCCGCGATCCATTGGCGGATGATTGCAACTTCGTCTGCCGTGAGCGGAGACCCTTCATTGGCCGGCGGCATGTTGAATCCCGCTTCGCCCGTCAACACGTTGATGATCAAGCTTTCGTCCGGATTGCCCGAGACAATCGCCGCGCCCGACTCACCCCCACGCTTCAGGCTGGCTGCCGTATCAAGCCGGAGCCCGGATTGCTGTTTCAGCGCGCCGTGGCACGCATAGCACTTGTGCTGCAAGAGCGGTTTCACATCACGAAGGTAATCGACGGCACCAGCTTCCGCGGCGAGCGCCGAAATGAGCAACGTGATGATTGAAGAGGCGGGACGCAACATGGCGACGTCGATAGGAGTGGAACCAGGGAACGTCAGGCGTGTGACGTCAGTATAACAGATCGGTATCTTGTCGGACACTTTTAACAGACTAGTCGTGTTGCTCCCAGTCGAGCGTCCGCGAAACGGCTGCGTTCCATCGGCGGTACCGCTTGCTGCGGTCGGACTCATCCATCGCCGAATGAAACTCGCGGTCAATCACCCAGTTCTTCGTGACATCGGACGTATCGTCCCAATAGCCAACCGCCAGGCCCGCCAAATAAGCAGCTCCCAGAGCGGTCGTCTCAGCCACAACGGGACGCTGCACGATAACGTCGAGCAGATCCGCTTGAAATTGCATCAGGGCATCGTTCACGGACGCACCGCCATCGACCTTTAACATCGACAAAGCGACGCCAGAATCTCGCTGCATGGCCTCGATCAGATCGCGCGTCTGGAACGCCATGGACTCCAACGCGGCGCGGGCCAGATGCCCGGATGTCGTGCCGCGCGTCAAGCCAAAGATCGTTCCTCGCGCGTAAGCGTCCCAGTACGGCGCGCCGAGCCCCACGAACGCAGGCACGATGACGACGCCATCCGAATCGGCAACGGAAGCAGCCAGTTGTTCGACCTCGCCCGATTCCTTAATCAATCCGAGCCCGTCACGTAGCCACTGCACCACCGCGCCGGCAACGAACACCGAGCCCTCGAGGCAGTAGGTGATTTCACCATTCAATCCCCAACCGATGGTCGTCAACAGATTGTTCTGCGAGGCGACGGCTTGGTTTCCCGTGTTCATGAGCAGGAAGCAGCCGGTGCCATACGTGTTCTTCGCGCTGCCGACCTCGAAACAGGCTTGTCCGAAGGTCGCAGCTTGTTGATCGCCGGCGGCTCCAGCGATCGGAATCGGTTCGCCGAACAACTCGGGTGTTGTATGGCCATACACTTCGCTCGACGAGCGAACTTCGGGAAGCATCGCGCGCGGAATATCAAGCACCTGCAGCAGTTCATCATCCCAATCGAGCGTGTGGATGTTGAACAGCAGCGTCCGACTGGCGTTGCTATAGTCGGTCACATGCCTTTGGCCGCCGGTTAGCCGCCAAATCAAAAACGAATCGACCGTGCCGAACAGTATCTCGCCGCGTTCGGCCCGCTCGCGGAGGCCCTCGTGCGTGTCGAGCATGTGTTTAATCTTCGTGCCCGAAAAGTACGCATCGACGACCAGGCCGGTCTTGGCGCGAAACATCTCAGCGTAACCGTCGGCTTTTAGCTGGTCGCAAATGCCGGCACTGATGCGGCTCTGCCAAACGATGGCATTGCAAACAGGTCGGCCCGAATCACGTTCCCAAAGCACCGCCGTCTCGCGTTGGTTCGTGATCCCGATTGCAGCGATGTCCGCGGCTGTGAGTGAAGCCTTGGAAAGACACTCGCGCGCGACAGCCAGTTGCGAATCCCAAATGGCTTCCGGATCATGCTCGACGTGGCCGGGACTGGGGAGGATTTGCTTGAACTCTTGCTGCGCGACGGAGACAACGCGGCCAGCGCGTGAAAAGACGATCGCCCGGCTCGAAGTCGTTCCTTGATCGAGAGCCAACACGTACTTCGACATGAGCCGATTCCTACCGCCCTAGCGTCCTTCGAGTGCCCGTTCAAGATACGTGACTTGAGCGCGGACGTCTTCGAGACACGGATTGAGTTTCAACGCCCGCCGAAAGCAGTCAAGTGCAGGCTGCGGTTCGCTCATTTCCAAGTAGCACTGCCCCATCCCGACCGCCGCAGCGAATTGATAAGGGTTCAACTCGAGCGTCTGAAAGCAATCGTTCGCCGAATCGTCGAATTGGCCTCGTTGAAAGTGAGCGATGGCTCGTTGGTTCCAGGCTTCCGCAAAGAACGGAGCTTCGTCAATCAGTTCGCTTGCCAGACGAGCCGCCGCCGCCGGCTGCTCGGCATTGTTCAAGCGAATGATGACTTGCAGTGCTTGGCGCTGGGTTTCGCTTCCGTCCCGATACCACAAGTCGCGAATGCAATTCTCGGCCAACATCCGCACGCCGCGATCCTCATCACTCAAGCGACGCCCCATCACGTCGTTCGATCGATAATCTCCGAGAAAGCCCAGTGCCATCGTGCCCGCTCGCCGGGAAGTACGCTGTCCGAATTCGGCGAGTCGTTCGAGTGTTCCGATTGTGTAACTCGCCGCGACGGCGGCGATGAAGCTCGCCGAGTCTTCGTGATTGAGGTAACGCTGGTACAATGTATCGAGGCTAGGTTGCCGCGGTGTCGAAGCGCCCACGAGAAACTCCCATCGAAGTTGGCGATCACGGTGTCAGGCACAAGTTGCTGCCTGTAGTTCGAATGTAATCTGACGCTCCGACGGACACAACAATCGCGCGAGGTTGCTGCTCAAGAATGCCGCATTTGGTAAAAGGTACAGTTCGGGTAAGGCTTTCCGATTGACAGCGAGGGATAACCGTGTTCACGACCTTGACGCCGGGAAAGACACTTCGTCTGTCGTTCGCCTTCGCTTGGTGTAGCCTTCTGTGTTCGCTAGCAGTTTCGGCGTGGTCTCGCGTCGAGGCCGCGGACTCAATCGCTTGGCGAACCGGCGAGGACTTTCACAGTCAGTTGGATTCCACGATCGGATTTCAGTGGAAGTCGAACCCGATCCGCCAGGGATTGCACGGATTAGCGGCCAATCAACGAGTTGCCATTTGGCTAGATCGACGCGTCGATCCGGATCACGAAGTGGATTTGATCGTCGACGACGCGACATTGGACGGAGCATTGCAGCGCGTTGGCAGCGCGATCGGTGGAGGCGTCAGTTACGTTGGGTCGGTTGCCTATCTTGGCTCAACTCCCGTCACTGCGAAGCTTGCCACGCTTGCCGCAATGCGACGTGATGAAGTAAAGCAATTGCCAACTGCGGCGAGAACTCGCTTCGCGGCCGATGCTGCTTGGACGTGGGAAGAGGCTTCGACGCCGCGCGAACTGCTCGATCAACTCGCTCAGGCAGCCAACGCCAAGGTGGCCAACATCGATCAAATCCCCCATGACCTGTGGCCGGCTGGCGATTTGCCGCCGCTGCCTTTGACGGATCGGATGACTTTGTTGCTGGCGGGTTTCGACTTGACGTTCGAGATCGCTCGCGATGGGTCAGCGATTCGCTTGACCCCAATGCCGGCGGAAGTTTCGATCGAACGAAGTTATTCTCCGCGCGGTTCGCTGAACGTTGCCGCGACGACGATCGCGGGCGCGTTCCCCGGCGTTGGCATCAAGAAGGTGGGAGCACGGCTTGCGATCACGGGCACGTTCGAGGAGCACGAATTCATCGAACGGCTGATCCGCGGCGAACCAATCCGCCGTGTTGAATCGACACCGGGCGTTAAGCGGTTCGACCTGCGAGTCGAGAATCAACCGATTGGTGCGATCGTCAAAGCGGTCGCCGAACGCGAGATGTTGCAGGTGCGGGTCGATTCGGCGATCCAAGCGAAATTGCAACCGCGTATCTCGCTCGACGTGAAGCAACTAACGCTTGACGAGTTGCTCGATCGCGCTCTGATGTCGACCGGCATCACTCACCGCATCGAAGACGGTGTCTTGGAATTAAGTTCGCCATAGCGGTCGTACACCAGTTCTTTTCGACTTGTATTCGGCGGCGAGTTTACGTCCCGTGCTAGCCTGCCGGTGCTAGCGTTCCGGTGCGGAAAATTTTGACTTTTTTTGGATTTTGTCGCTGCTTCCGCGAGCCAAGAGAACGCTGAGTCTGCGCGCGGCATCGCGCTCAACAGCAAGGAATTCTGGGCTCGAAAATCATGTTGACGAAGTATGCCCGGCGGATATGTTGGGAGGACGTCGTCAAATTGCTCGCTCGTTGCGTATCTGGATGATGAAGCTGCGGGCCATTAGCCGCGAACGGCCTCCCGAAATCTATCTTCTGTAGAAAAAACGTCTGTTCGTTAGCTCGCCAATGTGGGGAAACGATGGGTCAGTCTGCGGCCACCGACTGCTCCAGCCACTTCCTGTTCCGGAGGTGGCGTTTCCCCGGCGAGGACACGGGATGTGTGCTCGTGCGAGCCGTAGGGAAGTTGTCCTTAGCAACACGCTCTACGAGCAGTCGGCCCGATAGGACGCATGGACGCGCCCTGGGCCGCTTGCTTTAATCAACGCAACGCACGGTGTCGACGTTTCGCCTTTTCACGTAGTGGTGGCTTCCAGCCGCCACGGATTTGCCAGCACGTGTACATGATTCCCGTGGCGGCTGGAAGCCACCACTACGACATCGACCGTTCCTAAGAGAGTGGCAGCTCGGCTCCGCCAACCGGGGCTTCCTGAATTCGAAAACATATTCGTCATGGCCGCTTCTGAAACCGTTCACGTCCCCGTTCTGGCCGAAGAGGTGATCGCGTGGCTCGATCCTCGGCCCGGAAAAATCATCGTCGATGGAACGCTAGGCGGTGGCGGGCACAGCCGTTTACTTGCCGAACGCCTCGCGGGCCAAGGCCAGATCATCGGCATCGATCGTGATCCGCAAGCCGTCGAGCGCACGGCCAATTTGCTCGATGGGCTTCCGGTGACTTGTGTGCATGGGAGCTACGCAGACCTGCCCGAGATCCTCGCCGAATTGGGAACCGCTCAAGTCGACGGAGTCTTGCTTGATCTGGGGTTATCGAGCGATCAGCTGGCGGATCGCGAACGTGGCTTCAGCTTTGCGTTCGATGGGCCGCTCGATCTTCGCTTCGATCCGACACAAGGCGAGCCTGCGTCTCGGCTGCTGGACCGGCTGAGCGCTGAACATCTGGCAAACATCATCTTCGAGTTCGGCGAGGAACGATATAGCCGCCGAATCGCCAAAGCCCTTGTTGAAGCTCGTCGCACGTCGCCGATTCGCACGGCTGGCGAGCTGGCGGACCTGGTGCGTCGATGCGTGCCGCGTTCAAGAAAGACAAACCTCGATCCCGCGACTCGGACGTTTCAAGCGTTGCGGATCGCGGTCAACGATGAATTGAAGATCCTCGATCAAGCGTTGACAAGGTTGCCGGATTGCCTGCGTCCCGGCGGGCGGATTGCCGTGATCAGTTTCCACTCGCTGGAAGATCGTCGTGTAAAAGTTGCTTTTCGGCAGGATCAACGTTACGTGATCTTGACGAAAAAGCCGATTCGACCTAATGAATCAGAGATCCTGCGCAACCCGCGCAGCCGCAGTGCCAAGTTGCGAGTCGCAGAACGAGCGCCCTGCTAGCACTCGCAACCCAACTTTGCCTCACGGAGGAGGCTGGATGAACCACCTGGGAAAAAACTTAGTCCTCTCGCTCTGCGTTGTCGCCACGCTGCTGGTAATTCTGGGGTTGAAGCGAAAGTTCGGTGCAGATGCCGCAAGGACGCTGTTGTCGCAACCGGCTGACGACCTGCCGGCGACCGCGCCGGCATCGACAAAGAGTGCGCCACAGCCTCGGGTCTTGCAGTCGAATCCGGCGACAGGACACGATCGAGAACTCGATTCGCCGACAAGCCCCCGATATAACGGCTCGGGAAGTGAGCCGATGTCTGTAAGACGCAACCCCATCTCGCCGGTCCCAACCGTGAGTCCGAATCCGGTAACTTTGCCCCAGTCGCTTGATGCACCAGAACTGGTTCCGGTCGACGAACCAATTACCTCGCCCGTCACAGACAGCGTCGGCGACGAGGAGCCGCAGGCAACGCCATCGATCGAAACACCGACCGTCCCCGTCGCAAGGCGACCGTTACCGGAGTTTGTATTGACCGGCGCGAAAGATAGCTTCTGGTCGATCTCCGAACAGGTTTATGGTTCTGGCGTCTACTATCGCGCGCTGTTTCGCCACAACGAAGCGCGGGTGCTACGACCCGATCAGTTGCAGGCCGGAATTGAGGTCACGACGCCACCACTGGAAGTCCTGCGAAAGCGCTATCCAGCCGACTTCCCAGCAGCACCTCCGGCGGCTCTATCGCCATAGCAGATGGGTGGCTGTCGAGTCTCACCAAGGAACGATATGGTCAAAATCTGCTAACCACCGGAAGCCGACAGCAAACTCACGCCAGGTGCTTGCCGGTAACATTGCCCGCGACGAGCTGCTTCCGTCACCAAGTCGCACCAACCGACCGTATCCCAACCCAATCGCTCCAAGATCGGAGCCAGTGCCGACGGGATCGTGCCGCGTTTGCCCGAACGAAGTTGTCGACCCGTCCAGTGCAATAACTCCAGATACTTCGACAACGACATCGACAGAAAACCCTTCAAACTCGCCCGCCGACCACATGCACTCGCGTCCGGTCCCGTAGCATCCGACTGCTCGTTGATCTCCAGCGGACTCATCCAACCGCTCTTCCTCCGGCGGCGACTTCGTTCCCAAGCATGAGTCGCACGCTGTGGCTTCGCTCGACCGCTGCCCCCTATCGACGAATCCTCACTGGCGCGCTCCTTCAAGTCATCGATTCGATCCTTGGCCCCCGTCTAGTCCACGGCCAACGCGCACTTTAGGCAACTTCGCCAACGCCGCCTCCCGATGCTAGCTGCCAGTGTAACCCCGCCCAAACCAACGCCGCAGAAGAAACGCAAAGTATCCAAACAGGATTGATCGTTAGGCGCGCGACAACTCGAAGTCATCACGTTCTAGCTCATCAAGATTCTTGTGTTCCGAGCCAGCGGTTGCCAGTCGCCGAGCTTGCCGAAGCTCCTCAGCCAACCGGTTAAACGCGCTCGCGAGATCCTGCCACTCGTCGTCATCGCGGAACTTAACGGGGGAGGTGTCATTGCCGGCGGTCAAGGCATCCATCTCGCGGCGTATTCGGACAAGCGGGCCCACTATGCGGTTGCTGTACCGTAGCATGTCCAAGATCGCCAGAGGGAGTAGCAATACGAACAACGGGGCAACGTGACGGTACTCCTTCCAGAGGTCGGGAATGTGTTCGTAGAACAGTCGCGAAGGATCATTGAACACTCGTCCCAACACGACGGGAATCGCAACGAACAAGAAACAACTGCCCCAATACGCCCCTACGCGCATAAGCAACTTCGATTGGACTTCCGGGAATACGTAGAGCTTCTTTCGCTTGTGCTTGTTCATGAGTCAGCCCCACAACGTGAATTCAACGGTTCTCTTGCAACGATCTAGCTTCCGCTACTTTTGGAAAAAATCTTATCCGTCTTGCCAAAGGAATCGGCCGCGACGCTTCCAATAACCTGAATGGCCGTGATACTTAAGAGGACGATCAGCCCCAGCATGACCGAATACTCGACCAGGGTCGCTCCCCCTTCTCGTTTCAAGAATGTTCTAACTCTGTCCACGGCCGCTGCAAACATTGCATCCCCCCTCTGGTCCTGACAGACTTCCTTTTGGAAAGTCTAGGTCAATTTAAAGGCTGTGCCGAAATTATTTCCTCGATTAATCTCTTCTCGCAGAAAACGCGTAGAAAACGGGACAAGTCGCTGCGTCTCCTCGTTGTTGTCCGAAGCGACGACGTTTCCCGTTGCAAGGCGACCATTGCCGGAGTTCGTATTGACCGGCGCGGAAGATAGCTTCTGGTCGATCTCCGAACAGGTTTATGGTTCTGGCGTCTACTATCGCGCGCTGTTTTGCCACAACGAAGCGAAGGTGCTACGACCCGATCAGTTGCAGGCCGGAATTGAGGTCACGACACCACCGTTGGATGTCCTGCGAGAACGCTACCCAGCAGATTTCCCAGCAGAACCTCCGGCTGTTCAGGAGCATTAGTGGCTGGGGTCGAGTCTCACCATGGAACGATGTAAACGTAAACCGGAGTCTTGGTTAGGATTCGCACGGGGATAAATTCGGAGTCTCGTCCCGAAGGGACGACGTCAAATAGCCCCAGGTTTCAACCTGGGGACTGATCACGGCCAACGCGCACTTTAGGCAACTTGGGGTAGCGCGGTAACTAGATATTGATTAAACAATTCGCT
>JAQBZB010000272.1 GCA_027622275.1 Planctomycetota bacterium | reverse complement strand
TTGGAATACCGATTATCTTGCCCGAGTCCTTGGACTACAAAAGACTTAGTGTGCGTTTGCCGTGGGGAGCCCCCTTTTCCGCCACAGTCGCAGAGTTTTGCGGATACGTCCAAGTGAAAACAGGGGGATATCACTCGTTTTGGCATGGGGGCTGCCCCCTGCGTGGATGTGAGGCAGCGGTCATTCGACGCGCTGTCTGTCGGCAAGACGCTACGACGTCTTTCGCGGAGAAAGGCGACCAGCGACTGAGCAACACACTTATAGGACATACCGTCGGGTTCTGAATACGCTGTGAATCGTCCACCGAATCACTAGAATGCGCGATGCCTCAGCCGAAGTGTGGTGCGTTGGCACCCGATTCTCGCCGCGCAGCGTGATAGTCGCTTTTCGCTCCGAGGCTGTGAAGCAATGTAGAACAATTGTCCCAATTGTTCCCACGCCGGAGCAATTGAGACAATTGCTCTACACATTTCGCTCCGCGATCAAAACGTTTTGTTCGCGGAGCGAACAACGACTATTTGGCAGCGCTGATTCGAAGCAACTCCGGAGCTGATCATGGCGAAGAAAAAGCAGCCGACCGTCAAGAGAACCCGGCCAAAGTCCGCCGTTAAGAAAAAGAAGAAAACGCGAAGTACGTCTTCGTCCCACGACGCGAAACCGTCGGACACAACCGCCGTCGAGTTGGACGTGGCCCGCGACCGTCGCACTGCATCGGAATGTGCGATCGTTGGTCTGGGAGCTTCCGCCGGTGGCTTGGATGCGTTCAAGCGGTTCTTTACCGAAATGCCGCCCGATTCCGGCATGGCCTTTGTCTTGATCCAGCATCTCGATCCCACCCATGAAAGCCTCACGGGCGATCTGTTGGCCAAGTACACGACGATGAACGTCGAGCAGGTCGAGGATCGCATGCCGGTCGAGGCGAATCACGTTTACGTCATTCCGCCCAACCGGTATCTGGCCGTCCGCCGTGGCGAATTGCATCTGACAGCGCCGATCGAACGCCGCGGGATGCGGATGCCAATCGATTTCTTCTTTCAGTCGCTGGCCGAAGACCAAGAGGAACGCGCCATCGGCATCATCCTCTCCGGCACCGGCACCGACGGCACGATGGGCATGAAGACGATCAAGGCCCATGTCGGGATGATGATGGTCCAGGAGCCGAGCACGGCCCAGTACGACGGCATGCCCCGCAGCGCCATGGCCACCGGCATGGCCGATTACATCTTGCCGATCGAGGAGATGCCCGAATCGCTGATCAAGTACGTCAATCATCCGTACATCACTCAGGCGGGCGAAGCGACACTGGCCCAGCGCGACCCCGACCACCTGAACATGATCTTGGCGCTGCTGCGGGCTCGCACCAGTTACGACTTCCACTGTTACAAACAGACCACGCTGACCCGCCGCATCCAGCGCCGCATGGGGCTGAGCAACGTCAACCAGCCGGCCGATTACGTGAAATTCCTGCGCGAAAACCCGCCCGAGGTGACGCGGCTGTTCAAGGACCTGCTGATCGGCGTGACGTCCTTTTTCCGTGAGCCGGAAGCGTGGCAGGTTTTGGAGACGAAAGTGCTGCCGGACGTCGTGCGTAGACGAAGTCACCAGACTTTGGATGCCAGCCGGACGGGACCAAATTCTGGCGAATTCGGCTACGCAGGGGAAAACGACTCGCCCGTCCGCGTTTGGCTGCCCGGTTGCGCCACCGGCGAGGAAGCCTATTCGATGGCCATGCTGCTGAGCGAACAAGTCGAGGCGGCAGGCGGCGCCGGCATGCGGATCTTCGCCACCGATATCAACGATGACGGGTTGGATGTCGCCCGCAGCGGCGTGTATCCGGACAGCATCGCGGCCGACGTGTCGCCGGAGCGACTGCGGAAGTTCTTCAGCAAGGCCGGCAGCACGTACCGGGTGAACAAATCGCTCCGCGAATCGGTCACCTTCGCCGTACAAAACCTGATTTCCGATCCGCACTTCTCGAAGCTCGACCTGATTTGTTGCCGCAACTTGCTGATCTACTTGGAGGCGCCAGTACACAAAAAAGTGCTCAGCCTGTTCCACTTTGCGCTGAACGACGGCGGCTACCTGTTTTTGGGCAACAGCGAGACGATCGGCACGCAAGACGACTTGTTCGAGATCGTCTCGAAGAAGTGGCGGATCTATCGGCGGATTGGCTCGTCGCACCCGGTCGGTTTCCCGATCGTCGCCGGCCACGAGCGCTCGCGCCAGGCGGCAGTCGAGGGCGAGCTCCGTCGTCCGGCCAGGCTGGGCCAGCTCGCCCAGAACATATTGCTCGGCGAGTACGCGCCCCCCCTCGGTGTTGATCACGGCCAAGTCTGAAATCCTGCATTACTTCGGCGCCACAGCCCAGTTCCTGGAACATCCGACCGGCGAGGCATCGCATGACTTGACCGTCATGGCGCGCGAGGGACTGCGGACCAAGTTGCGGGCCGCGATTCAGCGCGCCAGCCAGAGGCACGAGACGGTCAAAGTGACCAACGCGCGCGTCATGCGCGACCGGACGTATCACGCGGTCAGTATCACCGTCAAACCGATCGAAACGGCGTACTCCGCGGATCACCTTTTATTGGTCAGTTTTCTCGAACCGGCAGAGCCGCAAGAAGCCCGGCTTCTCGGAGACACCGGGCTTCTGAAAGACGACGCTCCGACCGCGGAAGCGATCGATGCCGAAGCGAGCCACGATCTGGTCTTCAATCAGCTTAAACAGCAACTAGATTCCACTCGCGAAGATCTGCAAACCACGATCGAGGAGTTTGAAACCTCGAACGAGGAATTGAAGGCCTCGAACGAAGAAGCCATGTCGATGAACGAGGAGCTGCAGTCCACGAACGAGGAACTGTACACCTCGAAGGAAGAGCTGCAATCGCTCAACGAGGAGCTGAGCACCGTCAACAACCAACTACAGGAGAAGATCGACGAATTGGAAGTGACGTACAACGATCTGAACAATTTACTGAGCAGCACGGAGATCGCCACGTTGTTTCTGGACACGGACATGTGTATCAAGCGCTATACCCCCGCCACGACGCAGCTCTTGACGCTGATCCCCAGCGACGTAGGCCGGCCGATCAGCGACATTTCGATGAAATTCGACGACCCGGATTTGCTGACGGACGCGAAGACGGTTCTCGCCGAATTGACGCCGATGGAAAAACAGGTGAAGAGCGAGGAGGGCTCTTGGTACATCCGCCGGATTCTCCCGTATCGCACGCATGACAACAAAATCGACGGCGTGGTGGTCACGCTGGACGACGTGACAATTCAAGAACAGGCCCAGCAAGCATTGCGCGTGAGCGAAGAGCGGTATCGGGTGCGAGCGGCCGAACTGGACGGGCTGTTTGCCACGGCGCCGGTCGGGCTGTGCCTGCTGGACGCCGAACAGCGATACCTGCGCATCAACGAACAGTTAGCGGCCATCCACGGCCTGTCCGTTGAAGAACATTTGGGCCGCTCGGTGGCGGACACCATCTCGAACATCACGGATCAGGCCGTGCCTCTGATCCAACAGGTGATCGACAGCGGCCAGCCGTCCGAGAGCGTAGAAATCAGCGGCGTGTTGGACAGTCAACCGGGTGTCAAACGGCATTGGCTGGCCGCCTACTATCCGGTCCTGGTGGAAGAAAAGGTTAAGGCCGTAGGCTGCATTGTGCAGGAAATCACCGAGCTGAAACGTGCCGAGGCGGAACGAGCGATGCTGGAAGTGACAACCGCCGAGCGACGACGGATCGGCGCGGATCTGCACGACACGACCAGCCAGGAGTTAACGGGTCTGGACTTCATGGCCGAAAGCCTGCTGGAGAAGCTAAGCGACGAGTCACACGCCGAAGCGGACACGGCCCGAAAAATCGAAGAGGGCCTGCAGCGCGTGCTGCATCAGGTACGTCGTTTCTCGCACGGTCTGGTTCCCGTTGAGCTGGACGCCGAGGGCTTGATGGCGGCGCTTCAGGAGCTGGCCACCAGCACCCGCGAGACGCACAACATCGACTGCACGTTCGACTGCACTCAACCCGTCACGATGGAAGACAACGCCACGGCGACGGCGATTTATTTGATCGCTCAAGAGGTGGTCACCAACGCCGTCAAACATGCACAGGCAAAACGAATCCACGTCGAGCTATCGCGCGACGCGGACCATGTTTCTTTGCGCGTCCGCGACGACGGAATGGGCATTGGCCAGCCATCCGAAACGCAAGGAATGGGCTTACGAATCATGCGTCACCGCGCCGGCCTGATCAACGCGGCGCTCGACATTGAACCAGCGGCTGAAGGCGGCACCCTGGTCACTTGTGTTTTGACAACTTAATTTGACACCGCCACTTTTCATTAGCCGTTTGGGCGATAGCCCCGGTTTTCGCTGGGAATAACGCAAGAACCGGGGCTATCGCCCAAACGGCTAATTACTTTAGAAACCCGGAGACACGGCCATGGCCAAGACGAAATCGACGGCGAAAAAAAAAGCCGCCAAGGTCTTGATCGTGGACGATCACCCGATGGTTCGTGACGGCCTGTCCATGCGGATCGCTGGGCAAGCGGACATGGAAGTTTGTGGCGAGGCAGAAGACGTGAACGAAGCGCTCGACCTCGTCCGTCAAGCGCACCCGGATGTGATCGTCATCGACATCGCGCTGAAGACCGGCAGCGGCATCGAGCTGATCAAACGCATCAAGGTGCTTGACCCGACGATTCCGCTGTTGGCCATGTCGATGCACGACGAGAGTCTGTACGCCGAACGAGCGATCCGGGCCGGCGCGATGGGTTACCTCAACAAGCAGGTGGCGACTCGCAACGTCATCGATGCCATTCGCCGCGTGCTCGACGGGCAAATGTACTTGAGCGAAGGCATGTCCGACCGCATCTTGCAATTGGCCCGCAGCGGAGATCACGTGGAGCAATCGCCGGTGGAACGCCTGAGCGACCGGGAATTGCAAGTGTTCGAATTGCTTGGTCGAGGGTTCTCGACCCGCGAAATCGCCGAACAGTTGCACCTGAGCCCCAAGACGATCGACAACTACCGCGATTTCATCAAAACGAAGCTAAGTCTGAAAGACGGCAACGAACTGCTGCGGCAAGCGACAATCTGGCTCGTTGAGAGCAACCGTGCCACGGACAGTTGATGCGGTCCCGCATTGAGTGGGGGCTCGCCCCATCTGATTTCGAAGGCTGTGACCCATAGTTTTGTTGTGCTGGCGACTCTATCAATACAGGTGCGAGCGTCATTGCGTTTCGATGACGCGGTTTTCCGCCGCCCGCGGTCCACGTTTCTCGTCCGTTGGGGCTATACGCACGGAGGTGTTACGAATGAGTGGCCAGACCGAAATACGCCAGTCGAGGATCGCAGAACATGCTGAGATCCAACGAATTGCCCACACCCGCCTGGCGGGCACTGCCAACATCGACTTTCGCCACCTGTCGTGTAACTTCGACGATGGCGTTCTAACGTTGCGCGGCCGCGTTGGCAGCTACTACCACAAGCAACTCGCTCAGGAAAATGTGCGTCACGTGGACGGGGTGGTGCAGGTGGTCAACGAAATCGAAGTGCAACCTTGACGGAGATGACGTAGCGTGGGGCAGGTTTCCCAACCTGCCAGGTAACGTCGCGCTTTTTGGCAGGTTGGAAACCTGCCCCGTGTATTTTCCGGAAGGTTTCATCCGCGGCACAACAGCGAACGAATAAACCAAGATGAAAGCTAAACTCATCCGCGACGATACTGAGACTCTTGATGCAGAAATCGTGCTGGACCATTTCCCCATGACGATAGGGCGCAGCGCCGAGGCGGACATTTGCCTCAACGATTGCTGGGTCAGCCGCGTCCATTGCGAAATCGACTGGGTGGACGACGCTCTGGTCGTGCGTGATCTTGAGTCTGGTAACGGCACGCTGGTCAATGGCGAGCACATCAGCCAGGCACGGCTGGAACCCGGCGACAAGCTGACGGTCGGCATGTCGGCGTTTGTCGTGTCCTATCACGGCCGCGAACCAGAATTGTCGGCCATCGCATCCACGCTCCAGCAGCAGCAGTCGATCGTGGATGAACACGCCGGCGCGACTCTGATCAGAAAACATCGGAAGTAACTCTGCCAAGGAGACATCATGTCGGTAGCTCGCATTCTCATCGTCGATAACGATTACGAGACCTGCGTCTTTATCTCATGCGTTTCTAGGGAATCCCGAAAACCGACCGATTGATGTCGCGCGGATCCGTTCACGAACGGTGATGCACGTCAGTCGTTAGCCTCAGGCGCCTTCACGCACCTCATTGCGTATGCGGATGCCGAACAGCGATTGGTCACGTTTGGATGACACGATTACTCATTTAAGCTCACATCAAGTACAATCCAAAACCAACGTTTGATGCTGCCTAAAGTCAATGAACTACGTGGCATCAAACCAGAGGCCGCGTTCGCCCACGCTACGAGATAGGAATTAACATCCAATGACCTCTTGCAAAGCGATATTCATTCTCTCGAGCATCGTCGTCGGTTGGCATTCGCTTGCCACATTCGCCGACGAGCTGCAGGATGGTCAGTTTTCGGTCAAGTCGAATTTGCGGGCTGGTGTCGCCAAGGTGGACATTACTCCCGCGGAGACCGACGGAGTGATCGTGACCGGGCATCGGCGTAAGGTGTTTGGAGTCCGTGATCCGCTGCGTGCCGGCGTGCTGGTTTTGGATGACGGTGAAACGACAGCGGCGATTGTGACGCTCGACACGATCGGCGCTTGGGACGACATGGTGAAGCTGGCACGCCAGCGCATCGAACAACTGACGGGCGTGCCGGCGGCGAACATCATGGTCGCCGCGTCGCACAATCATTCCGGGCCGGGTTTCGACGCCGACTCGACGTGGGGGCGTGAATTGATCGACAAGCTGGGCACAGCGGCCAGGCAGGCGGCGGGGGACTTGCGCGCAGTCACGGTCGGCTATGGCGAGGACCGAATCGGATTCAACATCAATCGCCGCAAAGTGATCAACGGTCGACGCACCGTTACGTCGCCCATCACACGCCAATTGTCGCCAAACCTCGCACAATCCTAATGCAGCTTGTTTACCATCGGACGACGGATGATCCGTGCTCTCCAAATCCCCTTCGAACAAGCCATCAACGCACTCGCACTCGCCGCCACAAGAGACGCACGAAACGGGGGATGAGTCAGAGTTCCGACGAATTGCTTCGCGGCTGCGCACAGTTGATAATCAAGTCCTTCTGCCGAGATTTATGGTAGGATCGCGTTTCAGACCAAGATGTACTCGAAGCCGTTGAAGTCTTGGGGTGCGTTTCGCGAGATCATGATGATATCGGTGCCGATTAAGACGTGTTCGCAGTGTGGTAACTCGCTTGCCGCTGATTCCACAGCTCGCATTTGCCCAGACTGCCACTCCGTCATCGACGAGATAGCCGTCAATCAGAACGACACAACGTCGTTCGAATCGACGATCGTGCAAGTTTTTCCGACTTCCGAGACTTGCGACGACAAGATAAGCGGAACGGAGTGCATTCGTCCCACCGAGGCCGGGCTCGGGCAGGCAGACACGGAAGGCAGCGGCGAGGCGGGTGCCGAGGAGACCTTGGTTGTCGGTGCCTCCGCCACAACCGATGAAGGCGGAAACAGAGCGGTCGAGACGACCCCGTCCCGTCGGTTCGGTGACTACGAACTCTTGGGTGAGATCGCACGCGGCGGCATGGGTGTCGTCTACAAGGCGCGCCAGATCAAGGCGAACCGAGTCGTCGCTCTGAAAATGATCCTGTCGGGCAACCTGGCCTCGCAAGCCGACATTCAACGTTTCTACGTCGAAGCCGAAGCGGCCGCCAACCTGGAACATCCCAACATCGTTCCCGTGTACGACGTGGGTGAGCAAGACGGGCAACACTACTTTTCAATGGGCTTTGTCGAAGGCGAAAGTCTGGAGTCCCGCGTCCGCGAAGGACCGTTGGAGCCGCGCGAAGCGGCTGAGTTGGTCAAGGCCGTCGGCGAAGGGTTGGCCTACGCGCACCATCGCGGCACGGTGCATCGCGATCTCAAGCCGGCCAACATACTGATCGACGCCACGGGGCAGCCGAAGATCACGGACTTTGGCTTGGCCAAGAACAGAAAGGATGACAGCGGACTAACGGCCACGGGGCAGATTCTCGGCACCCCCAGTTTCATGCCGCCCGAACAAGCGAAGGGCGATGTTGCGGGTCCGCTGGCGGACATCTACTCGTTGGGGGCAACTTTATACCATTTGCTGACTGGACGACCGCCGTTCTTGGCGGCCAGCCTGATGAAGACGTTGCAGCAGGTGCTACACCAGCAACCCGTTCCTCCCAGGCAGATTAACCCTGCCATCGACAAGGATCTGGAGACGATCTGTCTGAAGTGCCTGCAGAAAGAGCAAGCCAAGCGTTACGGCTCGGCCGACGATCTGGTTGCCGACCTGACGCACTGGCTCAGCGGAGAACCGATCACCGCTCGACCCGTCGGCCGCGTTGAACGAACATGGCGCTGGTGCAAGCGGAATCCCCACGTGGCGGGTTTGAGTGCCGCGGCAGTTGTCTCTTTATTGGTAGGCACGGTTGTCTCGATCTCTTTGGCCGTGGTGGCCAACGAGCGGGCGGCAGTCGCGGTCCAAGAGAAAGACAGAGCCGATCAGAACGCCGAGAACTTTCGCGCGGCGAAGGAACTCGCCGAGGCAGAGACCCAACGGGCCAATGACAAGGCGGCGGAAGCCAAACGGGAACGAGAACGGGCGGATGATAAGCGAGATGAAGCGCAGCGGGCCGGCGACTCTGCCCTGCGACAATTGTATCTCACTCACATTCAATCCGCACAACGAGAATGGGAAACCAACAATTTTCCAGGAGCATGGTCGCATTTGAATGCGTGTCCCGCGGACCTGCGCGGTTGGGAATACCGCTATCTACATGCTCTGTTCACTAGAAATCACGCGACCCTGAAGGGACACTCCCGAGCGATAACGGCAGTGGCCTTCAGCCCCGACGGCAGCCGCATTGTCAGTGGCAGCAGTGACACGTCGCTCAAGGTGTGGGGCACCGGCACGGGCGAACAGACATTGACCCTTGCGGGACATGCCAACGTCGTTCGAGCCGTGGCCTTCAGCCCGGACGGCAACCGCATCGTCAGCGGCAGTTATGACAACACGCTCAAGCTGTGGGACACGATCTTCGGTCAGGAGGTGTTAACGCTCAAGGGGCATGAAGCCTTAGTCTGTTCGGTGGCCTTCAGCCCGGACGGCCGCCGCATCGTCAGCGGCAGTCAAGACAAGACAGTCAAACTCTGGAATGCCAACACCGGCGAGCAGACGTTGACACTCGAGGGACATACCGACGCTGTTACAGCCGTGGCCTTCAGTCCCGACGGCAACCGGATCGTCAGCGGAAGCGAAGATAAAACGCTCAAGTTGTGGGACGCCAACACCGGCGAACCAACGTTTACCCTTCGCGGCCACGTCGACGAGGTCTGGGCCGTGGCCTTCAGCCCCGACGGCAGACAGATCGTCAGCGGCAGCGCTGACAACACGCTCAGGTTGTGGGAGGCCAGCACGGGGAAGCAGACGTTGACGTTCAAGGGACATACCGCCCGAGTCTCTGCCGTGGCCTTCAGCCCCGACGGCGGACAGATCGTGAGCGGCAGCGCTGACAACACGCTCAGGCTGTGGGAGGCCGGCACGGGTGAGCATGCGCTGACGCTCAAGGGTCACACCGACGAAGTCTATTCGGTGGCCTTCAGCCCCAACGGCAACCGCATCGTCAGTGGCGGCGCGGACAACACGGTCAAGCTGTGGGAGGCCGGCACAGGTCAGCAGACGGTAAAGGCAGACATCCAGAAGGTGCATGCTGTGGCCTTCAGTCCCGATGGTAGCCGCATTGCGAGCGGTGGCTGGGACCCGACGCTCAGCGTGTGGGACGCCAGCACGGGCGAGCGTTCGATGACCCTCCAAGGCCAGAGCAACACGATGGCCTTCAGCCCCGACGGCCTCCGCATCGTCAATGGCAGCGTGTTCGGGACGCTCAAGCTGTGGAACGCCGACAGCGGTGAGGAGCTGTTGACCCTCGAGGGACACCGCGGCGCCGTCTTTTCCGTGGCCTTCAGCCCCGACAGTAGCCACGTCGTCAGTGGCGGCATTGACAAGACCCTCAAACTGTGGGACGCCAGCACCGGCGAGCAGATTATGAGCCTGGAAGGGCACACGGGTGCCGTCGTGTCCGTAGCCTTCAGCCCCGACGGCAACCGCATCGTCAGCGGCAGCTATGACAAAACGCTTAAGCTGTGGGACGCCAACACGGGCGAGCAGATGTTGACCCTGGAGGGACACACCGGCGCTGTTAAATCCGTGGCCTTCTGTAGCTACGGAAACACCATCGTCAGCGGCAGCGATGACAGGACGCTCAGGTTGTGGGACGCCAGCACGGGCAAGCAGACGTTGACGCTCAAGGGACACACCGGCGCTGTAACAGCCGTGGCCTTCAGCCCCTTCGGCAGCCGCATCGTTAGCGGCAGCGAGGACAAGACGCTCAAGCTGTGGGACGCCAACACAGGCGAGCACACGTTGACCCTGATGGGACACGGCGACCACGTCTTGGCTGTGGCTTTCAGCGCAGATGGCAGGTGCATCGTCAGTGGCAGCGAGGACAAGACGCTCAAGGTGTGGGACGGGTCGGACGAGGGCGCGCTGATCCGGTGGCAGCGAGCAGCCAAATCTGCGAAGCCCGACGAAGCGGCAAACGGCGAGTAGGCGTCGAAGGGCCGGAAAATGCTCGGCGTCAACTTCTTCTGAACGATCCCGAATTCGCTGGCTAAGCGGGAGGTCGTAGCCTATAAAGCAGCGTGTTGCCAATTGCCGAGGCGCTGTCAAGCTTGGCGTTTCCCAAACCGGCAGGAGAACGTGTTGGAGAACCCCAAGGAGGCTCGGCGATGTCACACAACAGCGCCTGCTACGCAATACTTGTGCTGGTTTCCGGACTAATCGGCTGTGGAGGGGGTGACAGCTCGTCGACGACGGGCGGGGAATCGGCGGTCGCTCCTGCTGAGACCGACCCGACAGGCGCTCCGTCGGCAGTCTCGTCGCCCCAGTTGCCTGCGAAACAGCCTGCTGCTCAACCGGGCGATGTGTCGTCCGCGACTGGGCAGGGCGCAGGGGAACCGTTCGACGTCAAACAGTTCTTGGAGAGTCGGGCCGCTCCAGCGGACAATGCTGCGCCCTTGTACCTCGCAGCGTTCGACCAAGCCAGCCTTGTCCGAGATGCTGAAATGCTAAACCTCGAAGCTGGCACGATCCAGCCACAACAGGTGGAACAAGCGCTGCAGGCGGCCGCGCCGGTGTTCGAGCAAATCGACCAGGCCCAAACGAAATCGTCCTGCCTGTTTGAAGTCGATCTCATGCCGCGTATCGCCCAGGCGAGGTCAATCGCTCGGGCCTCGCGAGTGCAATTGTATTGGGCGAGTGTGAAAGGAGATCCGGATCTGGCGGCCTCCGCAGTCACGCGCTGCTTGCGACTGTCACGCGACCTGCGACCGCGCGGGGAGACCATGTCCCAGGCGGTATCGATCGCTCTGGAAGGCATCGGCCTGGATGGCATCGCACAGTTCACACTGAACGATCCGAAGCTGACGATGGATCAGTGCGACCAGATGCTGGCCCTGCTGGTTGAGCATCAGCAACAGGGGCTGGATCCTTATGACGAAGGCTGCCGTATGACATACATCAAGACGCGGCAGACGGTTGAAGATCTTCAAGCGGGTCAGATGTCACCAGAAGTGAAACAGACGATGGACCGATTGGGACGCTTGCCGCAGAGCATCAGTTACGAAGCGGAGAGGGCGGCCTGTGACCGGATTTTTGCGATTGTGCTCCAGGAGGCACAGACACCTCATTTCGAGGTTGCCGCCGCGGACGAATTGCAGACGGAGATGCGGAAACTCGCTGACGAGGCAAACAGAGGGACAGGAGCCGTCATCGTTCTTTTGCAAGTTCCTGCCCTGCAGGCGCTGAGTGCGGCGGCAACACGAGTCAAGGCGAATCTAGCGGGTGTTCAATTGCTGACCGCGCTGCGCCGCTACGAATTGGCTCACGGGAAACTGCCCACGACGCTCGCCGAAGCCGTCGCCGATACGGTGCTCAAGACGGTGCCGACGGATCCTTATTCGGGCCAGCCGATGCGGTTTGCCATCGTCAACAGCAAAGCGACTGTCTATTCAACGGGACCAGATCTCAAGGACGACGGGGGTCGCATCGAATGGAAATATGGCACGCAGCCGGGCGACTATCTGTTTGCGATGGATCCGTTGCCCGCAGGTCGCCCGCGTCCCCCAGCCGCTGAGTCTCCGCCGCCGGAAGCGCCGGCCGCTCCGGCGGCCAAGACCGCGGAGATCCGTACTTGGACCAGCACGGTCGGGAGCACGATAGAGGCTGAGCTAACGGGCGTTGAAGACGAGGTCGCAATCTTGAAGAAGCGCGATGGAAAAGTGCTCCGCGTGCCCCTCGACAAGCTCAGCGAGCAGGACCAAGCGTGGATTCGGCAGCAAGTTGAGGAATAAATGAGTTGAGGTTGCCAATCCGATTTGTCCGCTGGCCGAAAGATGGCGGTAATTCGCCGATCTGATGTTCTGATAGGTTCAAGTCCGCACTGCGTCCTATCAATCGACCGTTTTGGTGGCACGCGGTGCCGGTCGCGGACGGTGATGCACGTCAGTCGTTAGCGCCGCACGCCTTCACGCACCTCATCGCCCATTCAGATGCCGAACAGCGATTGGTGACGTTTTGATGACACGATTACTCATTTAAGCTCACATCAAGTACAATCCAAAACCAACGTTTGATGCTGCCTAAAGTCAA
>JAQBZB010000014.1 GCA_027622275.1 Planctomycetota bacterium | reverse complement strand
CCCTCCCAAAACTCAAATCGGGAAGTTGTTGATATTCACTTTCTTACTTTAACAGTGCGGTGTCATCTTCATTCTTCAGGTCGGGTGCCACTGCTGGACAAGCCAGCAGTGGCACCCGAGCGTCTTCATTCCACGGCGCGGATCTGTCGATCGAACTCGGCCGCTTTCGCTTTTGCTTCTTCGAGCGGAAGGCCGGCGGCGACGCCAGGGCGTTTGTGACCGACGCGGCTGACCCAGGACGTATGAAGTATCTGCTGCCGCGCGTGAACAAGGCCGAGCAGTTTCGGATCGAGGTCAATCGGCTCGACGCCAAGGGCCTTGATGATCGCAGCCGCCAAGACCTGATGTCCTTCTTCGTTCACGTGCACGCCGTCGGGCGACATCGTGAAATCCGCGTCATCCTGCCGCTTTGCCGCAACGTATTCTTTCACCGGCGTGTGCAGATCGATGACGAGATCCACCCGATCGCCAAGCGTCATGACCCACGCCGCGTACTTCTCCAACACGTCGTCATAGCCTTCGTAGATCGCGAACCAGGCGTACTTCTCCGCGCCGGCGGGTCGCAAATCTCCCTTCTTGTGTAGCGGCAGCGCGTCGAAAGCTGGTGGCGTCATTAGCACGAGCTTCGCGCCGCTCGCTTGCACTTTGGCGATGATGCCGTTAACGCCTTTCCGATAGGCCGCGAAACGCTCATCGCTGAACGGGTAATAGATCCCGTCGTTCATGCCGTAGCACGCGAAGACAACATCCGGCTTTACCTTGGCCAGCGCACGATCGATCCGTTCATGGACGTCAGGACGTGGAAACGGATGGTCCGGCTCTGACAAACCGCTGCAAGTCTCGCTTGGCAAGCCGAGATTGATCAGCACCGGAATCGCCTCGGGATTTGTCGTGCGGAGTTGGGCTTCAAGGCGGCTGACGTAATGACCCGCGTGCGTGATGGAATCGCCCAGGAACAAGATCGTTTTGTGAGGGGCGAGCAACCCATTCGGCTCCGCCGCATCCAAGTTCATGGCGACGAGTGCAAGACTCATCGCGAGCGTGATTCTCTTCAACATGTTTCGGTTCCAATTCAGTATTGCAATTGATATCACCTTACCATGATAGCCGGCCCATATGATTTTTGAATGTCGCCATTTGGCGGTTCTACGTGGCTGTTCGCTCCGCGAACATGCTTCCCTTCGCGGAGCGAAGGGCCACGTAACGTCGCAATTACAACGCACGCTCGTTGGAACGGGTGCGGAAAGACGTTGTCGTGAATCGTGACGTGAAAACCGTGATCTTCGAGCAGCTTCGTCGCTTGCGGGAGCAGGAATGTCAAATAGAACATGATGAAAGGTGGTTTGATAAAAGCGTTTCGAACGTGCATCGCAGCGTTGAATCCCCGCGCCAACCAATAGTTCGGCGACAACCGCGATGGCTGTTGCGCGGTGATAAAGACGAACCGCCCGCCGGGCCGCAATGCCTTGGCGATCTGGGCGACAAACGTCGCCTCATCCCGCCGCAAGATATGCCCCAAAGCTCCGAAGCAGACGGCCACATCGAACTTGCTGGTAAACGGCAACTCGAGCACGTTGCCATAAACGAACTCGCAATCCGCTTTCCCCGCCCCGTGCTCGATCGATTGGCGGGCAATGTCGAGCATCCCGTGGCTGAAATCAATACCGACGACACGTTCACGGCACAGCGGTCGCAGCATCTTCATTCCAGCGCCTGTTCCACAGCACAGATCCAGTGCGGAATCGATCGGCTTCTCGTTCCCGATCAGCGGCGCGACCAGTTCCAGCAACGAATCCGGCGTCCGAAACGGAGTGTAATCGAACTTGGGAGCGAGCAAATCGTAACCTCGCTCGGTCGACGACAGTGCCTGTCGCGCTAACTCGCCAAACGTCGGGCCTTGCGGGTGAAACATGATCTTGCCAGAAAGTTATCGGCGTTCGCGAGCCGCTTCGAGGTTGAAGCGAGCGTCTTCGTGGTCCGGATCGATTTTGAGAGCCGCTTCGAAATGACGGATCGCTTCGTTAACTTGCCCCTCCAACAACAATGCTTCGCCAAGCTCGTTGTGCGCGAAGGCGTCGTCCGGAGCGAGACGAAGCGACTGCTCGTAGGTCGAAATCGCCGCGGCGGATTCACCGAGTTCCGCTTGTGCCCGCGCGAGCAGCGTTAACGTGCTGGGTTCGTTCGGGTTGAGCGTGCTGGCTTCCAGAAGCGATTGTTTGGCGAGTTCGTACTCACCCGCTCGAAGATGCGCCGCGCCGAGTGCGTGATGCGCGTCGTCGCGGTCGGGATGCAAATAGATTCCCATCGAAAGGTACATCTTCGCCGCGGCCAGATGTCCCCGGTCGGCCAGCAGCATACCGAACGGGATGTAGCCGCGTTCGTAATTGGGCTCGATCTCGAACAGCCGCTCGAACTGCAACAGGGCCTCGTCGCTTCTTCCCATCTGCCGCCAGCATTCCGCCAGCAAGAACTGACTTTCGAGATCATTTTCGATCAGCCTCAACGCATCGGCCGCGCGAGGTGCGGCCTCGTCGAACTTGCCCGCCCAATGCAGCACTTTGGCAAGATTTCGCAAGGCAACTCCTTGCGCCGTCTTATCGATCCGGGAATCGATTCGCTGGGCGACCGCGTTAACGGCTTCGGACGACAGAGCACTGTCCGCGACGATTCTCTCGCGTTGCAGTACCTCGATGATCCACAAGGCAAGCTGCCGATGCACGTCCATGGTTGGGTGAACGTGATCGAGAAAGTACTCAGCTCCCAGGCATGGATGTCCGAACTCCTTCTCGCACTTAGCTTTCATTTGCGCGCCAAAGTCCACCACGGGAACGTGTTCCCGATGTGCGACGCGTCGGATCGATGCGGTGATCTCCGGCAAGGCCCGCAACGGACACACGTCTTGGTCCAGGGCTCGCTCGAATGCTTGATGGGCCTGCTCCGTACGACCGAGCGCGAACAGCGCCTTCCCCATTTGGTAATGAACCGCGGCGTACCCGTCGTCGATCACTTGAGCTTGCTCCAGCGACAGCATGGCATCGTCAAGCTGGCCGGCCGCCATGTGCTCCTGAGCCCCGGCAAGATGCGAGCGGAATTGCTTCACTTGCGTGTCCGACAAGCCTGAGATTGCCTCGCTCTTGAACGGAGCGCAGTCTTTCTCGTTCGCTGCCGGCGCGAGGAAGACGATCTTGGCACCCGCTCGTTTGGCAATGGCCGCCATCCGCTGGAGATTCAGCTCGTAGTGTTGCAGCACGTCTTCGCGCCATTGGTTGTCGCGGTGATAGTCAGACGGGCCGACCGTGTGGTTGAGTATCTCGTCGACTTCCTCCGAAAACATGCTGGAAGCCGTCGTCGGTTCAACGTGCTCTTGACGCCCGAGCACGCGATCAAGCAACGCCCAGGTTCGTGTTTGGCTCAAGGCGGCCGACACCCGCAACTTGACCGGCGACTGCTCGAACATCCCTGCATAAGTGCGACGTTCCAGGAACTCGTTGTGCGCACTGTAGACAATGAACAGATCCGGCTCGTAGCGGGCCAACTCCTCCATCACTGCCGCGACGCGATAACTCGCATAGCTAATGCCTCCCGCGTTGATCACTTCCCAATCACAGGAACTGTCGGCCAACGGCAGCAATTCGCGCAACCATCCGCAGTACGACGTCATGTCCCAATACGGACGGCCGTATGTCGTCGAGCCGCCCACGCAGAAAACGCGGCGCGTTCCCGCAGGTTTCTGCCTGGGAAACGTCTGTGCGTTGAACCACACCAGTTTGCCGCGGGCGGTTGTCAGGAGCTGCTCGCCGCCATCACCTTCCACCGCTTCAAGCATTGGGAGTTGCGAGAATCCGGCGAACGGGTCGTTCCTGTCCGTCACCGGCTGCACGCCACCGAGACGCAGCCCGAACTCGAAGAGCAGAAAGAACCCGACAGTCGCGACGAACGCGAACGCCAGCTTCTTGCGCCACGAGCGATTCCGCGAGAGTGATATTTGAGCAGACGAACGCATGAAGATCCGCGGACGGCTCCGCAAGGGCGTGAGTGATGCAGACCTTCCAGAGTACCACAACACGGCGCGATCAGCTTCCGATAGGAATTGTCCCGAAATAAATTGGCGAATTTGAATTGTAGCGGCAGGGCGCGAGCCCTCCGGTTTTGAGGCACCGGACGGCTCGCGCCGTACCGCTAAAACTTGAATCTATTTCGGGACACTTCCATAGGGACCGCATTGGACTTACGGCCCGGCTGGACAAGGTCCGGCGGAAGGGATAGCTTTGCCGGCTGACAAGGCAACGCTTTCGAGAACGAAACGAGCTAATGAGATGAGCGCGACTGAAGAGAACCTGCCGTTGGAAATCGATTGTCGCGGGGTCAAGAAGCTGCTTGACGAAGGAGTCGATTTCTTCCTGCTCGACTGTCGAGAGCCGAGTGAGTACGCGATTGCAAAGCTAGATTCAGCGGTGTTGATTCCGATGGGAGAGATTCCAGCGCGACTTCCGGAGCTAGAGCCCGTGCGGGACCGGAGGATCGTCGTCCACTGTCATCATGGCGGTCGCAGTATGCAGGTGACGCAGTGGTTACAGCAGCAAGGGTTTCCCAAGGTCCAGAATATGGCAGGTGGAATCGATGCGTGGTCGCACGAAATCGACTCAAGTGTCGCCCGTTACTGAAGTTTGCACGGGATTCTTGGCGAAGTCGTGACTTGCGGGCTGGATTGTTACAGTTTGGCGAAGTAACCTATTTTGAAGCAGACGCACTCACTGTGGGACCGCCGATTCGCGGCCCACACCATGTCGAGCGAGTCCCCACCAAGTAACCCATGCCCCCGCTAAATCTTCGAGACGCAACCAACGAGGTACTCCGATGAGATTGTCGATCGCTTGTGCAGTTCTTTCGATCTCGATGTTGTCAATGGTTTCCGAGCTGATCGCTCAAGAGTCGATTTTCCCGGACAAGGCGTTGGAGGCGGTCGTTCGCACCTACGTCTTCGAGAAACGAAATAACGATCAACCAATCGTCGAAGACGACGTCGTCAACATCTCGACAATTAAAGGCAAGAACAAGGGGATCAAGGATCTGACCGGATTGGAAAAGTGCCGCAGCCTGGCATTGCTCGATCTGGCAGGGAACGAGATCACAACGATCGATGCCATCGCGGGCTTAAAGAACATCCAGTCCCTCGATCTCTCGAAGAACAAGATCACTGACATCAAGCCGATCGAAGGCTTGACGAAGTTGCAGCACCTGGAACTTTCTGACAATCAAGTTAGCGACCTGGCCGCGGTCGCGAAACTCGACAACATGAGGTCGTTTTACATTTCGAACAATAAAGTTCAGGATCTGGCACCCGTTGCCAACCTCAAGAAAGCTTGGTCGCTGTATGCGGATGGGAATCAGATCGTCGATCTCAAACCGATCGAAGGCATGGACAAACTCGACACACTCTTCGCGGGCGGAAATCAAGTCGCGGACCTGTCACCGCTGAAGGGACACGAGCGTTGGAAGTTCCTGTCCTTGGAGAACAACAAGATCACCGACTTGGGAGTCCTCGTGGAAACCGCCGCGGCCGCGAACGCCAAGCCGGATCGATCCGCTTCGTTCTGGCAAGTGTTTCTCACGGGCAACCCGTTGAGCGATGCGGCGAAGAGTCAACAGCTCGAAGAGCTAAAGAAGCAGACGAAGCTCGTCGACTTCAAATAGCTTGCCTTAACTCACTCGACGCAGTTTCGACACGCGCCCTGTCGGTACCCATTCGGCCACGAACCTGTTGCCGGCTGTCGTTTCCGCTCCTCAAATGTGCATTCCATTGCTCTACCTCCGAAGACTTCATGTCCTTCGTAAACGGCGGTAACAGCATCTCAGAAGACACCTTGCACCAACAACATCAAGCGGGGACAGTTAGGCGACTTGCCGTGGGATGGAATGGGGTTCTCGCTCTAACAATTGTTGACACGCCGTGACCACGCTCTCGACATCGATCTCTAGCATCGCGTCGTTGTTCGCGCGACGCCGCCCGCGGCTGGTGCCGTCTTGATACCGCTTCTGGAGGTGGACGTGTTGTGGCCCGTAGGCACCGCAGTCTTCGGGGCGAGTGGTTCCGAAGAGCCCCACGCAAGGCGTTCCAACAGCCGCCGCGATATGCAGAGGGCCCGTGTCCGAGCCGACAAACATTCGGGCTCGCCGCAAGACGGCAGCCAGTTCAGGAAGTGTCGTGGGCGGAGCAAGCACCGCACGGCCTCCCGAGCAAGCCACAATCTGTTCGGCCCAGGCTCGTTCTCGTTCTCCGGACCAAAGCACGAACGAGGGGAGCTGATGCCGCTCGCCGAGACTACGGGCGACGCGGCCATAACGGTACGCCGACCAGAGCTTCGAATCCCATCCCGCACCAGGATTTACCGCAACGAAATCGCAGTCGAGATGTGCGGCATGAATCATCGCGTCGACTTTGCCTTCGACTTCCGGGATCACCGGCAGAGCGAATTGCACCACGGGATTGTGAACGCCAAGCGGCTTCAGCAGCTCGAGTTGGGCATCGACAATGTGCGTTTTGGTTGGCGTTACCAGTTCGCGGTTGAACCAGCGACTGAACTCGCGGCCACGAGGCTTGTGAAAACCAATCCGCCGCTTGGCTCCCGACAGCCAAGTGACGATGCTGCTCTTGGTCAATCCCTGCGGATCGATCGCGATGTCAAAGCGACGCGCGCGAAGCTGGGACCGCAACTGGCGAATCTCCGCGGGTGACTTCAGCCATCCTTTCGGCACCACGATCAACTCGTCGAGCGCGGGGTGGCCTGCCAGAACCATCGCCGAGACCCGTTCCGTAACCCAAGCGATGTGAGCGCTGGGAAAATGATCACGAAGCGCGCACAGCAACGGAGTTGTTAGCACACAATCGCCGATGGCACTGAGCCTCGAGATCAGAATTCGTGGATGTTGTTCGCTCATCGTGAGTGCTTCTCCTTCAGCCAAAGAGCGAAAGCGCTATTGGTCTATCGTTGGTGGCGGAGGTTGTTGAGGAGCTGGCGTTGGTTGCTCGCGCGGCTGTGGCTGTCGTGGTATGGGTTCGCTGCCTGGAGCACGTGCCGGGGGAAGCACGACCGGCGGAAGTTGTTCTTCATGACCGACGGTGGCAATCTCGGGCATCGGCCGAGAAACAGTGGACCGGGGAAAATGGAACTGCTCGCGATACGAAACAGCAAGTGCGTCGGTGGGTGTGCCATCGTCGTCGTGTCGCGGGAGCCGGATGCGGATACCGGCGAATTGCGTTCCGTCGTAGACACTGCCGCGCTGGAAGGGTCCGGCACCGAAGAACCAAAAGTCCTGGGCCGTACTCTTCGCGCGCGAAATCCCTGATTGCCAAACAGGCCGCCGGCTCTCACGTTCGTATGCGAACACGGCGATCTTTGCCGCGCCGAGATGAGCGTCCTTCTTGGCGAGCGCGAGTTCCGGAATCGTGGGGATCGAAGGTGCATTTGGCATCAAGTTAGCAGCCGTGGAAAGCGAATTGTTCGCAGGCACGCCGTACACGATTTCATGTCCGTTTGTACCGAGCGTGCCGACACGAGCTTCAACAACGAAATCCGCATCGTCTTCGGCGTCCTGTAACCGGCAATCGGCCGCAGCCATCTGCTGACGCAGCGAGCTGATGATGTACTCCGAGTTAACGAACCCGACCCCTTTGATGTTCTTGATGTACTGGGCGTCGAAATAGACCTTTTGTCCAGCCATCACGCCAAAGTCGATGTCGCCGACCGCTTGATCGACGGCATCCGAGACAAGCAGTTGATCGGTGGCCAACCGAGTCTTCGTCGTACCACAGCCAATCGCTGCGATCATCGCGAGTACGGCGATCGCGCGCAGCGGCATCCGCATCGGCTGGCCGTTCAACTTGCTAGCACCGTCCACTCGCATCGCTTGCTCGATCGTCGCGGGGTCGTAAAGTAGGTCGCGAAGTATAGCGGGGCGAGGTGATCGGCGAAACGCATATTCTTGGCGGTCGCGCGATGACCGCGAGGGAGCCCGAAACGCAGGAATTCAGAGCGGAAGAAGCGTTATCGATCGGAGATTTGGCCCAAAACGCCAAGCACAAATTCAAGCGCCTGCTTGGTATCTTCGTACGACGTACGATGTCCGCCCTCGGGCCGATGCAGGCTGAGTACGTGTTTGTTTCTGCCCCGCAAGTTATCAATCAACCGCAGCACACTGTCCGGCGGCACGACTTCATCAGCGCCACCAGTCGTCGCGGCCAGCGGCATCGTGAAGCTTTCGGGAAAGAACTCGGCGCTCCGCTTGCGGTACTCTGCGGGAATCTGCTGCTTCGTCCCGCCGTAAGATTCGGCGATGGCATCGAGAAATCGTTCGTACTCAACGAGGTTCGCCGTTCCGTTCAGCGAGACTACGGCGTCGATCAAGTCAGGGTGCAACGCCGCGAAGGTCAAGGCGCCCGTTCCGCCCATCGAGCCGCCGCACAAGACAACGCGTTCGACTTGAAACTGCTCTTTGACCGTGTGGATGATCTGCACGACGTCAGCTTCGGCCTTCGGGCCCATCCACGAAGTCTTTGCTCGATAGTCGGGCGATACGAGGATCAATCCGTTTGCCGCCGCAACATCTCGGACAGCTCGGCACTCGCCGCGCTCTTGCCGGACGAACTGCCAGCGATCGGATCCGTGACCGTGCAACGCGATTAGCACCGACGCGGGACGACCGCGTTGGAAACCATCGGGCATGACGATCACGTACTTCTGTTCCGACCCGTCGCAGGCAGCAATGAACGAGCGGTCTTCGGTGGTCGCCGCCGCGATTTCTCGATTCGCTGTCACGAGGAGAGTAGCAACGAAACACGCGACGATTGCCAAGCCTGGTGGAAGCACGTTCAAACGGGAGCAGACAGTCATGGGAAGCTCGCGAGAAAGGAATTGAGAGTATTCGTCACGTTGCAGAGACGAACTGAGTATACTGTCGAAAGCATGCACTCGAAACGTAACACGTTCGCCGACAACTCACATTCCTCGGAGCTAATCCCTCATGCCAACTCGAATCAACCGCCGGGGCTTCCTGCAAACATCGACAGCTCTCGGCATCGCTGCTTCATCCGCCGTGCTGCTCAAACCGTCCCGCGTGCTCGGCGCGAACGAGCGGCTGAACATCGGCGTGATCGGTGTCGGCGGTCGTGGTGCGAGTGACTTGGCCGGTGTTGCCGGCGAGAACATCGTGGCGCTGTGCGATGTCGACGAAGGACGCTTAGATGCGGCGACGGCAAAACACTCCTCGGCCAAGAAGTATGTCGACTATCGCAAGTTGCTCGAACAAGACGACCTCGATGCCGTGGTGGTGGCGACGCCCGATCACCATCACGCCCCAGCGACGGTTCGCGCTTTGCGTCGTGGCTTGCACGTCTACTGCGAGAAGCCGCTGACGCATACCGTTGCCGAGGCGCGATTGATCACGCAGTTGACCGCCGAGAAGAAGCTGGCGACTCAGATGGGAACCCAGAACCACGAACATCCCGGTTATTTGCGGTTGGTCGAGCTGTTGCAATCGCGAGCGATCGGCAACGTCAGCGAAGTGCATGTCATCACCGATCGCCCTGGCCGTTGGTGGCCGCAAGGGCTCGATCGTCCGACCGACAAGCCGCCGATACCTGCCGGACTGCACTGGGATCTGTGGCTCGGCCCGGCGAGCGAGCGGGACTACAACGCGGCCTACGTGCCGTTCAAGTGGCGCGGCTGGTGGGACTTTGGCTGCGGAGCGATCGGAGACATGGCGATCCACTTGATGGACCCGACATTCTGGGCGTTGGAATTGGGCGGGCCGGTGAAAGTCACGTCCAAAGGTCCCGAGCCTCATGCGCACAGCGGGCCCACGTGGATGGAAACGCGATTCGAGTTCGGCAAGCGGGGCGAACTGCCGCCGGTCGAAGTCTACTGGTACGAAGGCGAAGCCAAACCGCGCGACGAGATTGCCAACGAGCTGCCCATGAACGGTTCGCTGTTCATCGGCGACCAAGGCCGCATCGCGATCGCACACGACGGCCATCCCAAGCTGCTGCCCGAAGACAAGTTCGTGGATTTCAAAGGCCCCGATTCGTACTTGCCCACCTCGCCCGGCCACCATCAGCAATGGATCGAAGCCTGCAAGACCGGCTCTCGCACCGGCAGCCCCTTCACCTACGCCGGCCCCTTCACCGAAGTCGTCTTATTGGGCAACGTCGCCTATCGCGTCGGCCAGACGGTCGAGTTCGATCCTGCAACGATGAAGGTCAAGAACGTACCAGAAGCGAATCAGTATCTGAGCAAACCGTATCGTAAAGGTTGGGAAGTCTAACCAACCAGCTTCCTATTGAACGCGCCTTCGTTGATCGTCGGCCGTTCCGGTCGGCCCTTGTGGTCGTAGGTCAACTTCATGTTGTCCAGGCCGAGCAGCCAGAGAATCGAGGCGTGGATGTCTTGGACGTGCATCTTGTCTTCGACGGCGTAGAGACCGAGTTCGTCGGTGGCACCGATCGTCTGGCCGCCTTTGATGCCGCCTCCCGCCATCCAAATGGAAAAACCGGTCGGATTGTGATCGCGGCCGTCACCCTTTTCGCTCATCGGCGTGCGGCCGAACTCGCCGCCCCAAATCACCAGCGTCTCGTCCAGCAGACCGCGTTGCTTCAAGTCTTTCAGCAATCCGGCCACCGGCTTGTCCATCGACTTGCACAAACGCGAATGATTCGCCTCGATCTGCGTGTGCGAATCCCACTTGCTGCCCGTGCCGCTGTAAAGCTGCACGAAGCGAACGCCCCGCTCGACCAGCCGCCGCGCCATCAGGCAGTTGCGGCCGAAGGTCTCGGTTTCCTTCTTGTCGAGCCCGTATAGCTGCTGCGTCGCTTCGGTCTCTTGCGCCAGATCGACCGCGGCCGGAGCTTGCGCCTGCATGCGGAACGCCAGTTCATAGCTCTCGATGCGGGCTTCGAGTTCGCTCTGCTGAGTCCGCGATGCTGCGTGCGACTGATTGAACTGTTGCAAGAGTGCCAGTTTTTCTTGTTGACGCTCGCTGGTGTAGCCTTTCGGCAGGTTCAAGTTCGCGATCGGTTCGTCACTCGCGCCGTCGATGCGTACTCCTTGATGCGTTGCCGGCATGAAGCCGCTGCCCCAGTTGCGCGGCCCGTTCACCGGGTTGCCCGAACTGTCGCACATCACCACAAACGACGGCAAGTTGTCGTTGGCCGTACCGAGTCCGTAGTTCACCCACGAACCGAGCGACGGCCGGCCCGCGACGTTGATGCACGTATTCATCTGACAGACGCCGCCGGCATGGTTGATGCCGTTGGTCCAGCACGAGCGGATCACGGCGATGTCGTCCATGCACTCGCCGATGTTGGGAATCCACTCGGTGGCCCACATGCCGCTCTGGCCGTGTCGTTTCCAAGTCCGCGGCACCGCCAGCAACGCCGCGCCCTTCTCGCCCATCGCGGTGATCGGTTCCTTGAAGCTGGAAGGCAGAGGCTGACCGGACAGCTCGTTCAGTAGCGGTTTCGGATCAACGAGATCGAGATGACTCGGACCTCCTTCCATAAACAACCAGATAACACTTTTCGCGGTCGGGGCATGATGGACGCCCCGCCTGCCGCCGGCAGCCGCCGACTCCTGCTGCATCATCCAATTCAACGCTAGCGCACCGAAGCCGACACCGGATTGTTGGAGCATTTGCCGGCGGGAGATTGGCGCAAAAGTGGTCGGCTGGTTAGTCCACATACAGGAACTCGTTCGAGTTAAAGAGAACGTGGCACAAGTCGATTAGTCGATTCCGGTCGAACGACGGTTGCTCCTCGCCCGAGGCAGCCGCGACGAACTTCGACGAGTTCGCAAGTTCCGACGCGGTGGGTGGCCGCCCCCAAGCGAGGCGGAAGGCGTACTGCAGCATTTCTTCCGCGGAAGCAAACTCGCCTTTCGTTAGTTCGTCCGCAAACTGTTTCGCGTGGCTTAACGCGTACTCGCCGTTGATCATCATCAGCGATTGCGTCGGCGTTGTCGTGCTGTTTCGCTCCGCGACGCTCTTCAATCCGTTGGCCACATCGAAGGCCGCCAGAAAGGTGTCGGGTGTGTTGCGGAAAACCTTCACGTACAGCGATCGTCGCGGCGTCTTGGCATCGACGCTTGGTCCGCCGACCTTCAACAGAAGTTCACCGCTGATCGCCAGCATCGCATCGCGGATCTGTTCGGCTTTCAAACGACGGACTCGTGATCGCCACAACAGTTGCTCGGCGGCATCCTGCTGCTGATATTCATCGGCCTGGGGGTGGTAGGCCGACTGTTGCCAAGTAGCCGACATGAGAATCCGCTTGTGCAAACGCTTGATGCTCCAGCCTTCTTCGATGAACGTCACCGTCAGCCAATCGAGCAACTCGGGGTGGGTTGGCGGTTGGCCCAAGTGGCCGAAGTCGTTCGCGGTCGAGACAATTCCTTGACCAAAATGCTCCTGCCAGATCCGGTTGACGATCACGCGAGTCGTCAGCGGATTGTCGGCTCGCCCAATCCACTCGGCCAGGGCCGTGCGGCGGCCGGTGGATAGCGACAACTGCGGGAACGTCGGCGGTTCGCCAGCGGGCTGATCCGACAGGACCGCGAGAAAGTCGGGTTCGATTGGCGTTTCATCGGTTGAATCGGGGATCAAGGTCGGCGACGGCGCGCCCTCGAAATCCGTGGCGGTCATCAACAAAGGCAGAGTCGCTGGCTTGAGGTTGTCGAACATTGCCAGCTGCTCGTTCAGCGCGTCGAGCTTTTCCTTGTCTTCCTTCTTGATGTCCTTCAGCGGACCTCCGGCCTCTTCTTCGAACTGCCGCGTGACCAGATACGCCATCTGGTTTTCCCACGATGTCCGCTGCTCGACGGGCTTATAAAAACAAGCTTGGATGTCGAGGGGAAATTTTTCCGCCGTCGACTTCCATTTGCGGTCGTGGTACGGCTTGATGAGCGCGTCGATCTGTTCGCGAATCGCTTGCGTCGCCTCTTCCCAAGCGGCAAGTTTCTCTTGGTATGCCGCCTGCTCGGCCTGCGTCGCACCAACGATGTCGTCGCGCCAACTGATCGGTGCAAAGAAAGCTTGCAGCCGGAAGTAGTCTGCTTGAAGCAGCGGGTCGAACTTGTGATCGTGACAACGCGCGCAAGCCATTCCCAGGCCGAGAAAGACGTCGGCCGTGACGTCCGTCATCTCGTTCATGATGTCGTTCCAATGCCCCCGCGCGTCGCGTTGGTTGTATTCGTAGATGCCCAGCCGCAAGTAGCCGGCGGCGGCCAGGTGTTCGGGGTTGTCTTCTTGGATTTCGTCGCCGGCCAGTTGTTGGCGAACAAACTCCGGGTAGGGCTTGTCGTTGTTGAACGAGTTCACGACATAGTCGCGATAGCGCCATAGCTGCGGGCGAAAGGCGTCTTGATTCCAGCCATCGGATTCCGCGAAGCGGACGAGATCCAACCAATACCGCGCCCAATGCTCGCCATAACGCTCGTCGTCCAGCAGGCGATCGACAAGCTTCTCCCAAGCCGCCGGCGACTCGTCCTTGACGAAAGCGTCGATCTCTTCCGGCGTCGGCGGCAGGCCGAGCAAGTCGAAGTACAATCGCCGGGCGAGCGTATGGCGATCGGCTGGCGGTGCGGGCTGCATGTGCTGCTCGGCCAGTCGGACATGCACGAACCGATCGATTTCATTTCGCGACCAGGTGTCGTTGGCGTCGACCGGAACTTCCGGCTTGCTGAGCGGTTGGAACGCCCACCATTCCCGATCGGCGGGCGAGATCAGCCCCGAGTCTTCGCGAAGCGTTCCGATGTTTTCGGGCCAGACCGCGCCGGCAGCGATCCACTGCTCGAACTGCCCGATCTCTTTCGCCGACAGTTGTCCCGTCGGCGGCATTTCAAAACTCTCGTAGTTGATCGCTTCGATCAGCAGGCTCTCGGCAATCTCGCCGGGCACGATGCTCGGCCCGCTCTCGCCGCCCTTGAGCATCGCTTCTCGCGAATCGAGCCGCAGCTTGCCTTCCTGTTTCTTGTCACCGTGACACTTGAGACATTTGGTGACCAGGATCGGGCGAATGTGCTGTTCAAAGTGGGCGACCGCCTCGTCGGCAGGCCGCTCGTCCGCCACGCAGACGGGAACCATCGCGAAGAGGACCGCAACCGCCAACGCGCAGGCGAGAGTCGTTGTCAATCGAACACGATTCAGAGACATCGAGAAGCAATTCCTGTTCATCGCTCCGCGGCGAGGCATGTCACGGCGGCAGTTACTCCTCAATGATAACCTCTCCGCGTCGATGAATCACCGGGTAATGCCTATCTTGCCGTCGGCTCGAAGGCACCGACGGGCACGCCGCTGTTGTACGAAATGACAACATGGCCGTTGGTGGTTTCGTAGCGAATCTCTTCGCGACGATCGAAATCGCAGGGGCCGGTGCGGCGGAGAGCTTGGGGGCTGTCCGCGGCCAGATACTTTCCGGCGACCCGGAAAACGATCTCCGTACGATTGCCGAGCGCGTGGCCCGTGCTGGCGAAGACACTGCCATCGAGATCGTCCTTAGTGATGAAATGCGGCTCGACGTCCAAGTCGGCGGCCTGCATGTTGGCGACCATCTCGCGCGCGTCTTCGTAGGGGCAAGTCGTATCGTCGACGCCGTGAACGACGATGATCTTGCCGGATGCTTCGATAGATTTCATCGTTGTTAGGTGTTTCGGATGGCCGGCGAAGCGAAGCTCTTGCTCGTCGGCAGACAAGTAGTTGGGACTGTCTGGATGTTGGCTCCAGCGCGCATCCAGGCCGCTGCCGCCCGGCAAGTTGAACGCGATATCGTCGCTCAGCTTCTTCATGCCGCACATATCGACGACACAAGCGAACGTGCGCGGGGCGAGTTTGTTCGCCATCAGCGTCACATTGCCGCCGCCGGAGCCTCCCGTGCAGAACAGGCGGCTGTCGTCGTAAGCGTGTTCCGCTTGCTTCAATCCATTGCGGACAAACGCCAGCGCCCGCAGGGCGTCGAGCGATTGCAGGTAACCGTAGTCGTATGGCTCCGGATCCTCGATCGACGCCTTTCGTCCGCTCTGAAGATAGTTGACACAAACGGCGACGACGTTCAATCGGTCGGCCAACGCTTGCGGGCTGGCGGTGCCCACGCAATCCTCGCCGCCCCAGTTGTGCAGCGTGAGCATGATACCGGTTCGTTCGTCGACATTGTCCAGCTTGCCGCCGGGATAGTAGATCGACGTGCGAACCGATCGCGGTCCCGGCTGATGCGGCCAAGATTGAGCGGGAACGAAGACATGGTCGTTGCGCGGCGGCAACCTGTTGCGAGCTCCTTGCCATGAGCGCTTCTGCTCGGTGACCCAAGCCGCGACAACCTCTTGTGTCGAGCGTACGTCATCAAGTGATCGGTCGATGAACCGCACATCTTTGCCGATGGCGATGTGTTGAGCGGCGTCGGCAAACGATTGCGACTCCGCGGGAACTTCGCCTGCGACCGTTGGGAGCACTGGCACGACGTCCCAGGGCCGGCCCGCGAATTGAAAGCTCCAATTGAGAACCCATTCGTAATCGCGAATGAACGCGCCCAGATCGGGAGATGCGACGCTGGCTGGAATTGCGGGCACGACCAGGTCCGGGTTCATGCCACGGATCTGCTTCGCCCAGTTCGAGATCTCCGCAAGCGTCTGGCCCTCGACGGGCCAGCTCGTGACATGGAACTCGGTGTCCGCGAAATGCGCACGTATCGCGGCGGGAAAGATCTCGTCGTAAGGAGGCGACGTGACCAACTTGACTGGCTTTTTGGCATGCAGCATGTCAAAGGTATGGTGAAGTGCGTCGTCGAGCGGCGGCGACTCGTCGAGAGAGACGGCTTTGCCGGTCGCGGACTTCGTGATCAATTCGGCGAAGCGCTTGTGTCCGTTCATATTTGGATGAATCTCGTCGCTCATCATCAGCATCCAGCCCGCCGGATCGTCCTGGCGGATTTGCTGCCACGCAGCGAAGCAATCAACCAGCGGCAACTTCATTTTCGTTGCGACTTCGCGGACGGCCTGCGAAAACTCGGCGAGGCGGCCGTTGGGTCGGGCCGAGTTGTCGTAGACCGAATTGGGCGTACAGAGCACAACCGCAGAGCCGCTGTCCAGACAGCGTCCGGCGATCGAGCGAGTGTTCTCGCGGAACTGTTCGAGCGGCACGCGAGCGACATCGTTCATTCCGAACATCACGACGACCAGATGCGGTTGACGGGCCAGCACATCGTTTTCGATGCGGGCCAACGCATTGACGGTTGTGTGGCCGCTGATGCCCGCGTTGAAGACCTCGATGTTGGCGTGCGGATACGCCTTATGCAAAGCGAGCCCCAGCATATCGCACCACGCACGCTGGCCGCCCGTGTGGTAGTACGCCCCCGTGATGCTGTCGCCGAAACAGACAATCCGCGTCGGCTGGCCGGTGTGTAGTCGCTGTGCAACGTCGTCCATTGATAGTTCTGCGGCCGTCGCGGTGACGACGGTCATCCACACCGCTCCGAGTGTGAAGGCGATGATGCGTGCCATGTTGAGTTCCTCACAAAGGGAGTTTTGATGTTTGGCAACGTTCGTTCGAATCGGATTCTAATCGAAGCGGCGGCAGTTTGCCTGTTACTATTAACTGGTCACCAATGGGGGCAGCGAAGTCACTCTTCCCTCGGCCCGTCTGTTTCAGCTACCATCGTCACCATGTCTGAATGACGGAAGGAGTATGGTCCGCTGAAACAGACAGGTTCCATTGCGATTCGAATGGCGATCGTGTCGGCGTTTTTGTTGGGAATGCCGCTGGCCGCGGTGCCGCAGATCTCCGCGCACTTGCGGGCGTTGCTGTTGGTGAAGCCGGATGAACGAGCCGCCAGTCGCGAACAGCCCGTGGCGGAAGCCGCCGATGAAGGAAACTCGACGGAACACGGCACGATGGTCACGCTGCTAGCATCCGATCGGCTGCAGACTCCGTTGGTCCCGTCGAATCCCGACAGTTTGGCCGCGACGATCGAATCGTTAAAAGCTCAGTTCGTCGAAGCAGGAGTCAGCTATATGGTGCTGGAGCGAATCGGAACCGAATCGGCGAAGTACCGGTTTCGGCTCGACCTGCCCGTGGCGGAAGGATCAGTGTACCGGAAGCGATTCCAGGTCGTTGACGATGCTCCGGACGAGGCGATGCGGCGGGCGTGGACGGAACTCCAACAATGGCGCGTCGCCGGTCGCGAGCCAACTCATCGGGAACGACCGACGGTCATCTTGCGGTAGAACGGGCGGGCAGCGGGTATACTCGGCACTAGCACGTCGGCACTAGCACGTCGGCACTAGCACGTCGGCACTAGCACAAGTCACCACGAGAACGGATATGCATCAGACGCTTCGCCATCATCGCGGCCAGTTGGTCCAGCAGCAGTTGCAAAGTGTGGCGGTACGATATCGCGACCCGCACCTTCCGAGTTCTGGGGCAGGCAACAACCGGATGTGGGCTCAGGGCTGGGCGGCCGGTTCTGACCCTGCGGCACCCGCTGCGGACAATGGGCGAAATGGCCGCGATCTGCGAATCCAGCGGCTCGAGGCCGTGCTGTTTCTGGCCCGAGAACCGCTTTCCAGCCGCAAGCTCAGCCAGTACGCGAATCTAGCCGATGCGACGGAGGCCCGGACGCTGATCCGGCGATTGAATGAGCTGTTCGATGCCAGCGGCAGGGCTTTTCGCGTCGAGGACGTGGCAGGCGGCTACCAACTGCTCACGCGTTCGCCGTTCGCGGCTTGGCTGCAGCGTTTGGAGTACGTTCCGCATGAAATCCGGCTTTCGGGACCGGCCATGGAGACGCTGGCCGTGATCGCGTATCGTCAACCGGCGAGCCGCGCCGAGATCGAGGCGATTCGAGGTGTGAATTGCGGTGAAATCGTCCGACAACTGATGGAACGCGACCTCGTCCGAATTCAGGGCCGCAGCGAAGAATTGGGCCGGCCCTACCTCTATGCGACGACTAGACGTTTCCTCCAATTGTTCGGTTTGAGAAGTCTTGATAAGCTTCCCCATATTGCTGAACTTCAAGGTTTGGGCGACAAAAATAGTACAGTTCCGACCGGTCATGACACCGATAATCAAAACGAAGAGAATTCCGAGAGTAGATCCGTTCCAGATCGCATGAATGAGGAGAACGACGTGACCGCCACTACTGCCGCTGATTGGCCCGCGGAAGAAACCTTGGAGGCTTCCCTGCTCCAAGCACCAGTTGATGCTCCCCGAAACTCAATCGACGGGGTCGACGAGGAGTGGGACGACGAGGACGATGATGACGACGATGATCTGGACGACGACGACGAGGACGACGACGAGGACGACGACCTCGTTGACGATGAACTGGATGACGACGAGGACGACGAGGACTTCGACGACGAATGGGAAGAAGTCGACGATGACGACGACGACGACGAGGATGACGACGACGAGGACGAGTTGGGCTGGGACGACGACGACTGAGACAAGCTTCGATCGCCAGTCATAGACAGAGCAGCTACAAGCCGTCTGATGTCAGACGGCTTTTCCCGTTCTTGATGTCTCGGTGGTGCGTCTGAAGCAGCCCGCAGAACGTCAGCGGCCGGTCAGCACCGTTCGAGGAATTAGTGAGCGGAATGGCGCTAGCCACCGGTTCTTCGCGCGCCGTGAAACACCGGCGGCCAGCGCCGTGCCGCTCACCTGAATTCGGACAGGTATTTCTCGAACGGTCCTTAGCGGAAATAATTCGCCTGCACCATCGCCTCGTAATCGAATTGATCGTCGCTCAAGGGAATGACCATCGCAGGGCGGATCGAGAAGTTGCGATTGGTGAGGAAGTTCATGCCCAGGGTCAGATTGACAACGTCGAATCGATTGACCAGGTTGCGAATGTCGAGTGTTCCGGCCGTGATCGAGTCGGAATTCTGTAAGGGCGTCGCGTAGTGCAACTCGGCGGTCGCCGCGATCCCGAGCGGACTGTCGTCTCCCAGTTGGGTGAACTGGTAACCGACGCCCAGGTCGGCAAACAGCAACGTCTGCTCTTGCAGTACGCCAACGGGTTGCAGATTGGCACCACTGAGATCCGCTTGAATGTTGTTTCCATTCACATCGACATCCATCTGCAGGAACGACTGCCAATACCAGCCCGAATCGTAGGCCCGCGCCAAGGCCAGATAAGGCAACAGATGAACGCTGGCATGATCGACGTGAATGATCTCGTTGCCGGCGGTGTTGAACACACGTGCGTCGCTGCCCGTCGGGATCGTGACGCCCACTCCACCGGCCAGGACATACTCGTCCCGCTCGGCCAGGATCGTCTTAAGAATGATCGGGATATCGCCGAACTGCGTATTCTTGGCGATGACGCCATTCGCGACTTGATCGGCGGCGAGTGTTGAGGCAAACGGAAACAGAACCTCGATCGAACTGCTTCCGTTCAGGAAGGTCCGCTCGAAACCGAATGCGTATCGATTGACGTCCCCGATGCCGCCGATGACATCATTGAAGAAGTTGTAATTGGCGATGAAGCGGTCACGCGGCATCGGGCTGTTGTTTTCAGACAACTTGAATCGCCGCACCGCCACGCCACCGGAAGGCACTGGAATTGTGCCTTGAATGGGTGTAAAGGTGTGACCGAAGTCCAGAATCCAGCCGTCACCGTTGCCGACGGGTCCCGTCGCTGTTCCGCCTTGGTAGGCGAGAAAGCCGGGGCCGTTCACGGGAGGCGGCGCGAAGCCGGTCGTCGTTGGATCGGAGGTTGGATAAACAACCATCACGTTTTGCGGTACCCCGTTCCCAACGCTCGACGCAATCAGATTCCCGTTCGGACCGCCGTTCAGGATCTGGATGGGAACGGCAAAATTCGGATCCGCGCCGGGTCCGCCGTTGGCATTCGTCACGAAAAAATTGAAGCCATTCTGTCCATCCGTTATCCTTTGCTGGAAAGGGACCGGTGGGCCGAGCACACTTGCCTGGAGAATGCTGCCGCCAAAGTAATCGCCGAACATGTTCGGCAGGCGATAGGTGCTGCGCCGTCGACGAGCCGCCACCGCTTCGCTGCGTGAAAGGGATGGCGTGGTTGCCGTCGCGTCGGCGGCTCCTTCTTGAACGAGGTAGAACTCGCTGTCGTAATCCGACTCGACCGCGAACTGCAACGCGGCATTGTCATAATTGGACTCGCTTCCGACCCACACGCGATACGGCTCTTCATGCGAGCCTGATTCGTCCGCGCTCAACGAACGGTTGGTCCCGCTAACGAGCAAAAACAACGAGCATATCGCCGCAAAATGGAATTGGTTCTTTGCCATGAGACTCACGCGACGTGGGACGCGCCATGTAGTATTGAAGCGATCCGCACCACCAGTCTCTAACCGGAATCGCGAAGCGATGGCGCGCCATACTGGTCGTATCGGTCGCAGTGATTGGGACGGATGATTCAAATTTGACGCAAAAGCAGCGAATGAATCGCACGCCTGGGCCAGCAAGAAAGCGGCTCGACACCTGCTTCTTGGGTTGCAACTCCTTGGGGGACAGCATACTGCGACCATCGGACACTCCTTCGAGAGCCATCCACGACCGTGGCGGGGCGAATCTGTCCTCGAACGGCTGCCGGCTTCGTTGGCTCAGATTTTCGCCGACAAAGCTTCCGCCGCGTCCTCTGCGAGTTCGTCGAGCAGCGATTCCCATTCCGGCGACGCTTCGTCGCCTTGCGGCATTGTCCAACGAAAAACCGGCCCATTGTTTGCCGTCGTACGATGGCCTTCCGAGGACGTCGGTCTGCCGGATTCGACGGCCTTGGAGGGCTCTCGTACCGAGCGGTCAGCGGCCGTTAATCCTCGTTCGCTCGGAACCGGGCCGGCCAGCAAGAGACCGCTGGCGAGTAGCCGCTCGACGTGGTGATTCGCGACACGATCGCGGTCGCTGCCCGTCGACTCACCTTCCGGTTGTGCGGCGGTTCGTGTGTTGAGGTGGTTGATGATCAACAAGGCATCGAGAGCCGAGGCGAAATAGTCTCCGTTCACATCCACATACAGCATGACCCGCTTGCTGCCGGGACCTTCCGACTGAACTCCCGCCCCCGCGGAGTTGAGATAATTGACGACTCCCAACACGTCGACGGGCGACACCGCCCCGTCGTTGTTCACGTCGAGCCGGTTGAGCGAGTTCTGTAAGGGCGAATGTTCACCTTCCGGCGCGTTGTTTGGTGGCAAGAAGCGGATATCGCGAATTCCCAGCGGTGCGGCATCGACCAGCACGACGTTGTCCGTCAGCGGGCGGTCGTTTAACAGAAAGATGCCCAGGCCGCCAATCGTACCCTGGACCGCGTCGATGCTGGTGCGGAACGGTTCCACATTGGTCACCTGACCAGCAATTAACAGCGCCGTTCCCACCGACGCGCCCGCCGTGACCGTGAGTGTTTGCGCAGTCACGGCAAGCTGACCCGTGCAACCAACAATTCCCCCGCTGCCGCCATCCAAGGTGACATCACCGGTGGTTTGGATTCGCACTGCGGCAATTCCCGTTCCGGCAACCAAATGCACATCCGCAGTACCGGCATGGATCAGCGAACAGTTTCCGAAGATGTCGTGTCCGCTCGCGGTCAATCGGACCTCGCCTCCCGCTCCCGTATTGATATCCGCGTTCACTTCCAGGTTTCGCTTGGCGGTCAGCGTGACCGGGGCGTTGTTGCTCGTGATCGGGCCGTTGACCAGGATCTCTTCGACGTCGTTGCCTGCCACCGTTAACGCACCATCGCCCAGCGAGGTCGCCCCGCTGAAGACGAGTCTGTCGTTGTCACCACCGCCGCCGTTAATGGTCAGTGAACGGTCCAGGCCGCCGCCGGTCAGCCCGCTAAGGTCGATGTCCAATGCGTCGTCACCACCTGATAAATTGACAATGATGTTTTGTCCGGTGATGTTCCCGATGGGGATCCGTTGGCCCACGACGGGCGGTGTCTGTGTTTGGTCGACAATCAAGTTCAAGTTGTCGGTGATGACCAGTTCGCCGTTCTCGAACGTGAGCGAGAGGTTGTCGTTCTTGCCGCCGGGCTCGAGATCCTCGATGACGACGTCCAGTAGCAACGGATCGGCCTGACTCGGACGCAAGGCGACGCTGGTGCGCGGAATATCGATGACCACGGTGGCCTGGTCGGATGCTCCCGCGGAATCGAGGACGGTGTAGACGAAGCTGTCAGACGTGGCTGCCGTCCCCACGGGAGCGATGTAGGTGAACGAGCCATCCGCGTTCAGCATCATCAATTCGCCATGCTGCGGACCACTGAATAGCTCGACGGTCAGCGTGTCGTCGCTGTCGACATCCAAGTCGTTGGCAAGCACGCCGATCGAATCATCGATCATGATCGGCACCCCGGGCAGGGCCACGTAGCCGTCGTCAAAAGCCACCGGCCCGTCGTTCACACCGGTGATGGTGATGATCAAGGTGGAAACAGACGCCACGCCGCTGTCGTCACTCATCGTGTAGTTGATCGTGACGGTGGCAGTATCGCCATCGTCCAACTCGTCGAAGTCCGTGCCGGGATCAAACGCGACCTGATTTCCGACGATGCTGACACTGCCAGCCGCTGACGGAGAGGCCAGCAAGCCCGTCGTGGAATTGATATTGACGATGTCGAGCGAAAAGTTCGTGGGATCGTCGTCGTCGTCCACGTCCGTATCATTGGCCAACACGTCCGTCGTCACGACAGCGTTCTCGGTCGTGTCGTCGGTGTCGGGGTTGGCAACCGGAGCCACGTTGACTTCGTTCACGGTGACGGTGATCATCTCGCGGCGCGAAAAGTTCGGCACGCCGTTGTCAGTCACTCCCACGTCGAACGTGAACGTGCCCGGACCTTGCGCCTCGGTCGGTGTCCAGCTGAACGCTCCGGCCGCAGTGATGCCGGCCCCTGCCGGCACCGCGCCCGCCAGGCTGAAGGTCAGCATATTGGCCGGATCATCCACATCGCTGGCAGTGGCCAGGAAACTCAGCGTCGTCAGTTCATCCACCGACTTATCACCAATCGGGTCCAGCACCGGGGCCACGTTGACTTCATTGACCGTGATCGAGATCGTTTCGAAATCGGTCAGGTTGGCCTCGTTCGGGCCGTCGTCGGTGACCGTGATCGTGGCGTTGAACGTCATTCCTCCCTGCAACTCGGCGGGCGTGAAGCTGAACGCGCCTGTCGTGCCGTCGATCGTCATGCCATTGGCAATCGACGTCGCGTCCAGCGTGAACGTCAGGTTCTGAGCCGGGATGTCCAGGTCGGTCGCCGTGGCCACGAAGGTCAACTCCACTCCTTCGTCGACGTTCTTGTTGCCGATCGCGCCCAGCACTGGGTCGTCGTTGACCGCCGTGACGTTGATGCTGAAAGTCTGAGTCACGGAAGTGTTCACTCCTCCCGTGCCGAAGAACAGCGCCACGCTCGGACTGAGAGTGACATTGACCGTGACACCATCCGATGACCCGGCGATGAGTACCCGCCCACCGCCCACGTTCGCCGGCGCGAGCGCGAGCCCCGAAGCCACGATGGCATTGACGGTTTCGTTGGCGATCTCGTCCGCAGTTGATACCGATGAGAAGAGGATCGCGACGTTACCTGCACTAACGGCTTCGTCCGAGTTGAACTCGAAGGTCGTGAGCGGATTAACACCATCGTCAATCGTGAATGTTTCGCCGCTGATGATGCTGCCGCCTCCTGTTGGCGGGATGTCGATTGCGAGTGGCCCGCTCGTGCCGCTGTCGTCCAGTAACGTGACTTCGACCGTCGCCTTGCCGCTGGTATTGTCCGTCGCGGTGAACGTCAAAGTGCCCGACGGACTCAACGCCGGATCGACGTCGAAGGCCAGATTGTCTGTCGCGCCGGTGACCAGCACGTTGAAGTTTAATGTCTGACCATTGTCGCCGACGCCCGGATCGATCGAGCTGGCGAAGTCCATGATCGTTTGCGCGCCGTCATCCTCCAGCACGATCGGATCGGCTCCGAGTGCAAAACTGGGGGCGTCGTTGACGCCGATGACCGTAATCGTGGCCGTGGCCGTGTTGCTGAGAGCGGTCTGGCCATCCATTGCCTGATAGGTGAATGTCACCGACCGCGTCTGGCCGACCGTCAAGTCCTGGAAGTCGGTGCCGGGATCGAAGGTAAAGGTGTTGCCAACGATGCTGGTGACTGATCCTTCGGTCGGGTCTAGGATTATCGAGTAATCCAGAGTCGTCGGATCATCGTCGGCGTCGATGTCATCCGCATTGAACGGCACGGTCACGGCTGGACCGTCCTCGACCGCGCTGGCCGACAGATCGCCAGCGACCGGATCGTCGTTCAGACCGGTGATGGTCAGGTTCACGGTGGCTGCGTCGGTGCCCCCCTTCCCGTCGGAGATACGGTAAGTAAAGTTGTCCATCCCCGCGATGCCGAAGTCTAGCGCATCAAAGGCGCCGTTGGGATCGTAGGTGAACGTGCCGTTGGCATTTAGCGTGACTAGGGCACCCGACGTGATCATCGTCGCCGTACCGATGGTTGCGGCGTCGCCGTTGAGCTGATCAACCGTCAGCGTATCGCCATCGGGATCACTGTCGGCCGTGTTCGGATTGGCCGCCAGCACGTCGCCGCTGATCGCCGTGTCTTCGTCGGTGGTGATCGCGTCGTCGACCGCCATCGGATTATGATTCGTCGGCTGGACTTGGGCCGCCGAGAACTCGGACGTGTCAAAGGTAGTCGTGTTCGTTGCCGTAGCGCTGATGAAGTGGCCGCTGGGAACCGGAACCGCTAAGACAATCGACACGTTCGCGGTGCCACCCGCCGTCGTCATAACGTTAGCCGATCCCAGAAATCGCTGGCCTTGTGCTCGTCCAGTGGCGTCTTGCGTGTCGTTGGCGAAGAACTCCAGTCGGAACGTGGTCGCAGGCTGGCTCTGCAACGTGACATCGACCGTCGTACTCGTCGCGTCGCTGGTGACGTTGTTCAGGACGGGGAAGTTCTGTAAGTCATTGGGACCCTGATCGCTGTCATCGGCATCGTTCGCAGTGGGACCATCGTTGGCTAGATCGATACCGAGTTGCCCATTAGCGAAGATCACATTGCCCAAGACCGAGTTGCCGAAGGTTGGGACATCCAGCGGTTCAATGACGGCGACGCCGCTGCCAGTGTTGCCGGCGATGACGTTCCGCGCCCCCACAGCGACGCCACCAACTTGATTATCTGCACCACTCTCTATCAGGATGCCGACACCATTTGGCGCCGACACCATTCCGGATGGATCGGTGCCGACAAAGTTCCCGCTGATCATGTTGTTGACGCTGGAATTCAAGTAGATGCCAGCGAAAGTGAAACCGTTAATCACGAGGCCGGAGATCGAGCTCCCGCTGCCCCGAGCGGAGATGATCAGGCCGCTGCTACCGGCTGCCTGCGACCCATCCAACTCAATCATTGGCACAGCATTCGTGCCACCCAGCGGGACTGTATTGCGCTGCGAACCATCTTGCGAATAGCCGTCGATGATGACGGCTTCGTCGATCGGGGGAAGTTGCGTCCGAGGCTGGATGGTGTGAGGTCCGGTGCCGGGGATCTGGAAGTCGATCAGATCCGGGCTGGTCACCGGATCATTAGGCGTCGTGTTCGCACCGATGATGGCCTGCCGCAGCGAACCGGATCCGCCGTCGTCCGTATTCGTCACCGAAAAGGTCGCCAGCAGCCGTCGATCCTCCAAAGATTCCAACAGCAACGGTCGTCGCTGGTTGCCTCGATCGCGTTTGCGAGCCTTGCGTCGAAGTAACGAATTCAGAAGCTTCGAATTCCGCTGAACCATGGTCACACCCTTGTCAAGTAACACCCGCACACCGTTGGGAGCGGGGTCGAAATCAGTTCGGCGTCTTGGTCTGGAGAGCTTGTCCCCTCCGGACAAGACCTGCAAATCACGGCTGAGGCAACTCCAAGAAAACAATCAATCGGTTGTGAAAGAGAACCGGACGCTAGCGCGTGCCGGCTGATGAAATCAGCCGCTGGGCGCTAGCCCGCGGTTCTCGTGTAGGCGAATGAAATCAGCCGCTGGGGCGCTAGCCCGCGGTTCTCGTGTAGGCGAATTTCCAGGAGTTGCCTAAGACCCTAGAATACCTCGGCGGACAGTCAAACACAAAGATAATGGCTGTTTTTAGCTATCGCTGCCGCATCCCGCGCCAAGCGAATGGTGTCCCAATCGTGTGGTAATGCCAAGATACAAGCTCGACGCGCCAGCGAGTGGGTTTTCGGCGGTCGAACTCACTCGCTGGCGCGTCGAGCTTGTACTGGCGACACACTCTCAGGACATTTCTTCCGCCAAGCGGGGAATCATTAGCCTCGTGATTTGAACTACGCCGAGCGCTCGCTCGGCGAAGAGCTTGCTGGTGGCAACGCTATTTCGCTTCTTCAAGTGATGTTGCGGGCGGCGTATCAGCCGTCTCGGGGATGACGTCGGCCATGCCCCGCTTGGCTTGCTCCAGCAGATTACGCAGGTCCATGTCGTCCGGGAATTCGCCGACCATGGGAGTAAGAATCGTATCCGCCGATCGGTAGGCATCGAGTGCCTCTTTGTCTTGTTCGTCGAGGAAGTGAATCTCGCCGATTTGCAGGTAGACGTATGCCAAGTCGCGACGATATTTGGGAACACTCGTACTCTTGCTGGCCATCCGCTTCAATATCACTTCCGCACTCTTGTAGGCTTCAATCGCTTTCGTCGAGAATGTCTTTCTCATTGCATCTTGATCGGAGTCCAGTCTTTGTTCAAACTTCGCCTCGCCGACGAGCATCCAGCAAGCGGCTTGGTCGTACTGGTACTCTAAATGTTTGGGGTATTCATCAAGCAGCGTATCGAATTCGCCGACGGCGGCAGCGAGGTATTCGTCCGTCGCGACATAGTCTCCAAGTCGCTTGGTAAGCTTCGCCAAGTTGTAATAGCCTTGCGCCAAGTCGTGGACGACGTCGTCCCGAATGCCAGACGATTCAGCGAGTCGTTCGAGCAACTCGTGGCGGGCCGGCTGTACCAGTTCGACGCGCCGCCGCGCTACTTCGTAGAACTTCTCGGCGGCTCGGTAGGATGCCTCGGCTTCTTCCCGGCCTCCTTCGTCGAAGAGCCGGTCGCCGTGGTCGTCAAGCGATCTTCCCATTCGCTGTTGAACCATGCCATGGTTCATCCGCGAATTCAATAGTTGCCGCTTGTACTCCGGTTTGTCTGGAATCGCGTCCGCCAGCTTTTGGCGCTTCTCGATGACGTCTTCATAGACTCCTTCGGCTTCCTCGAGATGTTTTTGCGATTCGTTCGGAGCATTGTTTGGACCCGTTGCCGTGACCTCCAACACATTGCCATACAAGTTCAGGCTTTCCCCCAAGGCATGCAGCGGCTCTTCTTCGCCGGGGCTGGCCGCATCGAGTTCTCTTTGAATCTTCAGTCCCTTTTCGAGTGATTTGCGCGAGTTGTCATACGATTGGAAATTGAACATCAACCGGCCCAGGCGAAAGTACGACTCCCCCAATCTCTTCTGGATCTTCGGATCCGCGCCCAGTTGGGTGCCCATCTGTTCGTACAGATCGCTGGCTGTCGCAAGGAGTTCCTTTCGCACGTCTTCAAAGCCTGGTTCGTTGATAAGCGTCACGTCACTCCACGCCGTGAACAACTTGTTAATCGCATCCAACAGCTGATCGCGGCTCATCTCGGCTTCGCTTTGTGCGATTTCGGCTTCGTGTTGTGCGTCGCGGGCTATCTTCAAACCGGCGGAGGTCCCCACGACTCCCAGCAGCAACACCCCTAACGCCGCGGTCGGCCACGGATTGCGATAACACCAACGGAGCGAACGCTCGACGATGCCGATCGGCCGCGCCAGGATCGGCTCGCCAGCCAGGAAGCGTTGCAGTTCTTCCGCCAGATCCTGTGCCGATTGATAGCGCCGGACTTGATCCTTCTGCAAACACTTCAAACAGATTGTTTCGAGATCAGCAGGTACGCCGCTATTCAGCAGTCGCGGCGACACGGGTTCGTTGCTAAGCACCTGTTTGATCGTTTCCCAGGGGTTCGCCGCACCGAACGGCGGCTTGCCGGTGATCAATTCGTACAGGATCGCTCCGAGTGAATAGACATCACTACGCACCGAGATTTGATCGAGTTTTCCAGAGGCCTGCTCGGGCGGCATATAACTCGGCGTGCCCAAGACGGTTCCGGCCACGGTCAATTGCGATTGCTCGGCCGTCCGCTTGGCCAGACCAAAATCCGTGACCAACGGCACATCGTTCTCGTCCACCAAGACGTTGGATGGTTTCAAGTCGCGGTGCAACACACCTTCCTCGTGGGCGTAGTGCATCGCCTCGGAAACCGTCTTCACGAACTTGGCGGCATTGCGCGGGGCCAGCGGATGCTCGCGGACAAGATCGCCCAGGCTCTTGCCTTCGATGTACTCCATCGAGAAGTAGTGCTGCCCTTCACATTCGCCAACTTCATGAATGCCCACGATGTTGGGGTGCCGCAAGTGAGCCGCCGCTTGGGCCTCGGCATAAAAGCGATCGATGTCTCCTTGGTCCGCGAACTGCCCGGCCAGGATCATCTTCAAGGCCACGATGCGGTTCAGCTTGCGTTGGCGAGCCTTATAGACGACGCCCATTCCCCCTTTAGCGATCGTTTCGAGGATTTCGTAATCGCCGAAGATCTTCGTGGCCTGCGGTGCCAGCGGAATCGCCGCAAGATTCGTGATCGTGGCGTGCGGATCACGCGCCAGAGTTGCAATATCGTGCGGAGAAATCGTGTCGCCGTCGCCAGGCGCTATCGTTGCGTTTGGGTCGTAGTTCGCCGCCTCGATATTGTGGGGAGCAATCGTCGCATTCGGGTCGGCAGTTGTTGAGGCTGCGACTTCCGCAGCTCCGGTAACTTCGGAAGTCCGTGCTGGCTCCGGCAGAAACTCCGTTTTTGGTGCGTTAACAACCGTCTCGATATTTCCCGCTCGACCGCCCACGGAATATCGGATGTGCCGTAACGCCAGTCGCTCGGCCCAAGCTTTGAATTCTGTTTCCGTGGTGCCTTCGAACTCGCTCACCCGCCGTTTTGCTTCGTCTTGAATCTCGTTCCACATCTGCGTGGCGTCGAGATCATGCTGCACGGCCTCCAGCTCGGCGTCGATCGCTTGACGAAGACGTGGCCCCAGCTGACCGATCAAGTCGACCAGTGCAGCCTCTTCGCCCAGCTTCGCTTGAGCGATCAGTCGTTCGGTTAAACGGTTGGAGTTTGGCATAACACGCTCATCATAGCGAAAAGTTCTGCAACTCACGAATACGCGCCAGACGACACCTAGAATTGAGTCAAGCGTTCGTCGCGGGTAGAGTATCGGCTGCCGCGGAGCGACGTAATGACAGAGGGAACACGAATTTGCTGATCGACAAAAGCCACCGATGGTGGATGATCATCACGATCGTTGCGTTCGTGTTGTCGAGCTGTCTCTATGTCGGCTACGCCAAATCTTCTGCGAGCGGACCATCCGGCGGCAGTTGGCAGGGTTTGGGATTTGGCATCGTTGGCGCCACGCTGATGGTCTTCGCGGGCTTACTGGCCGGCCGCAAGAAGCTGCCTCGGCAGCCCCTTGGAACAGCCCGCTTCTGGCTCAAGGCTCACATCTGGCTCGGTCTGTTGAGTGTGCCGCTAATCGTGTTCCATGCCGGTTTCCGCTGGGGAGGTCTGTTGGAGCAAGTCTTGTTGTTCGTGTTTGCGGTGGTCATCGTCAGCGGCCTGGCCGGCGTCGTGTTTCAGCAGTATTTGCCACGAGTCATGAAAGAATCCACCAGTCGCGAGGCCATGTTCGAGCAGCTGCCGCACGTCTGTGCCGCGTTGCGCGCGACGGCTGACCAGCAAGTTGTCGCCACCTGCGGCAGTCTGTTCCCATCCACGGACGATTCGCCGCTCGAACAGGAAATCCTCCGCGAGTTCTACGTCGAGTCCGTTCGTCCGTTTCTCGCCGCCAAGATCGATCAACGTGCGCCGCTGTTGAATGTGTCACGCGCCGCGGCGATATTCTCGCACATGCAACGCGCTGCTCCCGCTTCCTCACGCGACACGTTGACAAGCCTCGCTGCGATCTGCGACGAGCGGCGGGAGCTGGCGCGACAGGCCCGCTTGCACAAGTGGCTGCACTATTGGTTGTTCGTTCACGTTCCCCTGTCGATGTCGCTGCTCGTGCTGGCGCTCGCGCACATCATCGCGTCGGTCTACTATTGACATGCCCGATTCACGAACCAATTCGTCGGTGGCCCAACGACTCGACTTGCACATCGAGCGCGTCCCAAATCGTTTGCATCGATGGCGACGCTGGGTGACGCTGGTGTGCGGGCTCGTGCCGCTGGCCTTCGTCGCCGTGTTTACGTTGCGAGGCGACCACACGATCTACTTGTCGCGCCCGCTCGCGACGAGTCATGGGCCGGCACAAGCCGACTGCAAAAACTGTCATCGAACGCCCTGGCAGCCGCTGGTTCGACTCGCCAACATCGATAACGACGTGCGTTCCGTTCACGACCAGGACTGCCAGCGGTGTCATCGCCAGAGCAAGAGCGATCACAATCCGTTCGCCACGGCGAAGGGAGTGCCTGACTGCGCCGTCTGTCATCAAGAGCATCGCGGATCGAAACGATTGACGGAGCGGGCGGACGAGTTCTGCGTAAAGTGTCATGCTTCGTTCGAGAAGCATCCCGAATTCGCTCTGCATCGTGCATGGTCGCCGGATCGGCAGCAAACCGAGAGCGAGCAAATGATGTTTCGCGATCTGCTGGACATCGCGGAGTTTGGAGAATCAGCGAGTGACGGCCGAGGCGCGAGATGGATCGACAAGACGGCACTTCATTTCAACCACAAGGATCACTTGAAGCCGCTCAACGCGGTTTGGGACAAGCACTCCGATACCAGTTCGTCGCCGACGACCGTCCAGCTTCAATGCCACGACTGTCATCGTCCCGATGCTGCCGGCTCGTACATGCTGCCGATCGTGTTCGAGGAGCATTGCATGAAGTGCCATCCATTGCGATTCAGCGGCAAGCTGTCGGACCAGGCTCTGCCGCATGAGAAGCCCGACATCGTCCACGGCGTGCTACGGGACCGGTTGATGGCGTATGCGAACGAGCACCCGGACGAATTGCTGGGCGTGGCTGGTGAAACACCCTCGCGGCTCCCGAATAAGCCATCGCGGCCATCACCCAAAGACACTTGGAGCTGGGTGGAAGAAGAATTGCGCCGGATCGAGAGCGCGGTCTTCCAATCTGACGCAGTGACAGGCCCGGCACCGAAAAACAACGCCTGCCAAAAGTGTCACCTGACCAGCGTCAACGAAGCGGGATTCGGCTTTGAGATCGTTTCGCCCAAGATTCCTCCGCGCTGGCTCGCGCACAGCCGCTTTGACCACGACCGACATCGTGACGTGGCTTGCATCGAGTGTCATCATGTGGAGCGCGGCGCCACATCACGAGAAAGCACGTCGCTCGAAAGCACTTCCGTCCAAGACATCTTGATGCCGAAGCTGGAAGTCTGTCAAAACTGTCACGGCGCAACCCGCACGCTGCCGACAGAACGCTATGGACGCAAGAATTGTGTCGAGTGTCATCAATACCATCACGTCCACGAAAGCAACACCGCGGATGCCAAGTCGCCCTAAGTACGATGGCCTTCCAAGGCCGTCGAGACAAGCGTGTCGAAGCTCGACGGGCTCGGAGGCCCGTCGTACGTCGTGGATTGTTGGCCTTGTGATTCCGTCGGTCTTGGTGTTCTTGCTCGCAAACTCAAGCACCTGTGCCGACGAACGCGCCGATCCGGTCGAGCAACTCGCACTCACAGCCGACAGTGCAAACGGCCTCTTCGCCGCACGGCAACCGCAGAAGTTTCTCGGCGCTCGTTCCTGCGCCGCGTCGGCTTGTCACGGCGGCATCGATCCCGATCCGCGTTTCCCGCTCAGCCGCCGCCACGAGTATGTGCATTGGCTCGACAAGGATCCGCACTCGCGCGGCTATCAGACTTTGCAAAACGGTTTGTCGAAGGCGATCCTCGGGCGTCTCGCGCGGCCAACCGACGATGATGCAACCCGTGCGAAACGACTGGCGAATTGCTTTGGATGTCACAACCCGCAGCCGGATCGATCGAAACAAGAAACGACGTTTTACGTTCGCGATGCCGTCAGTTGCGAAATCTGTCATGGCCCCGCCCAGCAATGGATCGGTCCGCACGTGACGCAATCGTGGGCTGGGATCAAACAGGCGGGTGACGCTTCGGCATTAGGATTTATCAATACGGAAGACATCACGATTCGCGCACAAACCTGTGCCGCCTGCCACGTCGGCTCGCCCGGCCGTGAAGTCAATCACGACTTGATCGCCGCCGGACACCCCGTGCTCAAGTTCGAGCTAACCGCGTACCACGCGATGCTCCCCAAACATTGGCGTGATCGCGAGGAACGAAAGTCAAACCCCAAGCTTGAGATCGAATTGTGGCGGGCCGGGCAAATCGCTTGCGGCGCGGCGGCGATCGATTTGCTGAAGTGGCGAGCGGAACGCGCCGCGAATGAACCGGCGGAGGCCGTCTGGCCGGAGTTCGCCGAATACGATTGCTTCGCGTGTCATCACGACCTGGTTCATCCCAGTTGGCGGCAACAGATTTCAACGAGTAAGGGCGTGCTGGGGATGCCGGCCTGGGGAAGTTGGTACTTCAGCCGCTTGAAGGACTCTGCCGGCGAGAGCCTACAACCGTTGGCCGTTCAAATGCAACGCGGCTTTCGCCCTGATCCGAAGTTGGTCGCTGAAATCGCGAGTGCCGTGCGACTTGTTACTCCGGAACTCGACGCCGCCATCGGCCTGCCCGCAAACTGGGACGACGCAACACAACAGTATCTGGCGTTGGTCGCCGCCGAACAGACTCAGCGCGATGCCGGCAAGCCAAGTGACGACGAAGTCACTTCCAGGATCGCGACACTGCGTGAGCAACTAGCCTTTCCCCGAGGTCAAGATAGTCCGAGGTGGCGGTTCGAGCCGGGTGATGCAAGCGTCACGCGCGATCAAGTTCACCGGTCCCTCTTAGACCTCATGCAACAACTTCAACGGCGGAAGGAGAACTGACGTGAGCTTTCGGTTTCTTTCAATGCCGCTGCTGGTGTTTGCCGCAATCACAGGCATTGCGTCGACGTTGCCTGTATTGAACGGCGACCAGCTCGCGCAAGAGGCGGACCCGAACGCTGCTGCGATTGCTCCCCGCGAGTCCGGAAAGTTTCTCGGCGTCGATCGCTGCGAGCGTTGCCATCAGGCTCCGACCAAGGCGGACATCGATAACCGTGTCACCGACTTCGTGCGGCTTAACGAATCGAAGATTTGGACGAGCGACATTCATTCGCAAGCGTATAAGTTGATCGATCCAGCGACGAACCCATTAAGCAAACAGATTTGCGACAAGCTTCATATCGCCGACATTTCGCAGGCTCAGCAATGCCTGAGCTGTCACTCGAACTGGTTAATAGGCATTGATCGCCCGCCGACTTATGACCGTGGTGTTGCCTGCGAGTCGTGCCACGGCGCGAGCGAGCATTGGGACGTGCCGCACAGCCGCGCGGACTGGCGGGCCAAGCCCGTGGCCGAGAAACGAGCACTCGGCATGATCGACGTCCGCAATCCGGTGGAGCGTGCGGAACAATGTTTTGGCTGCCACATCGGCAGCGCCGCGGAAGGCAAGCTCATGACCCACGAGATGTACGCCGCCGGCCATCCGCCGTTGCCCGGCATCGAGATTGAATCGTTCGCCCAGCAGATGCCTCGCCACTGGCGATATCTCGACGAGAAGGTTGCCGATGCGGGAGCGAGACGAACGGAAGTCGAGGGACCGCCGTTTGCGAACTTCCAGGAGTTTCTTGACGAGAATCACACTTACTTGAAGTTGGCAGCGGGCGACTCGCAGGAACTGGTTCTCCGCCACCATCATCGCAGCTCGGCGGTCGTGCTCGGCGGAGTGGTCGCGCTGCGTGAATCGATCGAATTGATGCGGGACTTGTCCGCCCTCGAACAACCTCAGAAAGAAACTTGGCCCGAACTGGCTGGCTTCGACTGCCGTGCGTGTCACCACGAGCTGACAACTCCAAGCAGGCGGCAAGAACAGCGTGCCGGCTCAATCCCCGGCAGGCCGATGCTTGCTAGTTGGCCCACGGCGCTTGTTCGGCTCGCGATTCGCCACGTTTCAAGCGACCGCGGCAGCTTCGACAAGAAGCTCGCGGAGTTTCACACGAAGCTGACGGCGGTGCAATCTGAGCTGGAACGCTCGCCGTTCGGTTCGCCGTCGCGCGTCAATGCTGCCTGTTCGGAGTTGTCCGAGTGGTTAACCACCGAAGTCGTCGCGCCGGTATTGGCCAAGCCGTTCGACGATCGCGCGGTGGCCGACGCGGTCAACTTACTGATCGTCATCGGCAGCACCGAGCAGCACGACTACGATTCGGCGCGGCAGATTGCCTGGGCGCTGCGGATGTTGTCCTGCGATGCCGCGCGGGAAAGTACTCGCGGAAAGGCGATCGAAGAGACATTAGAAGCACTTGCGCCAAGCCTTCGTCTCGATCTTCCCAACGGCCCCGCGCACTCGTGTCTCCCCGTTTCCGCCCGCGACGAATCTCGGCAACTCGCGCCACTCGCGATTGCTTTACCAAACTCGCTGGCGGTATCGATCCAGTACGCCCCCGATCTGTTTCGCCAGCAGTTTCAGAAGCTGCGCGAGCTGCTTCGTTAGGGAGTCGTGTAGGATGGCCGACTGCACGAGGTCGACTTGCCGGGAACATGCTAGCAACCGCGGCCCGATTCCTCTTTCGTCATTCGACGCGTTCCCCTATGATCCTGCCGCGCGCGAAATTCGCGATCTCTCTGATCGTCAAGGAGGACGATGGTGGATACTCTCAAAACCGCAGTTGTTGTCGTACTTTTGTTGGCGTGTTTGTATGGCGTCTATGCCTTTCTGAACAGCCCCGACAAATACCCACAGGATCTTGCCTGGGAGACGGGTGCCGCCGATCCTGCATTGCAGATCGAGTTGGGAACGCCGGAGGGCGGCGATGCGAATTCTGTTCCCGCCGAATTAGCACCGCCACCAGCATCTTGGGGCTCCACACCGCGAACTTACGATCCGACGACTGAACCAAACGCGAGCCGTTCGACCGAAGCCGCTGGGACGTTCGAGCAGGATCTAGCCAGACACCATGATCACGGCGATAACCACCGCCTGCCAGTTCCGGGAGCGACGACACCCGCCGCGCCCGTGATCGCTGCGCCCGACTTGCTCGGTAACACGCATTCGCCAACAGCCGGCGACACGCTTGATTCAGGCGTGAACTACTCGGCATCTTCCCCCTCGAACGCGCTGCGCGACCCGGCTAGCGGGCCGAACGACTTCGAATCACCCGTAAATCGATCTGGCGGATCGAATCGCTACGGAGGTTACGCCACCGTTCCCGCGGAGCCTTCTGCTGCGGCAGGGGCTGGCGATAACCCGCTGGCCTCGTCCACGTCGACACAGGCCAACATCAATGACGTTGCGGCGGGCGGGGCTGCCCGCGGCGGCATGAACGCGTTTCAAGCGACCATGCAATCGGTTCACACGAAAATCGAAGCCGAAGCCTGGCAGGATGCCCTGTTGAAGCTTTCGTCCTTCAACAACGACCCCAGCCTGAGTGCCGACGAGATGTCACAGCTGGTCGATTTTCTGGATCCATTGGCGGGCAAGGTGATCTATTCGAGGGAGCATCTGATCGAACCTGCCTATCAATCTCAACCGGGCGACACGCTGAAGAATATCGCGGAGCGTTATGAAGTGCCTTGGCAGCTGTTGGCAAACATCAACAGCATCGAGAATCCTGAGACGCTGCTTGCCGGTCGTGAACTGAAAGTTGTCCGCGGGCCGTTTCGGGCGGAAGTTTCGCTCAGTAAGAACGAGCTGACGTTGTTCGTCGGCAAACTCTACGCCGGTCGATTCTCGATCAACGTGGGAGACGATCCCGCGCCACTCCCCGGTCAGTATCAAGTCCACGACAAGCAACCGGGGCGCACCTATTATGCCGGCAATGGCGAAACGATTCCGATCGACGACCCGAATAACCCTTACGGTCGCGTCTGGCTCGATTTGGGCAGCAATCTTTCCATTCACGGCAGCTCGCCAAACGGTTTGTCACCGGGACAAGGTTGCATCGCGTTGACGGCTCGCGACGCCGGAGACGTCTTCGGCATCCTGTCGAAGGGGTCCAGCATCGTCATCGTGCGGTAAGGCGGTTACGCGGACTTTCTTTCGCTCCGCGGTTGTGACAAAATTAGCCGCTGGGCGCTAGCCCGCGGTTTCCCCGCAGGAACCGGACGCTAGCGCGTACCGGCTGATTTTGCTCCGCGAAAGCAGCGTTCGTTTGCGGAGCAAGCGGCCACGTACCCCTCGTCCGCTTGCTTGCCGTGGCTACCATGCTAAAAACACAGCATGGAAAGCAACGCCACACCTCGCAAAGTCTCGGTCGCCCTGGTCCAGATGACCTGCGCCGAGTCGAAACAGCCAAACGTCGAGAAGGCCCTCGCGCGAATCGCCGACGCGGCCGATCGCGGCGCGAACGTCATCTGCCTGCAAGAACTGTTTCACAACCAATATCCGTGCCAGCGTGAAGATCACGATCGGTTCGCGGAAGCCGAGCCGATTCCTGGACCGACGAGCGAGGCGTTGGCCCAAGCCGCTCGAAAGCACGAGGTCGTGATCGTTGGTCCGATGTTCGAGCGGCGAGCCCACGGGCTGTATCACAACACAGCCGTCGTGTTTGATGCGGACGGCAGCCAGCTCGGGATGTATCGCAAAATGCACATCCCCGACGATCCGCTCTACTACGAGAAGTTCTACTTCACGCCCGGCGATTTGGGCTTTCGCAGCTTTGCGACGCGCTTCGGCCGTATTGGCGTTTGCATCTGCTGGGACCAATGGTTCCCGGAGGCAGCGCGGCTGACCGCGTTGACCGGTGCCGAGATCCTTTTCTATCCGACGGCCATCGGCTGGCTGCCTGACGAGAAGGAAGCCTGCGGCGCGAGCCAGCACTCGGCGTGGGAAACGATGATGCGCAGCCACGCGATCTCGAACGGCGTGTTTGTGGCGGCCACGAACCGCGTCGGCCACGAAGGCAAGTTGCAGTTTTGGGGCGCGTCGTTCGTGGCCGATCCCTACGGGCAAATTGTGGCCCGCGCGTCGCACGAAGACGAGGAGACGCTGATCGTCGAGTGTGATCTCGATGCGATTGATACGGCGCGAACGCATTGGCCCTTCCTGCGCGATCGTCGCATCGACGCGTATGCTGGTCTTGCCAAACGGTTTATCGACGATGAGTGAAGTAACGCCCCGTGCGCTCGGTTATCGCTGGCCCGCCGAATGGGAACGACACGCGGCAAGCTGGGTTTCGTGGCCGCACAATCCGGAGACCTGGCCCGGTAAGTTCGAAGTTGTTCCCGGTTGCTTTGCCGAGCTGGTCCGAGCGATTGCCCGCTTCGAACCCGTTCATATTCTCGCTGGTGGCGCTGACGTGATGGCCGATGCCAAAAAACACGTCGGCGATCACCCGAATGTCGACCTGCTTGACATCGAGACCAACGACGCCTGGTGCCGAGACCACGGGCCGATGTTCGTGGTGCGGGAGTGGGACGCTGCGATCGTCGATTGGGAATATAACGCGTGGGGCGGCAAATATCCGCCATTTGGTAAGGACAACGCTGTCCCGGGTCAAATCGCCTACCTCCGTGCTCTCCGGCGATTCGCGCCCGGCATTGTCTTGGAAGGCGGCTCGGTCGAAGGCAACGGCTGCGGAACGATCCTGACGACCGAATCGTGCTTGCTCAATCCGAATCGAAACCTGAACATCACTCGCCCGGAAGCCGAGCGCTATCTGGCGAACTACCTCGGCGCGACAAAGGTGTTATGGCTCCAGCGTGGTGAGTTGGCCGGTGACGACACGGATGGACACATCGACCAACTGGCCCGATTTGTCAATCCGACGACGATTGTGGCCGCCTGGGAAGATGATCCCGCCGACACCAACCACGAACCGCTCCGCGCGAACTTCGAGCAACATTCGCAGATGACTGACCAGGACGGCAACGAGTTCACGGTAGTCCGGCTGCCGCTGCCGAAGCCAAAGTTCCATGACGGGCACCGTTTGCCGGCCTGTTACTGTAACTTCTACATCGCCAACGATGGCGTCATCGTGCCACAGTTCGACGACCCCGCGGATGCCGGCGCAATCGAGATTCTCCAAGAGCTTTGTCCCGACCGGGAAGTCGTTGGAGTGCCGTCGCTAGATCTCGTAGGGGGCCTCGGTTCGTTCCATTGCCTCACACAGCAGGAACCTGAAGTGTCCTAATGGTGGGTTGTCAGTACAAGCACGAAGCGCCAGCGAGTGAGTTTCATCCGCCGAGTACACACTCGCTCGCGCGTCGTGCTTGTATTCTCGAAATCTTGCAGAGCGATAGACACTCCGCGGACTTGTGTTATAAGGACATGCGTCAGTTTAAGTTCTCGTCAATTCCGTCCAAGCGTGCCGTCTCGGATCACGTTTCACTTTCCTTCCGATCTCGATCGTTTCCGGGAGCCGCACATGGACTCGCCATCTCTTGATACCCTTTCCACTCCCGCCGAACGACCAAGTGACCACCGCGTCATTTGGCTGTTGATTGGCGGTGCCGTTGCGGTAGGCGTCGCGATTGCCACGACCTTCTTCATCGATCAACGCGTCACGGCGATTCCACTTTTCCTGCCTGTCGACGAGTTCCGCATCGGGTTGAATGCACCGTTCATAACGACTCCTCCAGAGGTTGCCGACAAGATGGTCGAAGTCGCGGAACTCACCGCGGACGACATCGTCTACGACCTGGGCTGCGGCGACGGACGGCTGGTGATCACCGCCGCTTTGAAGCACGGCTGTCACGGCGTTGGCATCGACAACGATCCTGGGCTTGTTGCCGAAGCGAAAGCCAACGTCAAGCTGCACGGCGTTGAAGATCTGGTCGAAATCCGCGAGCAAGATGTCTTCACGGTCGACTTGCGCGAAGCCGACGTTGTGTTGATGTACCTGCTGCCGTGGATGACCAAGCGGCTCGTGTCACAGTTCCAAGAGATGCCGCCTGGCTCGCGGATTGTCTCACACGACTTTGGCATCGGCGACATCAAATACATCGACCCCGACAGCACGCACCAAGTTCCGCTCGAAGGAAAGAACGAGACACACCTCGTTCATCGTTGGAACCTTCCGCTCGACGTCCCGCCACGCGCGACGGAATGAGGGTCCTGGGCGATGCTCCACCACGGGTATGAGAAACATGACACAAGGAAACGGTGCGGTGCTGAATTGGGAAAGACTACTATCGAATTGGCGATGCCCTTATCCTGATCAGCCACCAGGCCCTTCGTCCGCGAGCGAGTTTCGGACAGACTTCGAAGCGGACTACGATCGTGTGGTTTATTCGCCGCCATTTCGGCGACTTGCGCGCAAGACTCAAGTCCACCCGATGGCTCCGAATGACCACGTTCACAATCGTTTGACACACTCGATCGAGGTCGCCAGCGTTGGCCGTTCCTTCGGGCGTCGGCTGGCGAATTGGCTCTGTGAAAACGGGCCGATGCCGCCGAGTCAAAGTGGCGATGACGTGGTGTGGACCCTGATGGCGTCCTGTGCGGCTCACGATATTGGGAACCCGCCGTTTGGTCATGCGGGCGAGTCGGCGATTCGCGAGTGGGCAGCGTGCCACGAGGATATCGTCTTTCCGGACGATCTCGAAGTCAGCGCTGCCACGAGGAAGGATGTCTTGCTGTTCGAAGGAAACGCGCAAGGCTTTCGGATTGCAGCGCGTCACGACAACCCGATGGTGGGCTACTTGCGGCTAACCTACGCCACGCTGGGAGGCATGGTGAAGTATCCGTGGAATTCGACGGACGATCGCGCGTCGGCACAAAGGAAGTACAACTGTTTCTCTTGTGAACGAGAGATCTTTCACGGTGTGTTCGAGCGGTTGGGCTTGGTCGCGGATGGCGAATATATTCGTCATCCTTTGTCGTTCCTGTCGGAGGCAGCGGATGATATCTGCTATCGTGTGCTCGATCTGGAAGACGCTGCGGAACTGCGGATCATCCAGGAATCACGAGTTCGTTCGATTTACGCCCAGTTCTTGGGCGACACGCCGTCGGCGTCGATGCCGTTGTCAATGTTGCGTGGCAAAGTCGTGCAGAGGCTGATCGATGAAAGCTGGAAGGTATTCGTCGGCGACTACGAGAGCATCATGGCTGGCTCGCGTGCGACCGATCTGAAATCGAGCTTCGACGGCGACTTGAAGAGAGCGCTGAACCAAGTCAAGGAAGTTTACAACGAAATCTTCGCGGACCACTCGAAGGTGGCGACCGAACTTGGAGCCTTCAAGGCGCTGGGCAGAATCCTCAAAGCCTTGTGCAATGCGACGAGCCAGCTTGCCCGCAGCAAAGACTCGTCGGAGCTGCAGTTCGTTTCCAAGCGTTGTCTTGATCTGGCCTGGCCGAAAGATCATGTCGAGAGCAACGCGGGCAAACCGTACGAGTGGTGGTTGCATCAGGTGTTGGATTACGTTTCCGGCTTGACGGACAACTACGCCCGACAGATTTCACGTGAGATTGAAGGGACATAGCCAACGGCTGGGTGGCACTGGCGGCAACGTGTGTGCCACTTCTGGCTTCTTTGGTTGGCTCGTTGGTTGTTGAGAGCGTGCCAGATCGAGAGGCGTTGATATTGAAGGCTTTGGATGATGCACTCGGATGCGGCGTCGAGTTGCCAGACGCACTCGAGCTGATTTCAGAGCTACGAAGCTTTCTGGAGAAAAGAATATGATCGGCAAGAAGAAGCTGTCTGAAATCCAGGCTGACGTTGCTACGGAGTTCGCCAAGCAAGGAGTCGATCCAGAGGAGTGGTTCGCGAGCCGAATAGCGAAACTGCAAGCCAAGAAGCAACCTGATGAGCGTGAAGTCGAGGCACTCCAACTGCTGCGGAAAGCGATTGCAACCGCTGATGACCGAGAATTAGACCTGTCCCAATAGTACCCCTCTTTCGCAAGAACGCGATTGCTCAGATATGCTCGAAGTACGAAATCAGTTTTCTCGTTTACTCAATTGAGCGTGAGGAGGTTGTTTCATGGATCGACTGACTCAGAATAAGCGTGCAGCGCGGCGGATCGTCGAAGAATTCGCGAAGTATTGGCAGCCGGACGACGGCACCGAAACCGTAGCGATTGTGGACGACGAGCACGGTCACTATCAAGTCGTCAATTCCGGTTGGCTCAAGGGGCAATTTGTGCATTTCTGTTTCATGCACTTGATCGTCAAGCCGGACGAGAAGATTTATTTATGCAAGAACGACACGGAGTGGGAAATCGCCGACGAACTACGACAAACTGGAGTGGCCAGCGAGGACATCGTCATCGAGTCGCTGAGACCACCTGCGACGGTCGAGTTGTAGTTTCGCGTACGGAAAGTCCCTTCATCCCCCTTCAGCAAAGAGCCCGCTTGACCATGCGTTGCCGTTTGAACAGCAATCATACCTATCAACGGGTCCTGGAACCTTTTCACCATCCGGAAGAACGGACCCGAATCGCAGCACACATCTGGGGCTGGGTGAGATAGAAATGTACGAATGCCCGAAGTGCGGTTTGAAGTATGAACTTACAGGGATGAACTATTGTCCAAAGTGCGACCCAGGAGGGTGGAGACTCGCCAGCCTCAAGATGCTGGGAAGCTTAATTGTTGTGCTCCTCGTGGTTCTCTTCCCCGGAATTCTGGCGGGCCTCGTAGCTGGTTTGTTCGGAACGGCAAATATCTCGATCGGAACTAGGATTCTCCAAGGGCTCGCGGTGGAAGCCTTTGTGCTAGTGGTCGGATTGCCAATTCTGGTCCTCGGCAAAGCGTTATCGGTCGAAAGAATTACCAATGACACCGAAGTCTTTAGAGACCGACTATCCACACTTCTGATATTCGTGAGTGCCACTTGGCTCATCGTCGGTTTGGTAGCGATATTCATTTCAGTTGCCAACAACGAGTTGATTGTTGAACAGATATCCTTGACTGCGCAGCTCGGGGGCTCTGCGGCAGCAATCGTTGGCGGGCTCATGTTAATGGGGTTGCTGATGGGTGGGGCACAAGCCTCATCAGGTTGACCAATGTGTCTACGGTGCTCACAAGATCGCACAAGATCGGGGACACAGCACTTCGTCGGTCGGAAGAGGCGAGGTCAAGAAAGTGCTGCGTCCCCAGTTGCCCCCCACACGCGTGTATGCCGGCGGCTGGGTGGCGCTGGCGGCAAAGTGTGTGCCACTGGCTATGCCAGTGCTTTCCGACCGAAGCACAAGAGTTCATTTCCCATTTAACTTCACCAACACGGGTGCTGCACTGTCGCCTCAGCCTTCGATGAAGTCTGCCTGCTATACGGTTCATGACGGTCGACACTGGATGCACCTGAAGTGCAAATCCCTGAAGTCTTGGCGACTTCAGCTACACAAAGCCACTGGCGCTACGTGAAATGATCGACGAACGAGCGTGCCGCGTCTGTTGCACAGCTTGTCGCGGATTGACGCGAGCTGTCTCCGAGATCACGGCAGATAGTCAAGGTCAGCTTGATCTTTGGCGCGACCGGTGGCTTGCTTGTTAATCCTCAGATCTGCGAGGCTTATGATGCGAATTGAAGTCCCTTCGCAATCGATAATTGAGCCCTGTTCGAAGCAGTTGTCGAACTCAACACCTTCAATGCCCGTCAACAAGTCGATTCTCAGTGGTGGGATACCAATCTGAAACACTTTACGTGGTTCAACGAACTTCGTAGCGTCGACCGCCCCGACTGAGAACCCAAATTGCTCCAAGCAACGTACCAGTGCTTCGCCGTTCGCCAGAGTTGGTCGCACCCAAATGTCGATATCACCCGTCGCTCGTGAATAGCCATAATGGATCACCGCGTATCCACCGACCAGCAGGTAGTCAACTTTCTCCGAGTTCAACAATTCGAAGAACTCTTTGAAGTCGATCGGTAGACGGATCATAGCCATAGAGAATCTGCCGCATTAATTCGGCAGCCAACATCCGCTGCTCTGGAGTTTGAGAGTGCCAGTACTCGCGATCATCGCCTTCCTCATCGAGCGACCGAACGCCCGTCAAGCGACGTTCCATGCGAGCTGTCGAAAGGTAATTATCCATTCGTTCCAGTCTAACATCAAACGCTGAAGTGCGAGAATACTGGTCTGAGAATACTGTTCTGCAAAAAGACTGCTAGCATTCTGCACCCGTCGCCGTCGCGTTCATGCTCGTCGGCTAAACCCTTCTATGATATAGTGATCGGCAACGCGACCTGGAACGGATTGATGCCGGGTGGGACGCCCAGCAGTCCGGGTCGGGATGGATGCACAAACGGGTATGACAATGAGTGTCTCGTTGCAGCTTCCGGCGACCGCGCCGCCGTTTCGGACTAGCCCGTCGGCGATCGCCCGCTACTTCTTTCTCGATTGCCAGCGGTTTCTTCGCTTCCATGCTGCCAGCCCGCAAACGCGGCGCGACGAACAGTTGCCCTCGCCCGAATTCGACCATAGCCCGTTGATCAAAGCGGTCCTCGAAAGCGGCTTTGTGTGGGAGCAGACTGTCGTCGAGCAGCATCTCGACAAACGAGTGTTCATCGCTCCGGGCGAGGGCGATCTACACACTCGGCGGTTCGATTGGAAAGCGACGTTGGAGTTGTTGCGCACGGCTCCGGTCGGGACGTTCATTTACCAACCGACGCTGCGCCTGCCGCTCGCGTTTTACGAGCGCTACGGGATCGATCCCCAAGTCGTCGTGCTCAGCGACAACCATCCTGATCTGATCGCCGTGCGCGACGACGGCGAGGGTCGCCGGGTGCTGCGGGTCATGGATGTGAAGCGTGGCGAGTCGATGCAGTTGACGCATCGCGTGCAGGTACTGCTATACGCCTTGGAACTGGAAGCGATCCTGTGGGCGGAATCGCTTGAAGATCCGCGGGTCGACATGCAGCAAGGCGAAGTGTGGCTCGGGTCGCAGTTGTCGCCGACGGAATTCGATCTTGCGGAACTGCGCCCGCACCTGGAAAAGTTTCTGCGACACGAATTGACGCCTCTACTTCGTGCCCCGCCCGACGCAGCGAACTGGCATGTCTATCACCGTTGCGAATGGTGCGACTACTTCGATCATTGCCGCGATCAAATGCAGCGTGACAACGACGTCTCGCGGATTTCGCACCTCACATCCTACGGCAAGCAGTTTCTTCGCCACGAAGCACACGTGACGACCGTCACGGAATTGGGCGAGTTCCTGCAGACCAGCGACGCGGACAATGTGCTGTCGCGTTGTGCGTCGCTCGCCGGACGCGGTCCACGCCTCGCGCGGCAAGTGACCGCATTGGAAACGAACGAGCCTCAAACACACGGTGCGGCGTCGCCGTCGTTGTCCAAGGGCGAGAACATTAGCTTGTTCCTCACCCTGCAGAAAGAGCCGCTGTCGCAGGCAATCTATCTGGCTGGCCTTCACCTCACGCTGCGCAGGGATCTCCGTGACGAAGTGTTGTCTGCAGAAACAGTGCAACGGTTTTACCCTGGCAACAAGTCGCAGCCGTATGTGCTGTTGGCCAAGACACCCGACGATACGTCGGACATCCGCCGCCAATGGGTCCGCGTGTTGCACGAGATCATTGTCGGCGTCGATCGATTTAATCAAGATCGCGAGTGGCGCGATCAACTCAGCCTGCAAGCGTATGTGCTGACCGAAGAGGAACGCGGGCTGCTGGTCGAGTGGCTGTTGGAATCGTTGCAAGACGTTGACGAGCCCGAATTGGCCGAGCAGGCGATGACGTTGCTGTTTCACTTTCAATCGCCAGAGTTGCTAGTTGCGGACAGCCATCCCGCCCGCGAAGTGCCGTTTCCCGTCGTCGTGTTACTCGACGCCTTGGGGCACGTCATGGCGTTACCCGTCGAAGTGAGTTACACGTTGCCCGAATCGCTCGCGTCGCTTGGCAGCCGCTTCCAGCTCAATCGAAACGATTACTTTCATTTTCCGCTGGGCCACGGAATGAGGGCCGAACCGATCCACGCGGCGTGGTATCGCGGCAAAGGCGAACTGATGGAACAGATCAAAAGCCAAACGGCGGCTCGACTGCGAGCCGCCCGCGAGTTGTTGCAATCGATCCGGCATCGAGGTACGGATGCGATCTATGCCTGGGCCGCGAAGTTCGCGCTGCCCACGCAGCATCCCTACGCCGATCCGTTGCTGTCACGACTAGCGTTCTTCGCACGCTACGAAAGTCTCCTCGACTGCTTGGATAAACGCCACGCTCGCTGCGAACCACTCGCCGCTCAGTTATTGCTTGCCAAGGTGATGCAGTTGCGAGCCACGAGCGAGACGGAGTTCGAAGTCACATCCGGGACCGCGATGCCGATCGATGCGGGCGGTTTTCCCGAATGGCTGCTAGTGACCGACAACGAAGCCGGGCGGCGCGCCCAATTGGAATACCGAGACTACGCGTGCCGCAAGCAACTTTGGACGGGCAAGCCGCAGTCGAATCTGGCCGTCGTCGGCGTTTGCGAAATCCAGAAAGACAAGCTCGGGACGCCAGCAAAACTTACCGTCGAGTACGCCAAGCCTTTCATCGACGGGCCGCCGCAACCCGGCCAGCAATTCCTCTTGTACCCGCGATTCACCGATTACAGCACGGACAGCGTGGTCGAGTTCTTGCAGGGATACGGTGCCGTCCGCGAACGGCTAGGTGAAGACGAATTGTTCCTGCGTTTGCTTCGCGACCCGCAGGCCGCTTGTCAGCCGCGACCGCTTTCTGACGATTTGTACGCAGCGGCGGTGCAGCAGCTCGAACATTTGCAACTGACGGGAAGCCAAACGCGGGCGTACTTCGCCATTTGCAATCAACGAGTCGTGCCCGTGTGGGGACCACCGGGAACGGGCAAGACGCACTTCTTGGCGGCAGCCATTCTCGGCTTGGCCGCAGTCCATCTCGCGGCCAAGAAGCCGTTCCGCGTTCTGGTTTCCGCTTACACACACGCGGCCATCGAGAACCTGTTGCGGAAAGTCACGGCCTTGCAAAGTTCGCTCGGTCTGGCGGGCGAGCTGCAAGTCGCCAAGGTCAAGGCGTGGCACGGTGACGGTGAACTGTCGGCGAATGTGATCGAGGAGAAACACTTTGCCAAGTGGTTGAAGCGGCAAACCTGTGCGGTTGTCGGAGCGACGACCTACGCGTGTTTGAAAGCGTACGAGAAGCTACCCGAGTTCGACTTCGTCGTGATCGACGAGGCATCGCAAGTCCGCGTGCCTGAAGCGTCGGTCCCGATCAGCCTCGCCGGCAGCGCGGGCCGCTTGGTATTAGCTGGTGATCACTTGCAGCTTCCGCCGATCATCAAAGGCGTCTACCCCGATCCGCCCGCAGGCCAGCCAGTGCTTCACCGATCCGTGTTCGAAGCCTTTTTGGAGTGCGACGACTTGTCGTCGCTTTCCCATTTTGGCGACACAGATGGAAAGCCAAACACGAGAGAAAAAGAAAGCGGTGACAAGTCACCGCACTCCAAAGTTCAACTCACCGAAAACTTCCGCATGAACGATGTGTTGACGAGCTTCGCGGCCGGGTTGCTTTACGGCCATGACTATCTGCCGTTCAACGAGACGATCGCCGCGCGGCGGTTGGGTCTGTCACGCGAGCGTTGTTTCGATCCGTTCGCGGAGGCTTGCCTCGATCCGGCCTGTCCGCTCACGATCGTGATTCTCGATGGCGTGTGGGCTGCTCGCGAAAATCAATTGGAAGCACAACTGGTCTCCAAGCTTGTCATCGGGCTGCGCGGCGCGCTGCGAGATGCGGAGGGGAGACTCTACGCCAACGACGACGAATTTTTTCGCCGCGGCGTGTTTCTAGTCAGTCCGCATCGCGCCCAGATCCGCTTGATCGAGCGCGAACTGCGGCGTCAGCGCATGTGGCAGCACCCGCCCTTCGTCGATACGGTCGACAAAATGCAGGGCCAGGAAGCCGACGCCGTGATTGTCAGCTACGGCGTCTCCGATCCCGAGTTTGCCGTGCAGGAGGCCGAGTTCATCTACGGGCTGAATCGATTGAATGTCGCGGTGACGCGCGCCCGATCAAAGTGTGTGGTATTCTTGTCGCGGGCGTTATTGGACGCCGCGTCTCAGATTTGGGATCGACCGGAAGCGACGCGCGGCTTGTCCTATATGCGTGAGATGGTCGCCGCCGCCTCTCGTTGTGGCGAAACGAGGTCGTTTGAACTAGAAGACGGTGCGACGGCGGAAGTGATTCGTGTTGACGGTTGCTTCGAAACGATTGGAAGCGGCACCGGCTTTGGTATTGCCGGTGATGAAAGTCTGCGCCAATTCGTCGATGTCCCTGATGAAGTACGTCAGCCTTTCCAGGCTGACCAAGACAGCCTGGAAAGGCTGTCGTACGTCGATGCACCGGAGAAGAAGATGCCTCGCAATAAGACAACACGTCCCAAGAATGCGTTAACAAAGAAGTCGGGCAGCATCGTACCTGCAACTGCGCCCGCCGGTCTCGCCAATCTCAACGAACAACAGCGAATCGCCGCAACACACGGCAGCGAACCTCTCTTAATCATCGCGGGCGCTGGAACCGGAAAGACGACGACGCTGGTGCATCGCGTGGCGCACTTGATCTCTGAAGGCATACCGGCGTACCGCATCTTACTGCTCACGTTCACTCGCCGCTCGGCCACCGAGATGCTACAGCGAGTGGGCGACGTGCTGGCTCAGCAAGACGTCCGCCGCAACGTCTGGGGCGGCACGTTTCACGGCGTCGGCACGCGGTTGCTGCGAATCTACGGAAAACATATCGGCATCGACGAGCGGTTTACGATCCACGACCGTGGCGACGCCGAATCCTTGATGCAGTCCGTCTGCCAAGATCTTGAACTGGCGAAGGACGACAAAAAGTTCCCCAGGAAGGGAACGTGCATGTCGATTCACAGTTACATGGTCAACGCCCAGTTGTCGCTCGATGCGACGCTCCAACAACAATTCTCCTCGCAAACGAAATACGCTGCGGCGTTCGCGAAACTGTTCGAAGGCTACGCGAACAGGAAACGCGAATTGAACGTGTTCGACTTCGACGATTTGCTAGTGACATGGTGCGAGCTGCTCGAACACGAACAGACCGGGCCAACGATCCGCGATCGGTTCGATTGTGTCCTGGTCGATGAGTATCAAGACACGAACTGTCTGCAATCGCGGTTGCTCAAGCGGCTCTGCCCCGATGGACGTGGCCTGACCATTGTCGGCGACGACGCTCAGTCGATTTATTCGTTCCGTGCCGCGAACGTCCGCAACATCCTCGACTTTCCCAAACAGTTTCCCGGAGCGCGAGTCATCGCGTTGGAACAAAACTACCGCAGCGTCGCGCCGATTCTGGCGGCCTCGAACAGCGTCATCTCGCAAGCCAGCGAACGGTACACGAAAGATCTGTGGTCGGATCGCGAGGAAGGCTCGCCGCCGCAACTGATCACCTGCTTTGACGAGCACGAGCAAGTGGACTTCATCGTCGCCCGCATCCACGATCACCGCCAGCGGGGAATTCCGCTTTCGCAACAAGCCGTGCTGTTTCGGTCGGCTCAACTCAGCATCTTGCTGGAAGCCGAATTGGCACGGCAAGACATCGCGTATGTCAAATACGGCGGTTTGAAATTTATTGAATCGGCTCACGTCAAGGATCTGATGTCGTTCCTCCGCCTGGCGGAAAACCCGCGCGACCGTGTGGCTGGCCAGCGCGTGTTGACTTTGTTGGCCGGAGTTGGACCAAAAAAGGCGATGCAGCTTCAGCAGATTGTGATCGATGCAGGCGGAGACTTCGCAGCTTGGTCGGCGACCAAACCGCCCGCCAAAGCCGTCGACGAATGGACGCAGTTGGTTAGCCTGCTTCAATATCTGTCGGCACAAGCGGACGACAATCTCGCTATGCAGATTCAAAGCGTGCTGACTTTTTACGAGCCGCTAATGGAAGGCCGCTACGATAACCTGCCTCAACGGCTGAGCGATCTCGAACAATTGAAAGAGGTGGTGAGCCGGTTCGAGGACCGCACGACCATGTTGGCCGAGTTGGCACTCGACCCGCCCGATGGCGAAGAAGCTCTCGCGGAAGACGCCGACCGCGACCGCCTGATACTCAGCACGATGCATTCCGCAAAAGGCTTGGAGTGGAAAGTCGTCTACATCTTACACGCCAGCGACGGCAAGATTCCGCACGAACGCAGCATGTTCGATCCGGAACAGTTGGAAGAAGAACGCCGCATGTTCTACGTCGCCATGACTCGCGCCGCCGATTGGCTCTACGTCTGCCACCCGCGCCGCCAGCGTGCTTCACAATACGGCGGCAGCTACTTCGACGACTACGAACAAGTCGAACTAACACGCTTCATCACAAAGCCGGCCAAGCAGAAGTTCCAGCAGCAGCAAGCCAGTTCCTTTGCCTTGCCCACCGCCGCCGTAACGTCGAAGACGCCCAATATGAAACGCGACCGCAAGAAGAAGCCAGCCTCAAAGCCGAGAAGTTAGTTGTACAGCGCACCTTGGCTAGTTTCCTTTCGTACAGGTCGCCACCAACAACGGTCTCACGCCAAGCATTCTCATACCACACATCGACCCGTGCCGCAGTCTCTGTCGTTACCCGATAGTCGAAGGATCCGTTTACATCAAGATCCGTAAAGCCAACACCTCTTATAGTCACGGAGTATTCCGAGACGCTCCCCGGTACGTTTGGATCGAAGGAGGCATCAACGGAGAACTGTGCATCCATGTTCAAAATTACTTCGCCGCGATCATTGTTTAAGCCACCGCGTCCGTCTTGGTCAATGAACATGTACTTGCGCTTCGCGGGAAACTCCTGATCCACTTAGTGCGGCACAGCCGCAATGTACGTTTTTTCTAGGCTGACACTCCCCTTGTCAGGCTAGAAAGCCTGACGTACTTGAATGCTCGCAAGACAACATCGAGCGGAGCGATAACTGATGTTGATGACGAACGGCCCTTCCTTGACGTACTCCTTGTACCCAAACTCTGATATCGGCGCAGCTTCATTTGCTGTTGAGATGTTGTTGCTCTGTAGGCTGACTACCAGAAACGATGGCACGAGAACGACAATCATCGCAAGTAGACATATCACAGCACGTCTTCCAATCAACTGGTTACTCATGCGGCGCTCCCTAAAGAACGAACCTTGAACTAGCTTATGATAGTTGCCGTCACGAGCCGGTGACGAATGTCGCCGTAATGCCACGCGGCGCTGTCGTCGAACGGCAAGGACACGAATCCCGCAAACAGTTCTTCCAAGACTTTCAACCGTCGCTCCGTGTTTCCATATTTGTAGGCACCGTGCCACACAGGGCTTTTGTTTGTTTGAAGTTGCGCAAGAAGTAGCATGGCCTCGTAGGCCTCGTAGGCCGTGTCAGCTTGGGAATGCCGGAAAACACACGGCCTGCGAGGCCATGCTACTCATCTGCGCTCGTCACAGATTAAACAAAACAAAAGCCCTGTCGTGCCACAGTTGCGCCATGCCAATCGAACAAAGAAAAACCTGGTCGGATGGATGACTGAGCAGCGATTGTTCGATTTTGCTGCCAGGCTGTTTGAGGAGGTGAATCCAGACGTTGATATCCGGGAGCCATGCCATTACCAATCCTCGCGTCGTTCAAGTTCACCTTGTGGCGGACGCTCGAATGGTTCGTCACCCCACTTTCCCCGCAGTCGGTCGAAAAAACCGTCCGGCCACTCGGTCATCGGGGCGGCGGGTTGGGAATTGTCTGGCGCGCCTCGCGGAACGACTTCGAGTCGCGTTCCCTCCGGCCAGTCTACAGCCTCGGTCAATTCCACTTGGCCGTTTCTAAAGGTTGCGGTTACCGCTTGCATTGTGCTGGCCCGGTAGTAGCGGACTCCTTGTACCGCTGCAACGTGCGCACGTAGCGCAACAGCACATCATTCTTCAGACGGGCACTTTTCCGTTGGCCGTCACGAGCGGAACTGTCGTCGTTAGTTCGTCGAGCCAAACGGATTGTCCGCAGCTGGCTGGAACGACTCGGGAATTGCCTCACCGTCGGAGTCTGGCGTTGACTCGGGTACAAAGAAGTCGGTCGCTGGCGGATGCGTTGTCGTTTTACGCCGCAGCATCTCGTCTTCGCGCAACTGGATGTACGAGCCGGTCATCAGGCGATCTTCTTTGCCAAGGCCGGCTTCGATGACGATCGCCGAGCCAGTGAGCAAATGTTTTTCTTTGACGTTGATGGCGTAGCAGCGCGTCTGACACAAGCCGCAGCCGACGCACTTGTCGGCCAGCACGACGGGGGCGACGAAACCAGAGCCTTCGACAGGCATCCCGTTATCGTCGACGGACGTATGCACGTTGATGAACTCGATCGCTTCGTAGCCGGCCGCGTTGCACTCGTCGACGCACAATTGACAAGCTTCCCGATTCGCGAATGGCAAGCAGGTTTTCTCGTTGACGATCGCGAGCCCCATGCGGGCCACTTTCTTTTCTTCCAACGGCAACGCGCGAATGGCTCCGGTCGGACAGACTTGACCACACGCGTTGCAACTCGATTCGCAGCCCGCCCAATCGGCATTGACCAGCGGCGTCCATAAGCCCTCGAAGCCTTGCTGGAAGCCCTCGACTTGCAGCACGTTGTTCGGACACGCTTTGAAACACTCGCCGCAGCGAATGCACATTTCGAGAAACTGTCGCTCGGGGACGCTGCCTGGCGGTCGCACCGGCCGGAAGGCTGTCGGATCGTCGAGCCTGGCCCCGAAGGATCGCGTGGCGACGGCGACGCTTGCTCCGCCGACGATCGCCGCCGCGCTGCCTGCGGCGAGTGACAAGAAGCCGCGGCGGCCAAGCGACGTCTCGCCCGTGGGCGGATCGTTTTCGACCTTCAACTCGACCAAGTTCCAGCGCTCGACGAATTTGATCGCCTGCGTCGGACAAACGCCGCCGCAAGTTTGACAGAGCGTGCAGTCGGACGTCCTCGTCGTGAAGTCCGGCTTAATGGCATCGAACGGACAGATCTCGACGCACTTGTTGCAATTAATGCAGGTCGACTCGACCTTCCGCTCGGTGATGCGAAACAGATTGCCGAGCGAGAAGACGGCTCCACTGGGACAGACATACTTGCACCAGAAACGCGGTTGTAAAAAACCGAGGCAGAGAACGATTGCAAAGAGGGCCATTGAGAAGGCGTGACCAAGATTCATCTCTGGCACCAGATGCCAGCCGCGAGACAGGCCGCTCTGAAGCGGGTCGCCGAGAAACAACAGGCCGCGTGTGACAACAGGAATTGCCGCCACGTAACCCGAGACCAGCACGCCGCACATCGCTGCGACAAGTGTGCCCGCGAGCAGATAATATTTTATGTGAACCCACCAACCGTCGTCTGTAACGCGAAATCGCTTCACCCGCCGTGCAACACTCCAATCAAACAAGTCGATGAGAGTACCAAGCGGGCACAAGTATCCGCAGAAGCCACGCGGTATCAACACGCAAACGACCAGAATGATCGCCGCCGAAGTGAGTGACCACACCCAACTTCGCGACGCGATCGCCGTCGACAGGCTCACGAGCGGGTCGATTACCAGAAAGAGTTCCGCTGGAACAAACTCTTTCTTCCGCAGCTCGTCCGCGTAATGCGAGGGCCAACGATCCGGCTCGGTCTCGGTCAGCGACCAGGTGCCCTGGGCGAGGAGCAGTTGGTCGAACGCTTCCGGCGACAACTCACTGATCGGGCACAGCGACACTCCGCTCGGGGCCATGTCGGCAATCGCGAAAGCACCGACGTACGCCGCGCTCCCGGCGCTGCTTGTCACATGCACGACTTGCCCGTCACGTTCGATCCAAGCCGGCCGGCGGTCAGCCTCGAATCGAAACAAGCCCGTTTGTTGTTCAACTTCGACGAGTCGCCAGCCGTCTGACTTCTGTCCGTCCCCGGCCGGTCGTGCGCTATACGGCCAACACACGTAGAAGAACAGCGTGAGGAACAAGAGGAGGCAAGCTGTTTGCACGATCCGACGTAGCGGTGATGACAAGACCGAAGGGCCAATGCGTTGCAACAGCTTCCGGATCCGTCCCGACTTCCCGGTCACTCGATCCGCAAACCACGAACGCGGCAGCACGGTCATGGCGCAGCGCATCACGAACGACGGCGGCGCGAGCGTTTCGCTTTTTTTCTTCTTTCGCAGAAATGGTAAGAACCAGTTCAGTCGCATCGTGGCACATCGCGATCAGATAATCTCATTGAGCGCCTTTGGCCAGCGCCTTGGCCGTCGAATTCACGATTGCTTGCGACGTGATCGTCGCGCGGCTGGTGGCGTCAATGCCGTTCACGGACTGCTTTGTGATGATCTGATTCGGTGTGTCGGTCAAGGCCGCGTAGAACTGCTTCTCGCGGTGGTTGATCACTTTCACCTCTTCGATCCGATGATTGGCCACACGGACTTCGACTTCCACGGCCCCGCTGTAACCAACGCTCGACGCCCGATAGCTGCCGTCGGCGACTTTGGCCACGTTCGCCTTGTCGATCAGGTTGAGCGCCTCGATGCCGTCCCGCGCCAGCCCATGAAACCGCTGAGCATACTCTTCGTTCCGGGCATCGGGAGCATCGATGACCTTTTGATAAAAGTCGATGGCATCCTTGTGCCGCCCCACCGTACGGCAAGCGTCGCCCGCCAGCAGGTAAGCTTCGTGACGCCGGTTCATCTTCGCGAAGGCCTCGGAGAGCTGAATCGCCCGCTCGGTCTGCGCCATGTCGCCAAGCAGCTTAATCGCATTCGTCGGCAGGCTGCGGGCCTTCAACATCTCCAACGCCATCTGCTTGTTCCCCAACCGCCAGTAGCACTCGGCCAGATGGACGCCCGGCGGTTCGGGAAGCTCGACCTTGGCTTGACGCAACCAAAATGCGGCGCGAGGATAATCTTGAAACAGCTCGAAGTACATCTCGGCCAGCGCCTTGATGTCGCGTTGCAACAGCGCCGGCTGATCCTTGTGCAGCGTCATGACGTGATGCATCAGACGCACACCGGACTGCCATCGCCCCGGATTCGGATTGATCACGTCCCACTTGTATTGGCCGACGTTCCTTTGGTTGTTCCAGCCCTTGTCCGGCGGTTGCAAGGGCCAATCGAGGTCCAGCGTCTGGGGATAGTCCAACGGCGTCGCCTCGAACCAATCCGGCGGCGTCGAACCGACCGTGTTGATCAGATCTAGCACTTGCGCCTTCGTCCGCGACGCGGGCGAACTGGACGCGGTACCGCTCGCAACCACGGGAGCATCGTTCATCGGCGTGAGAACGTGCCGCTTTCCTTGCATTGTGACGGCGTGAACCTTGTCGAAGGTATACGTCCGCACGAGTTTGCGGCCACCCAACTGAATCTCGAAATCAAACTCCTTCTTCTCCTTGCGAATCTCCTTCATCGCGCCGGTCACTTTCGCGCCATTGAGGAACTCGACAAGATCCTCGGCCAGCAGCAACGCCGGCGTCAGGCAGACGGCAACGCACAACATGACTTTGAACTTTGAAGGAGGACGCGAAGCGCCGCTCGTATACGGTTGGGGTCGCATCTTTTCGCCTCACCCTTGAAAAGAAGGGAAACCGGCAGTTGCAACGGATCGGCCATCCTTCAGCACCAGCAACGCACCGGCACCGGGAGTTGTTTCGACGAGCTTCATTCCGGCTTGGGCTCCCATCACAAACACGGCTGTCGACAACGCGTCGGCATCCAACGCTGTGTGTGCCGTGATCGAGACACTCGACAAGTCGCTCGGCGAGCGGCCTGTGCGAGGATCGAGCAGGTGGTGATGCCGATGATCGTCGCTGAAGGTCGTGGAATAGTCGCCGGATGTTGCGAGGCATCGCCCCGCCAGCTGGGCGACGGAAAGGAACGCTTCGCGATCGCGCGGGTGTTGAATGCCAATGCTCCAAGGGTCACCATCCGCCTTCGTTCCCAACGCGCCGATCTCTCCCGTATCGATCAGCGCATGTTCGATCCCGTGTTCTCGCAACACGGCCGCCACTCGATCCGCCGCGAATCCTTGCGCGATTCCATTCAGCGTGATCGCGGTCCTTTCACCGTCGAGGCGAATCTGCGATCGCGCGACGTGCAACTTCTTCCAGTCAACCTGCCGCCGAGCCAACTCGACTTGTTCGTCGGAGGGCAGCCGATTCTGACGCTGAGCGGTCGCATACAAATCCCACAGCGGCTGAACCGTCACATCAAACGCGCCCTCGCTCCGCCGGGACATCGCTTGCGCCGCTTGAAGCACTTCGACGAAGTAAGGATGTGGATCGTCGAGTACGCCATCGCGGTTCAGCCGACAGAGCTGGCTGTTCACGCGATAAAGACTCATCACGTCTTCGATCAAATTCAACTCATCGAACGCGGCATCGATCGCCGTCTGGCCAGCCGCCGCGTCGCGATGCAAGACGTCAATCGAAACATTCGACCCGAGCGCCCATGACGTCCGGCTGACGCGCCGCAGACTTCCGATCGGCGGCATCGCGCCACTCGGTTCCAAGCCGTGTCGCAGCACTGCGATGGTTCCCACCGAAGCACCAACTCCGGCGACAAGACACACAAACCGCCGACGAGAGATCTGTCGCATGGATAACTCCTGATCGATACGCCTACGAACCGCAACCACATCCAGTTGCCATATTACCTGCAATCTACTTCGACGTTAAGCGATTGCGCACAAACTTTGACCACCCAGCGGGACAAATCAAAAGGGGCAGGACTGGGGTGTTCAGAATCTGGTGATCCGTGACGAAATCGGGCCTCTCGAGTGATGCTAAAGTTGTTCCTAGGTCCCCAACGGGCTGGTCCCGTTGGAACCCAAGATTAGCCGGTTAGTAGCATGCCGCTCGAATACCAAGACCCCCACGAGTTCGCCTCGTGGGTGAATCAGTTTCTGCAAGGCGACGCTGTCGCGGCGTGAGCGACACGGACGGCGAATCTCATTCACCGAACGGGGCGAGCCCGTTGGGGTCTCGGTCTCGTTCACGTGCGCTGCTAACTCACGAATCTTTTGTCTCCAACGAGACAAGCTCGTTGGGGGACAGGAGTCCAACGAAGAAATTCATGCGGAACAGAAACGACATCGTCCTGATCGGCGTCGACAGCACCAAACTGAACACCCCAGCCCAGGACTCTTTGTTGTGATTTCCTCGTATCAAAGAGTAATGTAGGCCGGAACAAGTCTGCGCAGTTCCGGCATCAGCCAAGCGTCGCGATGCGGCCGGAACGGCGCAAAGCTTAGTTCCGGCCTACTTGTCAATCCGAAGTAGGATAGTCAACGCCCGTCTGTTATACTCAGAACCCTGCTTGAACGTCCCGCCCGCTGCTTGGAGGTAGATGAATGCTGACGATCCAAGACCACGCTCACTCGAACGCCGCGTTCTGCGATCGAGTGTCGCGAAGAAATTTTCTTAAGATCGGTTCGCTGGGCGCTGCTGGTTTGACACTGCCTGGATTGCTGCGAGCCGAAGCGGCTGCGGGAGTCAAGAAGTCGAACAAGTCCGTCATCATGATTTATTTGGTTGGCGGACCGCCGCATCAAGACATGTTCGATCTGAAACCGGATGCTCCCGCCGAAGTCGCCGGCCCGTGGCGGCCCATCGCGACGAACGTGCCGGGGATCGAGATCTGCGAAGCGTTTCCATTGTTGGCCGGCATGATGGACAAGCTCGTTCCGATCCGCTCGATCGTCGGATCGCAAGCGGGACACGACGCCATTCAAGTCTTCAACGGTCACGATCCCAAGAACCCAAAGCCTTCCGGCGGCTGGCCTCAACTTGGATCAGCGGTCGCAAAAGTCCAAGGCGCGACGGGTGCGGCGTCGCCACCGTTCGTCAGCCTCTGCTACCCTTGCACGCACGGTCCGTACAACGAGCCCGGATCGGGCTTCCTCGGCACTTCCTATTCGCCGTTCCGGCCGATGGGTCCGACGCGCGATGACATGGTGCTGAATGGCGTGACGTTGGATCGGCTCGGCGATCGCGAGCAGCTGTTGAAGAGCGTCGATCGGCTCAAACGCGAAGTCGATAACACGACGACGCTCGAAGGCATCGACACCTTTACGTCGCAGGCGATCGATCTGTTGACGTCGTCGAAGTTGGCCGACGCGCTCGATCTGTCGAAAGAAGACCCCGCGATCGTCGAGCGCTACGGGACGGGCGATCCGACCATATTCATGGACGGGAATGGTGCCCCGCGCGTTCCGCAGAGCTTGCTCGCGGCGCGACGATTGATCGAAGCCGGTGCGCGCGTCGTGACCTTGAACTACAGCAAGTGGGATTGGCACGGCGGGGCGAATAATTCGATCTTCAAGCGCGAGGGCGAGGACTTTCCACCGTTCGACAAGTGCGTCAGCGCGTTGGTCGAAGATCTGCACCAGCGCGGGCTCGACCAAGATTGCACGGTCATCGTCTGGGGCGAGTTCGGACGGACGCCGAAGATCAGCGCGCAAGTCGGCCGGGATCACTGGCCAAACGTGAATTGCGCCTTGATGGCGGGCGGCGGGATGAAGACCGGGCAAGTCATCGGCGCGACGGATCGGCTTGGCGGCGAAGCCGTCGACCGCCCCGTCACGTTCCCCGAGGTCTACGCGACGCTCTATCGCAATCTCGGTATCGATGCCAGCCAGGCGACGATTCGCGACCTCGGCGGACGTCCGCAATACCTGATCGAAGGCCAAGCACAACCGCTGCCCGAGTTGGTTTGAGTATCCTGTGTCACTCGTCGAACTCAATGATCTCGATCGTCGCATCTGGGAAGAAGAACTTGCCAGCTTTGTTCCCGTGCGGATCTTCGATGTCCATACGCACATCTATCGCTGGGCCTTTTACACGGGACCGGACAAAGAACACAGCTCGTATCGTCAATTCGTCAAAGAGGAATTTGAGGAGGCGAGTTGGCAACTGCTCGATGAATACGATCGGCGGTTGATGCCGGATCGGCAAGTCTCGCGGCTCGCCTTTCCGTTCCCGTTTGCCGAACATTGCGATTTCGAGGCGTCGAATCAGTTCGTCGCGGAGCAAGTCGCGTCTGATCCGCCCTCCGGCGCGTTGATGCTCGTTCGCCCCGAGATGACCGCCGACCAGATCGCAACCGCGGTCCGGCAGCACGGCTTTCTGGGACTCAAGCCCTATCGCTTTTACTCCCAAACTGGCGATGCCGTTAACTGTCGTATCACCGACTTCCTGCCAGAACATCAAATCGAAGTTGCCCACGAATTGGGTTTGCTGATCATGATGCATCTGTCGCGAGCCGAGGCAATTGGCGACGAGCAGAATCTCGCGGACCTCCAGCATCTGACCGCGACCTATCCCCGCGCCAAGTGGATTCTCGCCCATTGCGCCCGCAGCTATGCCGCCTGGCCGATCGAACGTGCTGGGACACGCTTATCCGAGTTACCGAATATTTGGTTCGACACATCGTCGGTCTGCGAATCGGATGCGATCGAAACGTTGATTCGAACGGTCGGTGCCGAGCGAGTGATGTATGGCAGCGACGACGTCCCGGTGGGTGTCTTGCGAGGCAAGTACATTGCCTTCGGTTACGGCTGGGCCTACCTATCGCCAACGAATCACCAACTGAACCTCACGCATTGCGACTCGCGAATGACGTTCACGCGTTACGAGCAGCTACGTGCGATGCGGCAGGCGGCATTGCGAGTTGGCCTTTCCGACGAACAGATTCGTGCCATGTTTTTCAACACGGCAGCAGAATTAGTGGCCAGCACTCGTGCCGGTCCACGAGCGTAGCGGGACTCGCAAGCGCCAAAGCGAGTCGGAAGTCTCGCGGCTTCCGCTGCATACAACGGAGAATCGCACTAGATGTAGAACAACGATGCTTGTCGAGCGTCACCGCTGAGTCGTTCCGCTGGCAACGGTTTGCCATAGAAGTAGCCCTGTCCAAACTCAAATCCGATCTCGCAGCAAACTTCGTGCTCGGAATCGGTCTCGACCCCTTCGGCAATCGCGGCACTGCCGAATTCGCGCACCATGGCGACGAGCGTGCTGAGCAGTTGCCGCTGTCGCGGCGAGGCAAGGTGAATGTCGCGGATCATGTGCATGTCGAACTTGACGTAGTCTGGGCTGACATTTGCCAGTTGGATCAGTCGCGTTTCCCCCGCTCCGAAATCGTCATAGGCCAGGCTCATGTCGAGTTCAGTCAAACGATGCTGCAATGTCTCCATCATTGTCACGTCCGTCGCGGCAGCCTCGTGTACTTCCAAAGTAATGGGTTGATGCGGATGAAGCTTGCGAAGCTGTCCCAGCGATTCCATTAAACCGCACGTAACTAATTCGACGGGATGGGTATTCAGAAACAGCTTACGATTGCCTTCAATTCCTTCGCCATCGCGCATCCCGACGCAGCGCAGCAACTCGCTCAACTCACCTTCTTGGTTCAATTGAGACGCGGCCAGGAACATGTCCTTCGGACTTTCCAAGCCGTAATGGCGGCTGCGTCCCAGGACTTCGTATCCGATCACTTCGAGATCGGGCAGCGACACAATCGGCTGAAAGTGAGGAATGACGCTTCCGTGCTGCATCAGTCGGTCAAACTGCACGAGCGAAAGAGCTTCGTCGTAAGTCGATGTGGCGACCGTTTCGCTGTTCACGCCAAGCGCGGCCTCGACGCAGCCAACGCGAAACGCCACGTCCGCGAACTGGACGAGATCTCCCCGTTCAAGCCGCATCTCGCCGATCACCGGAGTACCGTTTACATAGCTGCCGTTGGTACTGTTCAAGTCGCGCAGCCAGAGTGTACCATCTCGTGCGAACACTTCCGCGTGCAAACTCGAAATCGTTGGGCGGTTGATGCGCAACGTGACATCCCCACACCGCCCCACACGAACAGGTTTCGCCGCGACGTTGACAACCTCGACAGGGCCGGTCAAATCCGGCCGACCCTGTAAAGTCCAGCGTATGCTTCGTTCTAGCCTGCATTTCTCATCACATCGGAAAATGTGGAGGGGCATCGGCGTAGCGCGGCGTTTTTTTG